>JBEKYJ010000007.1:0-39806 GCA_049511095.1 Verrucomicrobiia bacterium
TATTGAAAACCACCGGCCTGCGCTGTTCCAACAGGGCGAGCTTGTCCTTGTCGAACAGATGAAATGTCGCATCCGGACCCGCACGCGTCAGGGGCACGTGCAGCGTGATGATGTCGGCCTCGGCAAGGGCGCGTTCCCACGATACGAAGTGCGGCAGTTTCTCCGCGCGCTGACGCGGGGGATCGTTCTGCAACACACGCAGGCCGAGCGCCTCGACGTAGCGCACGACGCGCGAACCGACGTTACCGACACCGACCACCCCGATCGTTTTGTCGCGCAGCCGGAATTTCTGCCGACGCGCGATCTCCAGTATCGCCGCGACGGTGTACTCCGCCACCGAATTCGCATTGCTGCCCTGCGCGCTGGCAAAACCGATTCCCCTTCGCAACAGATGTTGTTGATCAACGTGGTCGATGCCGATGGTGGCGGTGGCGACAAACTTCACCTGACTGCCGTCCAGCAGCGCGGCGTTGACCGGCGTGACTGACCGCACCAGCAACACATCCGCATCGCGCGCCGCGCCCGCGGTGATCTCACGCCCGGGCACCAGTCGCACCTCGCCCAGCGGGCCAAACGCCTCCTGCACAAACGGGATATTTGGGTCGGCGACGATTCTCATGTATGGTGGGCGGTAGTCTACCAGCAATTTTGGCGTTTGACGATGGTGGGGGTCGCGGGTATTCTCACAACTCCTTATTACGGGAGAAACGGTCCTATGTTCATTGCTCATGGCGAACGGGTGCGGAAATACATGCCTTGGATTCTGGCGGGTGTGCTCTTACTGATGCTGCCGGGTTTTCTGGTAATGTTCGGCCCCTCGGGGAGCGTGAAACAGCAGCGCTCGCAGTTACCGATGCTCGGCGGCAAGCCGGTCGACTTTGCCGAGTTTCAAGCCGCTCGCGACGCGGTGATGACTGACATCGTCCTGGGCAGCGGCCACCGTCCCCCCGGTACGCTTCAAGTCGAGGATGAAATTAACATCCGAGCCATCCAGCGTCTCATTCTCCTGCGGAAAGCCAGGGAGTTGGGCCTGCGGGCCAGCGACGAAGAGGTGGTCCGGGAAATTCGCGCGCAGCCCCCTCTTCTTAACGAGCAGAAGCAATTCGATCCCGACCGCTATCAGCGCTACGTGATTTACCTCAACAATCTCGGCGTCAGCGAAGCGCAGTTCGAGGAAACCATGCGCGGAGAGATATTGTTGTCACAACTGCAAGCGCTGATCGCCACGGCGGCAAAGGTCACACCGACCGCGCTGCAGCTCGCCTATGTGCCTCTGCGCGAACAGGCGATCATCGACTACGTCGAATTCAACGCCGCCGACCGCAAGGAGCCCCTCGACGTCAAGGACGACGAGGCCAAGGCATTCTATGAACAGAATCGCGAGAAGTTCCGCAAGCCCGCGTTGGTCAAAGTCCGGTATGTGTATTTCACGGTTCCCGACGCCAGAAAATCCGTGACGCTCGCAGACGACGAGATCGCCGAGTATTACGACCGGAACAAGGACGAATACCTCGATGCGGAGAAGAAACCCAAGCCGTTGGCGGACGTGAAAGATGAAGTGAAGAAAGACCTGCTGGATCTGCGCGCCGACCGGCTCGCCGGCGACCGGGCGACCGGGCTCTCTGTGAAACTTGTGCATGAACCCGGCACGGCCCGCCCCGATTTCGCGAAGGTCGCCACCGAGTCAGGTCTCACGCCCAAGGAGACAGAGTTTTTTGATTTGCGCAGCGCGGTCAGCGGCGTCGATGCCGGCCAACAATTCAACCTGGCTGCGTTCTCGCTGAGCCCGGAAGTGCCCTTCAGCGATCCCGTGCATGGTACGAATGGTTATTACGTGCTGGAATACGTCGCCAGCAAGCCGAGCGAAATCCCGACCCTCGAGGAAGTCAAGGATCAGGTCGTTGACCGCATGAAGCGGCAGTTGGCCTTCAACGCGACGGTCAAGCAGGGCCAGGAACTCGACACCAAGGTCAAGGCCGCCCTCGCCGCCGGCAAGAGTTTCACGGACGCCTGCGCCGCCCTCGGTCTCAAGGTGAAGACGACCGAGCCGTTCGCCCACGATGAGGAGACGGCCAGTTTGCCGTTCGAAAGCCAGGTCAAAGAGCGTGTCAAAGAAATGGTGATTGGGATGGCCACGAACTCCATCAGCGATCTCGTTGTGACGACGCAGGGGGGGCTCTTCTTCCACCTCAAACAACGCCTGCCGCCAAAGTCCGAAGACTCCGAGAAGGAGAAGAAGCAACTGGAAGCGGCGCTGCTTGCGCGGAATCGCGAGGCGCTTTTCCAAGACTGGGCAAATTCCGTCATTCTTGCGGAACGAGTCGAGTACAAACCCAAGGCCCCGCCAGTCCAAACGCCACCAGCCGAAGAAACGGAGCCTGCCGCGCAGCCCGTTCCGCCAAGCTAGGCGATCCAGGCGTGGCGGTCACCGACTGCCGCGACACGACTTCACAAACTCTCTGAATAGCCCCAGAAATTGCGGAAACTTTTTCACCAGCCGTTCGGGGTGGAATTGTACTGCGCAGCAGAATCGCGCACCCGGTCTCTCCATCGCCTCGATGATCCCGTCGGGCGCGCGCGCGACGACTTCAAGACCGCGCGCGACGCGATCCACCGCTTGGTGGTGGCTGGTATTCACGCGGTCGAAACCATCCATCGCCCTCTTCAGTTTCCCATTCTTCGTCCACTCGATCTTATGGGCGAAGGCGTCGGGCTTTGGATGGCGGTGACCGTCCAAGTGCGGAATAAGCGTGCCGCCGAGCGCGACATTCATCACCTGGATTCCGCGACAGATTCCGAACACGGGTTGGTCGCGTTCGGCCAGTTGGCGCGATACGTAGATTTCCATCTCGTCGCGTACTTCATCCGCACCGTCGATCCTCTTTTTCAGCGTGGCGGACATATGTGGCGCGTAAAACTTCGCGCAGACATCGCCGCCGCCCGGCAGCAACCAGCCGGCGCAGGTGTCGAGGTAGTGATCGAGCACCTGCCGATCGCGGGTGAGTGGGACAATAAGCGGCATGCCGCCGGCCAACTCGATGGCCTCCGAGTACGACACCCCGCAAAACGATCCGCGCCCATCAATCCGCGTCGGCAGCGTGATTGCTTCGGGCGTAATGGCGATGATGGGGTTCATATCGCTGGATGCCGATTGCGCCAGAGATACACGAGCGCGGTGCCAATGATCAATCCGATTGCATACCCGTACGGCAGGCCGACCGCCATCAGGCCGACCACCATGGCGATGAGCAGGTCAGCTTTCGAGCTGGCGATGTCCCGGACCAGCAGCAGCATCGCTAGGCCCTCAAACGCCAGCATCACACCAAGGATTGGCTTTGGGAAAACCTGGATCATCTGTGCGAAACAGCCGCTGAAAAACAGGCCCAGCACCAAGTAGAGGCATCCATAGATAATAACCGAGCCGCCTGTGCGCGCTCCGAACGTATAGTGCCCCGCCATCCCGCCCGAACCATGACAGGTCGGGATGCCGCCAAACCATGGATTGATCAGATTCATAATCGAATACGTGGAACTGATCGCGCGAATCGTCAAGGGCCGCTCGGGGAAAAAATCCTCCGCCACCTGTCGGGTCGCCAGAATCGAGTTTCCCAGCGACAGCGGAATCTGCGGCACGGCCAACACGACCAGGCCGGTCAGTAAATCCTGTCGGGTGAGCACCTGCAGCCGCGGCAGATGAAGACTTGCACCGTGCCACACCGCGCTGAAGTCGATCTTGAAAATAAACGCGTAGACGATGCCGAGCGCGATCACAAACAACGCCGCTGGAAACCGCCGGTTGCCCATCAACGCAATCGTGATCACAAAGCCGACCGCCGCCAGCACGTAACCGGCCGCGCCGTCCGCCTGCACGTAATCCTTCAGCGCCAGCGACGCGAGTTGCAGTCCAAGGCCGAATTGAATCCCGCGGACCACGGTTTTCGGCACGACACGCGCCAGCCATTCGATCAAGCCCGTCACGGTGAGCACCAGCATGATCACCCCAATCACCAGTCCGCCGCCGAAGAGCACACTGCCGCTCAGTTTCTGCGCGATCACCAGCGCCGCCATGGCCTTTAATGGTTGCACGGGCATCGGAATGCCATATCGCAATCCCGTGAATACCTGCATCACCCCGAACATGATCAACGCGCTCGCGCTGTCGAGTCCCGCCGCCAGAATCATCCCGACAATCAGCGGCAAATCGGTCCCGATATCGCCGAACGCGCCGGCCAGTTCATTGCGGTCGAAACGAATCCAGCCTTGGCGCATCCGCGGAGTATAGCGGCAGCCGTCACACTTTCAAATCATCAACACGCCTGCGCCGTGGATTTCGCTCCGCTTCAATGCCAGCAGCGCGCGGTTGGCGTCGGCGAGCGGGAACGTCTGCACTTCCGCGCGGATGGGGATTTGTCCGGCCAGTTGCATCAACTGCCGCGCATCGTCCCGCGTCGCGTTGGCGACCGAACGCACGACGCGTTCGTGGTAGAGCCGCTCGTATTTCATTTCGGGAATCGGCGTCATATAAATGCCTGCCAGCGCCAGCGTGCCGCCTTTGTGCAGCGCGCGGAGCGCTTCGGGCACGAGCGATCCCGCCGGCGCGAAGATCACGGCGGCATGTAACGCGCCGCTCGGAACGTCCTCGGCGCGGCCCACCCACGTCGCGCCCAACTCTTTGGCGAAGCGTTGATGTTCCGCGCCGCGCGTCGCCACAAATACTTCGCAACCCCAGCGCATGGCAATCTGGATCGCGATGTGCGCCGAGGCTCCAAACCCATACAGGCCGAGGGTCTGCTGCGGTCGCACGTTGCTCAGGCGCAACGCACGGTAGCCGATGATCCCAGCGCACAGCAGCGGGGCCGCATGCGCATCGTCGAAGCGGTCGGGAACCGGCACAGCGAACGCGGCTGGTGCGACAGCGTATTCTGCGTACCCGCCGTTGACGTGAAAACCAGTAAACTGCCCGCGCTCACAGAGATTTTCTCGGCCGCTGCGGCAAAACTCGCATTCGCGGCACGTGTGTCGCAACCACGGCATGCCCACACGGTCGCCGACATGGAACAGGCCGGCGTTCCTGCCGATCTTTTCAACCACACCTACAATCTGGTGACCCGGCACGACCGGCAGCCTGCCGGAAATCTCACCCTCGACCGTGTGCAAGTCGGTGTGGCAAAGCCCGCACGCGTGAACGCGCAGCAACACTTCATCATCGCCGGGTGTTGGCGCGGGAAGATCCGTTTGTTCGAGCGGAGATTGCTCCGCCGGGCCTGGATGAGAAAGAAGCATTGCTTTCATGCCAAGATATCACCCGAACCAGCCAGATTTGCCTCTTCGTCACGCACCCCGAACCAGCAGCACCGGCACGTTCGCCTTGTGCATGACGTGCGAGGTGGTCGAGCCGACGACGAGTTCGCGGATGCGCGTGTGGCCGTATGCGCCCATGACGATGAGGTCGGCGCCGACCGTTTCCCTGATTTGAAGGATTTCCGCTTCCGGATTGCCGTGCGAAAGCTCCAAGCGCGCCTCGACCCCGCCCTCGAGCGCCTGCTGTTTGGCCTTGTGCAGGATCTCCGATGCTGCGTCTTCGCCGCCGAGCGCCGCGACGGTCGTGATTGTCACTTTCGACCCGAGTACGGGGGCGAGCGCGATTCCCGCGCGCAGGGCTTTACTCGATTCGGCGCTACCGTCGCAGGCAATGAGCATGTGTTGGATTTGATGAAACTTCTCCGGGGCGACCAGGCACGGTTTGACGGAAGCGCGCACCATGCGCTCGACGGTTGAGCCGAGTATGCCACCCGTCCAGGCCGCGTGTTCGCCGTGTTGACCGAGCACCACCATGTCGGCGCGGCTCTCGTTATCGAGCATGACTTGCATGAGTCTACCGGTTTCGTGAACTGTCTCGCAGGTGACGCCAGCATCGTGGCAGCGTTTCTTGACGGCGGCGAGGATGGTGGCAGCCTTCTCGCTTTGGATGCGCTCGAGTTGCGGCAAGAGCGCTGAATACGCTTGGGCGCCGACCGCACTCGACAGATCGGTCATCCAGGGCCCTTCGAGCAAACGGATGTCCGTGATGTACAGGGCGCACAGGTGTGCGCCGAGTCTTTTCGCAAACCAGACCGCGTAATCGCCGGCCACGTCAGCGGCGGGCGAACCGTCCGTACAGAAGAGGATGTTTTGATACATCGTTCACTCCTTTCGGAGCCCACTTCACCATAGTACTTATACGCCAACGCTGTAGGGACGCCAACGCACAGCGTTGACAAGGGGCTCCTTTGCCTGTAATGCTTTGTAGTTCCGGGCGCTTAGCTCAGTTGGCTAGAGCACCTCGTTTACACCGAGGGGGTCAAAGGTTCAAGTCCTTTAGCGCCCATTCCCTGCTGGCGCAGGGGAATTCGAAGCTCGAAGGGTGTGTGCTGAGACTGGATTGTTTTGGATTTCGGGTTTCTGATCTTCGGATTTCCGCTGCAAGCGGCTGGGGGTGTAGCTCAACTGGTTCAGAGCGCTGCCCTGTCACGGCAGAGGTTGCGGGTTCGAGCCCCGTCACTCCCGCCAATTGCCATTTGTGACTCCTCACGACAATTCGTGTCAAATCGTGCCAAAGTTACTGGCCCCCAGTGGGTTTCCCCGCAACTTCCACTCTGTTTGCCGTGACAGGCTGCGACACGCCGTGACCCATTGCGACCATTTCTTGTGGGCCCAGTTGTGGGCCTGAATTCTATCCATTGAAACTGGGTAATATCTTGATGGCTTCGCCGGTGGGCAACCGAGACGCGTCGGTGTAGGTCTCCATCGTCAGTCTGATGTCGCTATGCCTCATCAGCTCCATCACGACCCGCGGCGAGACACCATTCCGCTGCAGGTTCGTGTCGAAGGTCTTCCGCAGAGCGTGGAAATCAGCGAAGCGCCCTTGGGAGTCCACGTACGCGATGCCAGCCTTCTTCAGGTCGCGACGGAAGCGCTCGATCCGTGGCACCCGCGTGAAGACCGGCGCTTCGTCGCCGGCTCCGTTCCGCAACTCCCGCAATGCTGACACGAGGTCCACATGCAGCGGGATGCTGGCGTCCTTGCCATCCTTCGCAATCGACTTTCGGACGTTGACGACTGGCACCGTGGCATCGAGCTTCAAGTCGCTCCAGAGCAATCCTGCCAACTCCGACCGCCGCAAGCCGGTACAAACCGCCATGAGGTAAACGGGACGGTACACCCCGGCGACGTCGAGCAATCGCTCCATCTCGTCATCGGTGAATGCCCGTCGGATGCGGGTCTCGACACCGCTGGTGTCCACGAGCTCCACGGTCTCCAAGGCGTTGTCAGAAATGCGTCTCTTATGCTTCATCCAATTGAGCAAGGATGCAATCGCACCGAGGTAGTCATTGAGAGTCTTGGCCGCGAGTGTCTGCCGTCCCCGCCAAGTGACGAACGAATCCGTGCTCACGTCTCCCGCCCGCTTCCATTCGCAATCCTGGATGAGCCGCTTCACTCGAAACTCGACGTTCGCGACGTGCTTGTCCGAACGTTTCATCGTGTGGAGGTCAGCCACAAAGTCATCAAGGTGTTCGGTGAGATTCCGCAGCGCGGCAGCTCTCAGCGATTTTGGCTGGATGAGGCCGGCATCTTCCAATTGCGTCTCGCTGACGAGATCCCGCAAGCGCTGGTCCGCAACCCGCTTGTCGCTCGTGCGTAGTGGGACCTCCGTGATCTTCGTCTGTCCGTCCAGTCGATAGCGTCCGCGCCAGAGACGGCGGCCCTTCCGTTTGCAAATGTAGCAGATCATCGAGGGTTACCCACATAGCGAATCAGCGGCGCTTGCTTTTGATGCGCTGCAAGTACTCATGCAAATCTGCGGCAATCCAGCGGCAGGAACGACCGATATGCACAGGGCCTGCAAGCTCCCCACGTGCCACGAGGCGCCAGACGCTGCGTTCCGAAACGGTGAGCATCCGAGCGACTTGGTGTAGATCGAGTCCTTCCTCAGTCTCGTTTGGTTGTCCATTACCATTGACGACCAACTGGTTTGCCAAAGCGAAGATTTGCGTCCGGTCTCCGTTTGTGATCGCCCGCCCAATTTGCGTAATGATTTCATCGGGCCCAGTGTTTTCGGGCCGCGACGAAGAAAGGCCAAGCCTTAAGTGGGATTTCTTAGTTGGTGCTGGTTCTGTCATAGGTTGCCTCGGCGAGCGTCAGCAGGTCGTTGGTGCCCGAGGGTGTCGGCTGCGGGGTTGGTTTCATGACGTTTGATCGGTCGCACGCGTTACGACCGCGACGGGTGGTCGCCGTTGCCATCAAGAAGGTTGGCGTACCGGCCCGTGGCTTCCCGAGAATACCTCAGTTGAGGCGGGCCGGCAGGAATGGAAGGTCGACCATTCAGGTCGCGCCTGATCGCCACACAGGCCGTCCAGATGTGGCCGCCGGGTTTTTGGACCGAGATCGACACGACCTCGATCCTTCGGGGGTCCTGGGAGGGGCGCACAAAGACACCCGTCTCCCGGATGCGTTGGGCTTCTTCTGGGCTGAACGGGACCCGCCAAGACTCAACCACCAGGAGGAGCATGTCGGCATCCAGTGAATGGGCGCACTGCCGCAGTGTTTTCACCGCGTAGTCTTTGTCCTCAATACTTTCGGGCATTTGCATAACCACGGCGCTGATCTCGCCCGTTTTCAAACCCGGCATTAGCGGTGACGCGCCCACTCGAACGTACGCAGTCGGGGGTAGCTGGCCATCTATTGCGAGACACTCGACAGAGTAAGTGTAGATCTGATGAAGCAGTGCTAAGTCATCCGGGTTCAGCTCCGGGGTGGCGTGCTGGGTGGGTCCTAGCTTCTGTTCATCCGGCGCTTTGCTGTCTTCGGGTCCGCACTTCGTGGTGTCGTTGTCCATGTTCTTGTCCTCCGTGTGTTTCAGTTGTTTTCCTCGTCTGCTAATCATACAAATGCTGCAGTCTCTTCAGGCAAGGTGGTCACTTTCATTCCCAGCGTCCTGTACGGAGATAATTCATCGCCTCACGGGTACGGCACCTCACCTCGGTCATGATCAGGGGCATGTGGCCCCCCAGCCACTGGGCAGGATTGTCGCTCTGTTGAGCCACGAGCCCGCAGACGCTGGCCGTAATCATGGACGCGCTGTCGTGGAAAGCTTGCCATTCGTCGTCACTCGGTTGGGGATGTGAAAAGTGCCACGAGTTTATCGCGACACACATCGAGCACCGCGCCACCGCTGCGTCGATTTTTGGATCGTCAAAATCGAATGTGAAATTCTCGAAGATATTGACGGATGCTATTGGGGGCATATGGTCCTTTCGGGCTCCGGTTTCATTTCTACATTTTTCGTGTGTTCGGTCGTCTTGTGCGTGATGTCGATACCCCCAAAATGGGGGATTCCGAGGAGACCGCGTGCAGCGCGCAACAGGGCCTTGCCCTTCAGGGTTTGGCCCGTCGCGAGCCTGATGCGGGGATTCTTGCCGCCCTTGAATTCGTAACCGAGACCACCACCTCCAAGGCCGAACTCACAAGCGATTGCGTGTTGAAGCTGCTGATCCGACGCACCACGTTCTCGCAGCGCCTGCCAGCGCTCAGTCGCGTCCTCAAAGCCGTGCAGTGCCAGATGCAATGCTTGCACCATTGCGCGGTCCATTGCCGGCGGTGGCGTCGTGACAAGCGTGCTTGCACGTGCGGCGACGCCCTCGTCCGACGCCGACTCCTGTGTGGTGACGGAGGTGAAGGGATCAGGCGACGGTGCATCCGTGGCGGTGGTGGCTTCGACAATCTGGATGCTGGGCGAAGGCCTCGCGACGGTCGCATCGGGTTGCGCGGGTGCCATTGCCTTGATCGTGCCCTCGCCAGGCAACACGCGGTCGTCATGAAGGTGGTCCACGACGATCCCGGCCGTGGACATCGCAAGGGCGGACGGGCTACCTACCGGAATGGTTGGGCGCGCTGACCCTGTGATCACGCCAACGGCAGGATGGCCATCGAGAGGCGACTGCCCCGATGTCGTTCCGCTCGCCGGTTCCGCATCGCTCTCGCTCGGGTTTGTCAAGGACTGCGCGGACGGATCAGCCTGCGCGTCTTCGGTCGAACTTGGCGCCGCGATCTTGTTACCATTGTTACAGGTTTCCGCCGTGCCATCCCGACCGTGTAAGGTCGGTAACAACTGTAACTTCTCCCGTTCCACGACATACCGTCCCCGCCCGGCCCGACCAACCTCGCCGCTGGCTACCATACGGGTGAGCAGGACCCGAACGGCTCCCGGCCTCTTGACGACACCCTTCTTCGCCATAGCCAGCCGGATGTCGTCGCAGGTCAGCGGTTTTCCATGGTCTGCGATTATGTCCCGGACGATTTGGCGTTCATCGGTCAGGCAGATGTCCGACGCCGCTCCGATGACCGACCAGGTCCCGCAGTGCCTGTCGAAGCGAACCGCCAGTTCCACTTCCTCGATGTCCTTGCCGGTCACGGCGAGAACCGCGTCCGCGTTGAATCGCGGTCGCTTCAGAGCCAGCAAAGTATCCGCCGCCCCGCCAATGCCGGTGGAACCGAGGAAGCTGAGGAACGGATCCTTGCTGCCTTTCTTGGTCAGATGGTGGGTCGCCAGGATTGCGATGTGGTAAGCGTGACCGAACCTCGACAACATTCCATATGTGCTGGTGGTCGCGTCATAGCTTCCGCCGACATCGGCGACACGGCCCAACGTGTCCAACACAATCAACTTGGTCTCGGGTTTTTCTTGCATCCATTCGTCCAGCGCCGTCAGCCCCCCTTCGTTCAGCCTGTTCCAACCTCCCATTGCAACGAACGTAATCCGCTCGGAAGAAGATCCCCCGCGCATTTCGAGGCGACGCTTCAAGCGCTCCATCGTGTCCTCCAGTGCCAAGAACAGGACATCGCCTTCGGTTGCGCGGAAGGCATTCCACAAAAGACCGTCTTCGGCGATGGCGACCGCCACGTCGAGCGCCATGAATGATTTGCCCTGCCCCTTGGTCGCTCCGAGGACATTGAGACCCTCGGTGAGCAATGCCTGGACGATGGAGTTGTGGTTGTGTTTGCCGAATTTCATGTTCATCAACTCGGCAGCAGTCACTCCTTTGCAGACATCGACGCGACTCATCCCACACCTCCCCGGATCCTGTCCCATTCCTGGCCGATGCGGAGACGCGCGAGAGCGACGTAAGACTGCTCAATGTCAGCCCCGATAAAACGAATGTTGCGGCGCAGACAGGCGACACCGGTCACAGCGGTCCCCATGCACGGGTCTGCGACGACTGCGCCAGGCGGGATTTGCAGGTACCTCAACAACTCGGTGAACGCGTGTGGGTCGGCGGGAAATGGATGTTGCGAAGTCCAAAAATCGTCAGCCGGTTCGGCGACGACTTTGTCACAATTGATTACGCCACACGCCGTTGAACCGAATATAAGGATCGGCTTCCAGAAGGCATTCGCTTGCGCCCCCCCACGAACCGTCGCGTTGCCGGCACCCGACTGGATGTAAGCCGCCGTCCAGCGGTAACGCACGTGCCGGCACATCGTTTCAAGAATCTCGGGTAAATAATAATGACCGACCATACATACCAGCATCCCGTGCGCGGGCAGTTTCCGTGCGGCGATTTCAGCCAGTTTGCCGTACATCGGCAATGACGCTTCGTCATAGGGCAGGTCGGTCACAATGTGATCGTACGGGAGCGGCGGTTCCTCGAGGAAACGAACGAAGTCGCCACACCGGATTTGGCAGCGATCCTGGAACTGCGTCTTGTCGTTGGGGGTCCACAGTTGTTGGAGTTGCCCAAGGGTCGCGAATTTCCGCTCATTCACGATGTCGTTGAGCGCCTCCGTGACGGTTATTCCCCCGCACCTGACCTGTTCGAACCTAGCGGGGTCCTCCTTCTTCAACTTGATGGCGCGTTCGACTTGGCGGGTCGAGACGTTGAAGGTCGCAGCAACCTGTTTTGAAGCCTTGCCTGTCGCAGAAAACCCAGCGCCATCTGACGCTACCTTTTTCTTGCCGCGACCTTGAGAAAGGTGCAGCCGCTTCTCCGCGTCAGTTCGATACTGCGGGCACCACTCCTCAAGCACCGCGGCGGCGAGCGCCTCACGCTGGGGATCGTCGAGGTGGCGGCGATGAAGATCGGAACTGATGACGAACGCGAGCGGATCGGCCCCCGTGAACTGTTCGAATTCGGGTTGGATCTCCAGTTCAATGCAGGCTCTATAAGTCGCCCAGCCACGAAGAACCTTATTCTCGTGCAGAACGACTCGCCGGTCGATCAGACCGTTGGCGCGAATGTCGTCGAGAAACGCGCGGTGCTGTCCCTCCGCCATGGGCGGGATGATCAGCCGAGCGAGCGGATGCTGCTCGAGGTCATGTTTTTCATCGGCGCGTTTTATCGCGCTATCACTCTGGGAGGTGTTCATTGCAGACTGGCTCCGGTCTTTGTCGGCCACGGATAAGCGCGGAAGAAATCACCGAGATAGCTCAACCATGCCAGTGCAGCATTCTCGCAGTTTTTGGTGGTCCTGCTTGCGGCTTCCGCTCGGATAGCGGTTGTCAGACCGGTAGCCATCCAGGCGTAGCGAAGATCTCGATCAATATCGTTTTTAGGGGCAGGCAACGTCTGTCCCCTTTGTGCCCGCAATTCGTGACTGGCGATCACCAGTAGCCGCTTCGACAAGTCATCGGCCGGAGGCAACTCGATGGTCAGCGGCTCGTGGTGCGCCATCAGGTCGTCAAGTCGTTCCGGATGTTCATCGGTGACCGCGAAGTCGAGCGCGTTGAGAAAGGGCACACACTCAGGATCGATCTTAATCGACCGTCTTTCTTCGTCGACCATGACGAACATCGCGAGGACGCCCGTGAACAGCAAGATTCTGTACCATGCTGCTTCATCCTCGCTCCGGTCACATCCCTTGGCAGCCCCCACGTCGCCGGCGGCGATTCGCCGTATCCACCCAGCCAGATAGGCGGGTCTTGTCAACGTGATGGTTCTCGCGCCACGTCGCCCTGTATCGACTCGTCTCTGGTGCACGTCGTCTCTCGTCGCCAATTCGATGTTCAGGATCTTGTTGACGGCGGCGACCGGTTTGTCCGTTGTCGAATCGACATCTTGCGACCCGCTGGGTTTCTTTTTCATCTGCTCCTCCTGTCTATTGTTTTCTCGGAGGAGAGACCGCCTAGAACGCATTGACACGCGTTCTGCGATTGGCGATAGTCGATTCAGTGCGAGGGACTACGCCTCCGGCGGATCTCTCCGGCGAGGTAATGCGGGTACCATCCGCGTTACCTCGCCTTCTTATTTCATGTTTGATTCATTCATCATGTGCTCTGTGCGCTTCGGATGGCCGCCTTGTGCGACCGCTTGTGCGAACGGGCAAGAGTAAACCACGTCCACAAATGAAGATCAAAAGGAGGACTGGCGAATTGTGCGTCCGCCGCCACAGGCGGCCTGAGCACGACCGTGTCAATAGATAAATGCAGTGGACATTGGAAGTTCGGGAGCGAATTCCCAATCACGCTTTGTGGGATGTGGACGAGATGTTGGCGAGCAAAGCCGTCGGGACTTCAGAGCTGCGTATCTTGACTCTGAAGATATTTCTGTCGCTGTCGGCGGTGCTCGGAGATCAGTTCTTCGGGCACGGGATGGGGACAATGTCGATATTCGTCCCGGCATCTTAATGGATTGTAAAACCTGTTCATCAGGCAATAGCACTGCTGATATTCGCACCAACGCCGCCTCGTTTTCGGTTTCGCAGTATCGGGAGCGAAATCACAGCGCCATTTACTCACGACGCTCTTCGATTTACCCGTGATGCGTGCGATTTCGCTGTTGGTCATTCCCTGCCAGTCGATCCGCTGCCAAGTTTCCTTCCGATAATGAAAATGGTGCCTCGTATCGGGAGCAATCTCGCACCGCTTTCTGGAGACATATGACACCTTGCATCCAGTCTCTTTTCCGATTTCAGTATTGGTCTTGCTCCAGTCGACCCGGTTCCAGTTGACGGCCGTTGTCTTGCATCTCCGCTGACTTGTGTTCGACTGCACGGGAAAGTCGGATTGACTGACCTGATGATTACTCACGTTGCCTCCGTCATATGATGTACTGGATCGGGACGCTGCCCCATCCCGCCCCTTCCGCCGCCCTATCACTTTCCCAAGACCACCCCTGCTTTCGTAAGTCAACTTGTGCGAGCATTTTTATGATACCCTGAGGCGGGAGAGAAGTCAATGGCAACCTATTGCGCTGCAACAATATACCACCTACGGACAGGTTGTCAAGCCACGGTTCGCCGGGCTTCGATGGCCAGGAACGACGGCGTGGAGAGAGACAAGTCGACGAGGATCACCCCGATACTGCGGTATGGGACCCATTTCCGAGAACGGGAGGGGTGCCTGGCACAAGGCTCTCCTCCATCAGGTCGTGCCGGTGATCATCCAGAAATGGGAATCAAAGCTGGATGTGAAGGTTTCCGGGTATTTCCTACAGCGGATGAAAACCAAGTGGGGAAGCTGCAATCATCGGGCAGGACACATCCGCCTGAACACCGAACTTGCGAAGAAACCCAAAGACTTACTCGAATACGTTATTGTCCACGAAATGGTCCATCTGTTGGAGCCGCGGCATAGCGAGCGTTTCATCGCCATCCTGGACGCGCACTACCCCACTTGGCGCGAAGCCCGTGCTGAGCTTAATGTGCTGCCGCTGACAGCAGAGGTGTGGAAGGAGTGATTTCGGCGTCAATTGCGCTACCCACTCGACAAACAAGAGAAGGCGCCGCCCTTCGCCCCTCGCTCCCTCTTCCACTCCGTGATCGCCGTGTCGCGCATCTGTCGTTTCATCTCTGCCAGCCGCCGTTCGCCGCCCGCGAAGCGCCTAAGAAGGTCCCGGGAGCACTCCTCGCAGATCTCCACCGATTCCAGTTCGGGCGGGCCGGGGTCGAGGCGCGTGACCGTTTTGGCACAGATATCACAGATCTTCATGGAGGGTAATTCAAGAAATGATTCGCGGACTCCTGCAGTGTTGCTTGGGGGGCGACATGTGCCAAGTATGAGCGTGACTGGAAGGCCGCGTCTTGGTAATGGAATTGGCCAATGTCGAGGCTCTTCAGTCTCAAGCTTCGGAAGCTGCTTTTGCACTCGGTGCAGCATTTTGTTATCGCAATTGTGATTTTCGCGATGGCTATTGCGCTGACATATTTGGAAGACTATTGCGTGGAACATCACAGGCCCGCTTGGCTGGTATTTGGTGTTCAGATGTTGTCGATTTGGATGTTCATTGTTGATTGCATCGTGGTGGGTAGTATCGTTGCTATTGTGGGAGTTCGGTCGATTCGTGAATTTGCAGCGCAATCGCATGGAGGTTAAGTTTAGACCATGAACGAAGAAGCGGCCTCTCAAATATCGGCAGAGGAAAGCGCCGTTTTCAGACGAATTTGGCTGATCGCCGCAATCACTGCCACTATCGGCGCGCCGATGGTCGCGTCTTTCCGTGTCCCCGCCCCTTGGTTGATTGCTGTTCCCATCTCAATTGGAATCCTCGTCGTAGTGTTTATGGAATTTGCACCCGACACTCAGGACCAGACACCCGACTCCCAAATACATGGACCGGTATCAGCGATACCAGAGGGGTTTCAAGGGCTTGCCGCTTACAAGGGGGCCTTTGCGCTCGAGATCAAGCGACGGAAACGAGTTCCTAAAGGGCAATTGAGTTTTGACGGTCTCGTCGTTGAAGTTCGGCCCACAAGAAAGGCGCAGTTCGCGACAGATGATACTGGTAAGGAGATTCTGATCGTAGATTGCGACAGATTTGTGGGGATGCTGGTATCCAGATTGATAGAGGATGCTGACAAAGCTGCGGAACACGCCCTTGCCGTCGCGTGGCAACGCTTTGGCAAAGCTGCTGGAGAGCATAGTGACATCAAGATATTTATCGAGGACAAGACTGTTAGGGAGGCGATCAAATCCGACTTCCGCGGCAACATTCTCACGATCATCGCGCATAGTGGCGAAAAGATCGTCAAAGAACTTCTGAAAGATGCTGAAGAGAAGGCGACAGCCTCGGAAGAGACAAGCCCAAAGGCTAAACCGGCAACCAAGTGACATGCCGAGCGTTTCCACGGGAGAACTTGTCCACTGACGCCATGGCAACCTCCGCGACGACGGCTTGTAGTACGGCGATCACGGGGCCAATGTTGCCGCACAAACCCGTTTAACTCCAACGCTCATCGGCGAGATGTTGCCCCAACGCCCGACCCAGCGCCTCCGCAAGCAGGGGCGGCACGGCGTTTCCTACCAAGAGACGCCTGTCCGATTGGGTGCCCACGAGCTTGAAGGTGTCGCGGAACGACTGACAACGCGCCGCCTCACGGATTGTGAGGCCCCGCGGCTGTGATGGGTGAATGCAGTTGGCGGACGACGGCGTTCCGAAATTGCGGGTGATGGTCGGCGCAGGCTGGTCCCACCAGATGCGTCTGTACGAGTTCGGGAAACCCCTCGGCACAAGTTCCGTCGGGATGTGTTTCCGCGACTGCACTTCCTTGTCCATCACCGACTCTCCCTCGTCGAGGTAGGACATCCTCCTCGTGACCACGTGGGAGTGGCGCGGGGCCACGTGCTCCGTGCACGCCGTGGCGCCGTCCCTCATTCGTCGCTGAAAATCGTTCAACGGATCGCAGGCGTAGGCAATTTCTTCACCGTTCGTTGCTGCCACCTCCGACAGGTCAGCCACTGCAGCCCGAAATGTCGGTTCCTGGTCGACCGACGGTTCTGGAAAATGGAATTCCGCATCCAGGGTTCCAACCAGGATGAAGCGTCGTCGACGCTGCGGAACACCATGATCGCTTGCCAACACGACTTGGTGACTGACCTTGTAGCCACAGCCCTTGGCGAACGCGATCACGGCATCCAGCAGGGCACCATGTTGGAAGGACCTGAAGCCCTCGACGTTCTCGAAGAGGAAGGCTCGGGGACGCACGAACTTCACCGCCTCGAGGTACGCCAACACCAATCCGTTTCGCGGGTCATCGAGCGCCCGCTTGCCGCTTGTCGAGAAACCTTGGCATGGACAACCCCCCGCGACCAGATCGACAGTCTTGCGACCGCCGAGGGCTTGTCTCACGGATGCCTCGGACACCTTCGCGATCACGGGACGAACGCCGTGATTGAGAGAAAATGTTTCGCAGGCTGCCTTCCATGCGTCAATCGCCCCCACTGTCCGGTAAATCGGTGTCCCACCAGGACTCGTGACGGAGTGGAGCCCCTCGGTGATTCCACCTGCGCCGCAAAAGAGATCAAGTACCTCGACCCGTCGACCGTGGCCGGGACCGTGGGTGAGTATTGTTGTCACCCACGATTACACAAGAATCGCGGGTCAAAGCGTCCTGCGAAGATGAGCGCCGTAAACGCAACTGGCGCAGCGGTGCGCAGTTGCAGAAAATTACCTGCTTAAAGAGCGGAGCACCGCCGTTGTGCGTCCAACTTCAGCAGGCGAGCGCACCATGAGATGCACGGGCACGGCCGGCGCAAATTTGCTTGGCCGCGTCGCTGCCAGGGGCCTAGAGTCTCACATCATGCCAGTGACATGGCGTTGACGGCCATGGCAGTCCGCATTCAGCCTGCTCAGCGAAGTGAAAATGAGTCCATACCTGTCAAAATCCGACTTCAAAGTCGCGCAAGACTGCCCCACCAAGCTGTACTACAAGAAGCAGCATTACCCGTCTCTAATGGACGAAGACGACTACCTGATGATGTTGGCCGAGGGCGGATTCATGATCGAAAAAATCGCCAAACTTCTCCACCCCGAAGGTCAAGAAGTGGCGTTCGGCGTGCCTGCCGACGAAGCCTACCGCGGCGCCCGGGAGGCGCTTCAGGCTGAAAATGCAACCCTGTTCGAGGCCACGCTCATCAGCAACGGCAAACTGGCAAGGGCCGACATCCTGCGCAAGCAGGGGAATCGGTTTGATCTGGTTGAGGTCAAGGCCAAGTCGTACGACAGCGAGGAGAACAAAGCGGCACAGTCCAAGGGCCGCAAGAATCTGTTTCGCAATAGAGACGGCGGCATCGTCGAGGACTGGCGCGAGTATCTGGAAGACGTGACATACCAGGTGCTTGTCTTGAAGGAACTGTTTCCCAACAGTGTCGTGCGTCCGTATCTCTGCATGCCCGACAAGTCGAAGACCACGGGCATCGACCGATTGTATGCCCAGTTCAGACTGCGCCGCGTCGCAAGCGAGGGTTTGCGGCACGAGCGGATCATCGTGGACTTCCTGGGCGATGCCGGGCAATTGTGCGCCGACCATTTTCTGGTCGAGGTCCCGGTCTCTGACGAGGTGCAGTACCTGATAGACGACGTGCGGATCAAAGCCGCACAGGGCGCGGCAAGCCTACAGCCGAAGCTCAAGAAGATTGTGGTTCCACTCACGACCGCGTGCAGCAAGTGCGAGTACCACGCCATCGGGAACGACGAGCGCGACGGGTTCCGTGAATGCTGGGGCACGCTGGCGGATGTCCAGCCGCATATTCTTGATTTGTATTACGCCAGTCAGATCGGCGGCCACAACGGAGTCACGGCCGACGACCTGATTGACCAGAAGCGCGTGAGCCTCCTGGACATTCCCGATGAGAGCCTGAGAAAGAATGACGGCTCGATTGGCGCCCGCAACGAACGGCAGATCGTGCAGATCACCCACACGCGTGACAACACGGAGTGGATCAGCAACCAGTTGCGGGGCATCCTGCAATCGTTTCGCTACCCTCTGCGTTTCATCGATTTCGAGACCACGGCACTTGCCCTCCCTTACCACGCGAGGATGCATCCGTACGAGCCGGTGGCATTCGAATGGAGTTGCCACACGCTGGCGTCCCCGGGATCGGCCTTGGTGCATCGCGAGTGGATCAACGTCCGGGATGCGTTCCCGAACTTCGAGTTTGCGAGATCGCTGATGCAGGAGGTTGGGACCGGTGGGACCGTGTTCATGTACGCGACCCACGAGAACACGATCCTGACGCGGATCCACGAACAAATGGGGCTTCGTGGTCACCGGGATCCTGAGTTGGAGAATTGGCTCGAGACGGTCACTGCCAAGGGATGGCTTGTGGACATGAACCAGTTAGTGGTGAAGAACTACTTCCACCCGTTCATGAGGGGCAAGACTTCGATCAAGAAAGTCCTGGACGCCATCTGGAAGATCGATCCGGAACTGCGCGAGCGGTTTCCCGAGTATGTGCGGCAGGTCGGCGGAGAGTTCCTGAGCCCCTACGAGGCACTGCCACCGCTCGAGATCCAAGGTCAACAGGTTGTGGTCGCCGAGGGCACCGGCGCCATGAAGGCGTACGAGGCGATGATGTACGGTTTGGAGAGGGACGATGTTGCGATCCGGGAGCAGTGGAAACGATTGGTGCTGCAATACTGCAAGCTGGATACGTTGGCGATGGTGATGCTGTGGTGGCATTGGACAAGACCGTAGGGGTACCACCCAGTTTCTCGCGGACACCCCCGTACCTAGCCCGCGAGAAACCCCTCGGCGGATCGGTTCTTGGTTCGGGATCCCCGCCCATGGGGGTCCGTCGGTAGCAACGCAACTGGGAGTCCACATAATATGTAGTCCGGACTTGAGTGACGTGGTTCAGTTGTCGGGTCAATGCTCGCACAACTCGCGTTGTAAGACTCTTCAGCGGTGTGGATTGTGAGAACTGGCGTCGAGGCAATGGTCGCACAACCGCCCTTGATGTCTTCGCCAGCCGAACCCGCTACCTTCCGGCAATTTGCCGGAAGGTAAGCAACGGGAGGCGCTGGACAGGACCGATCCACAACGGTCGTGCAGGACTGACCCTTCACACCAACCCACCGAAAAACCACTACTGTCTACCCGACGGCGAAGCTTCAGTGGTTGGTGATGCGACGCTCTCGACAGTGTCGGTGGTTGCATTCTCGACTCCGTACATTGCTTCCCAGTAGGTGCTGTTCGTGACCGCCTCGACGAAATTCGTAAGCGCCTCGTCTTTGCCTTCCGCCTCCTTCGGCCAAGCCATGTCAAAGAGGCGGCGGGCTTCGTCTTCGTGGCCGGCGTAGATCAGGTCGAGCATGTGCTGCCACAAGCCGGAGTCGGCAGCCCATTCGGAGCTCAACTCGCCGGCTTCAACCATCTGTGCGCAGTTCGTCTTGATCTCATCGGCCATCTGTCGCAGTTCTGCCGCGTCGGGGGCGGGCGTCTGCATCAGGTCAGGCGCGATCTCGTAACGACCGTTTGTGTATCGCAGAATCACGTCCGGAGCCGGCGACGAAGCGAAGCAGCCAAAGACATATGCGTACGACCAGTCGGACATTTTGATCTCGGGGATGCCATCCCCATCGATGTCCTTGAAATCGACCGTCCCGTGCTCGGCGGGGATCGTGCCAATCAACCGGAATTCGTCACCCAACTCGAAGATGTAGTACGACATGCAGCAGTGCGCCCCGCCCGAATAATCAATGACAATCAGATCCGGAATCCCATTACCGGTGATGTTGGTAAAAGGGCGCGGGATGTCGCCGGAATCGTCAGTTGCAGGGGCTTCGGGATCATAAAAGAGATAACTGTTCGTCGAGAAGACCAACTCACCGGCTTTGAACACCTGGAGGATGAAGTCGTCTTGCTCAACTGATCCGGAGACTGTTTTCACAATGTAACTCCCATAGGCGTGCTGCCACAGCCTGTCGTCCGGCTTGTCAGCATCGGGTGTCGTTGTCTCTGCGTCGGGTGTGGTCGACGAGGGAACAGCAGAGAATTGCGTGGAATCCGGGTCTTGGCCAGTAGCCGCAAGTGTGCCGTTGGTGACCGGCTGGCAGTCTTGCTGAAGACGTGGGTTCTGCAACCAGCCAACGACGGACAAATCCACGCACAACAGGACCGTCAGACACAATGCGTCTGCGTTTGATACGCCGAACAACGGTACGTCCTCCTTGTGATCGGCGTTATAGGCTTAGCGGATGGAAGATGCAAGAGCGGTCGGGGTGCCCGAGCACTGTTCGCCCCGCAATCGTCTACCACACGGTCTCCCTCGGGACACCCCGTCCCAAGCCCGAGGGGATCCCCCCGCTAATCGGGTCTTGGTTTCGGACCCCCACCGTCAGCCGCGGATCCTCACGCGGCCCGGTTTGTCGGCCTAGTCGGTCCGTCTCGATTCGTCCGCCCTACGGCTTGCCCCAGCACTCGCGGAAAGCTGCCTCGTCCTTGAAGACATGACATAATCGCTGATCCGCCCGCGTTGCACGGATTCGTCGCCACTGATTTTCCCGTTCAGCCAAAGGCGCCACATATTCAGCGAAGCTCGGTTCCGATGGCGAATGAGCAACGTTGCTCGCCAAGAACACCCCGGCGGGGAGGTTCATGAAGAACTCCTTGGTCAATTTCCCGCTCTCTGGTCCCGTCTGCCGTCCTACAGGCATAATCATGTCCGTCAACCCTCCAATCCAACTGCACAATCTTACGAGTCGATGGGGATTTGCAATACGATTTGGCATTATGGCCAGAATTGCAGAGATCTGCCACATGTCGTGGTCCGGAGAACATAGGCACCTCCAAGCAGACAAGCGGTCAGCCGCGGATCCTCGCTCCGCCCTCGCCCTGGCGCACCTCGTGCACACGTGTGCCCATGGTGCCGTGCGCCGGTTTGACGACAGAGTCAATCCGTCTTGACCCGAACGCTCCGCAGTTTGCCCCACTTCTTGATCGCGGCGATCTGTGCGTCCTTGCCATCGATCCGCCGCAAGTCCAGTTCGTTCCACCGGATTGCCGGCCCCTTCGCCGACTGGAGGGTTCGCGCGAAGGTCGCGGCAGTGGTCGCGAGCGTCTGCTCGATGTCGGAGGACGAGATTTCCTTCTTGCTCATCAGCGTGCGGTTGACCGTTGTGTCGGCTCGAAAGAACTTGTTCACGATGAACATGTCGTGGGTGCCAGAAGTTCGCCGCACGACAAAAATCACGAGGACCATTGTCGTTCCGTCGGCCAGTGGGATCTCTCCGCTGTGCAAGATCGCGTGGAAACGGTCCCCATCCTGCAAAACGAAGACGCCCGGTTCTGCGAGGTCATCCAGCGGGTAGTACATGGTTCACATCTATTATGGCCGAGCCGAGCGAACGTCAATCGTCGATGGCGTCCGGTCCCGTCACCGGGGAAACACTTCCGTCGAGATTCCCCCACATCGAGGAAACACTTCCCCCATTTTTACCCCCATCCGAGGTCGAGTTTTCGGAAACCGAGGAAACAGTTGTTGTGTTCTGAATCCCCGGTGGCCCCAATTCGAGGGGTTGCGTGATGATCGTGGAGAACCACGTATTACGGCCGGCGACCCGTTGAGCCACCGCCCGTGGGTCGATCAGACGACGTAGGTGCCGGCAAGTATTTGAGCCAGCTGATGGACGCGTCCGGGACGCGGGCGCGAACCATGTTGATCGCCGCCTGGGACGATGTGCCCTGAATGACTTCCGTGAAGTACCCTCCCACTTTGTGGCTGCTGTGGTGGATCTCGATGGAGTCTCGACTCATCTCGGTGTTCCTTTCGTTTGTTCACTGCACGGCGGCTTCCGTCACCCGGCCGGGCGACGACGGCAGGTTTGCATCGACCAGGCAACGCCCGGCTTCGGCGACGGCGTGTCGCACCAGTTTGTCCATCGCCGCCAACCCGTCCCGCGCCTTCGAGTCGGTCACGTCCGCGTACACCGCGGTGATCGAGGGGGAACTGTGCCCGAGCTGCCGCTGCACGAAGCGCAAGTCGGTCGTCGCCTCGTAGAGCATGGTCGCGTTCGAGTGCCGGGCGTCGTGGAGGCGGTGTTGCGGGCACATTTTCTTCCAGCGCTTCCAGAGCGCCACGCGGCTCACCCGCTCCTTGCGGTGGCCCTTGATGAGGTGCGCCTCCGGATGCAATTCGCCCTGGTCCGACTTCCACTTCAAATACCAGCGGATGTCGCGCTTCAGATCCGGAGAGATCTTCACCACGCGGGACTTCCCGTTCTTGCCATGGCGAACCACGATCTCGCTGCGGCCGTAACCGACGAAGCAGTCGACGACCCTCAGGTCAGCCAGTTCGCTGGCCCGCAGGCCGGCGAGGATCGCGACGCGCACGAGGATCCAGTCCTTGACCGGCTGCCGTTGATGGCGCTCCACGCCGCGGGCCCGGCACTCCTCGGCGTTCCCGAGCAACGCCACCATTTCGTTCTTCGTGAGGAATCTGTCAGGCGTCAGAACCCAGTCGTTCATGTGGTCACCTCCGCGAGCACCTCCCGCCCCCTTGCAGTCGCCACCCGGCCGCGAGTCGTCCGTTGGATCAAGCCTTGCCGCAGGAGAAAGGGTTCGACGCTGTTTTCAATTGTTTCGGCACTCTCAGCGAGCGTCGCCGCCAACGTGTCCAGACCCACCGCCTCGTCGCTTTCAGTCAGCACCCGGAGATACTCGCGATCAGAACGTGTCAGTCCGTTGGCAGAGATCCCCATGAGGCGGAATGCACCATCTATCGCCTCCAAGGTCGGCACTCCACCATCGGCCGCGACATAATCGCGAAACCATGTCAGGTTGCCCACGGCGATTCGCGCCGTGTTCCGGGATCGCTCGGCAATCCGCCGGGCGATGTCTTCCGGCAATTCGAAATCCAACTTCTTTGCCGCCGCACATACGATCATCTTGAGCTCGTCGATGTCGTATGGTTTCAGTTCGATGATTTGCGAGAAGCGCGAACGCAACGGTGCCGAGCACAATCCCAGCAAGGTGGTGGCACCGATGAGTGAAAACCCGGGGAGTCGGTGGACTGCCTTGTTGTCGCCGCTGGCGGCGTGAATGCCTATACCCCGCATCAGTTGGTCGAAACTCTTCTGTCTGACGGCAACGATTTGATCCTCCATCGCGGCGTACAGTTGCTCCTCGACTGGCCGGCCGAGGGTGTGAATCTCGTCGATGAACAGGGTGTCGCGCTCGCGCAGTGCCAAGAGTCGTTCTGCCATCTCGACCGGCGTCTTGATCGAGGATCCGACGACCTCGACGAGTCGTCCGTTCATCTCATGTGCAACGATCCTCGCAAGGCTCGTTTTCCCTAGACCCGCCGGTCCCGAGAACAATAAATGAGGCACGGGCTCGCTCCTTTTCCGTGCCGCCCCGATCAGCACCGACAGTATCCCCCGCGCCGCCTCCTGCCCGACAAATTGGTCGAGCCGTTCTGGTCGCAGGGAAATCACGGTTGTTCACCCTCACTCTTCATCGGTTCGCCGTCACGAGTGATGGCATGGTGCGCCCACGGCTGACTCGAGAGGAGTGCTCGCGCCTGTTCGCCGTCGCCATGAACGCCGACAAACTGCATCGCCGCCTCCCACCTCTCCGCAATCGAACGACCGACAAGATTGACGCGACTGATGATCTCCTGTTCTGTCACACGGTGGTCCGTGAGAAAGCTTCGATGGTGATCATGTTGCTTCATTGCTCGTCTCGCGGACCGGAATCGCATCCACATCTTCCAGTGATCGACATCTGGCTCCCTCCAGACGACGGCGAACCAATTGGTGTGCGTTCCGTCAATGAACCAGAACGCCAAGTAGTAACCGTCTTTCTTGAGATCGCCCATCTCCGTCATACCATGGTCGGCGCGGTCCCTCGATTCAACGAGGCGTCCCTGGTAGTACACCTGTGCCTCCCGCAGGAAACCAGCCTTTGGCTCCAACCGAACGCCCGACCAGATCGCCCTGATGAGTTCGTCGGAAAAGTCCTTGTGGAATCGAATTTCCACCCGACCGGGGGCAATGGTGCCAGCGACGGCGTTTCCTCCGTAGTCATCCTCGTAACTCAGTCCATGCAGTTTCACGTCCTTGTGCTGCTGCGTCACGGGAAAGAAGATGATCGTCGATTCATTCAGGATGAATTTGCCGGACTGCGGCGTTTGTCCTTGAAGCAATTCGAGGTTCACGATCATTAGAGGAGTCCCATCCGCACGAAATCCTGTTCGTCTCTGGGCAATCGGTCACGTCCCTCGACCCAGCCTTCTTCCTTCAGATCGGCAGCGATATGCAGCCGCGCTGCCTCCGCAGCCTTCTCGCCCCATTTGCCGCGCACGAATCCGATCCCGGCTCGATGATGGCGGTGGCGCCGGTGCCTGGGTCCAACCTTGGCGAAAAGTTCGTCCATCCATTTGTGGACATCGGCGAAGTCCCCGCCCAAGACGCGACGGGTTTCTTCGCAATGTGTTTCAAAACTGGGCATTACGGCGCAGCCTCCAAATTCCCGACCCTTTACTATACGGCCCCATTGGCTGCGGCCAAGCTGAGGTGGAGAGATTTTCCCAGATTTATTCGCAGCCGCGGCCTTGACAGTGGGATCGTGCGCTTGGGGTGGCTCCCAAAGAGTGCCGGTCGGAGTGCGCCCAAGAGGGTCCGCGCCAGGCGCCAACCCAGCCGTCCTCCCTTGGATGAAACGGCTGACACTCCTCGGGAAGTGATCGCCTAAGTACGGGGCTTGCATCAAGGCCAGCGCGCATATGCCAACCCAAGGAGTGCTTGCGAGATCGTCAGCTCCGAGGCGCCGATCCAGGATCATCGAGGATCCGCCTGGCACTGAATGATCCGCCGGCACCCCTTGAGCGGGGTTACCTAGGAGGCATGTCAGAAGCCTCATACAGCGCCGCCGACGGAAAACAGCGATTTCCCCAGGATTCCGGCTCAAAAAACCCGCATTTCATCGGCCAAGAAGCATCATTCCATGCGCGTCGGGCAGGCGGGGATGCTTGGGTGCCCCGAGCTTGTGGACCTTGCGAGACTTGGTGCCTACGGCACCAGCCGCACGCGGTAGAAGAGAATCCTTCCGGGGAGGAAACTCAACTTGGCCGTGTCGTCAAAAGTGTAGTTCGAGAGACCTTGATTGATTGTCAACGAACCACCTTGTGCACCGATGACAAAGTCGGTCACGTCTGCGAGGTCGATGTCGATCTCGTTTCCGTCGTCAGGGAACACCCAAGACGGTGCGGTATAGATTCCCAGGTGAGTCGCTGCGGCAAAAGTCGGCTTATCGATTGCCAGCAGGTACATCTTCTGGCCACCGAAACCCGCAGCATTCCGCGAAACGATCCAACTTGCAGGTAGGCCGGTCCCATCGCCGACGGCAAAAGAATTCGTGTAGGGAGTGAAGGCCGACATGATGGCGCTGACGTTGCCCGCGTAGAAATTCGACTGGATGGTGGACTCGCTGATGCTGAACGCCCCCAGCATGAGCAGGCTGCCAACTGGGATGGCACCGCCCAAGGAATCCGCGAGACCCCGTGTGTCCGCCGCCGAGATGGAGACCGTTGACGGCACGACCGAGGTTGTGACCATTGTGCCGCCGGGCGGTGTCAACACGGGAGCGTACGCGACTCCCGGGTCGAGATAGTTCGTTGTTGATACACCGACGCCGGACAGTACGATCACCGGGCTAATGTCGGTGAAATTGGTGGTGTAGCCGGCAATTGCGGCGGCTTTGGTGCTTTGCAGGACATTACTGTGGCCGCCCACGCAATTCCAGGTCACGCGGATGTCATTGCCTTGCCTGGCGATGGCGGTGATCTGAAATGGGGAGATCAAACAACCGCACCCAGAGGA
The DNA here is from genome assembly GCA_049511095.1 of Verrucomicrobiia bacterium. GTDB lineage: Bacteria > Verrucomicrobiota > Verrucomicrobiia > Palsa-1439 > Palsa-1439 > Palsa-1439. Next base: position 26,571 of record JBEKYJ010000007.1, read on the forward strand.
CCACACGTCGTTGTAGTATGGCCAATCCGACCATAGTTCTCCCCCTAGCAGCCACATCTGCCGATTGAACGACACCACCGCGAGCCCAAACCGAACGCTCCACGGGGCGGCGGCAGTCACCTCCGTCCAGTTCACCCCGTCCGTCGACGACCACACGTCGTTGTATAATACCCGAGTGTCGGCGTTCCATCCTCCGAGCACCCACATCTGCCCATTGAACACTACCGCCCCGAACTCACGCCGAGTGATCCATGGGGCGGCGGCAGTCACCTGCGTCCAGTTTGTGCCGTCCGACGAGGACCACACGTCGTTGCCGCCGCTCCATCCCCCGCCTCCGAGCACCCACATCTTCCCATTGAACACGACCGCTGCGTGCCCATTCCGGGCGCTCCACGGGGCAGCGGCAGTTACCTGTGTCCAGTTTGTGCCGTCCGACGAGGACCACACGTCGTTGCCGGAGGGGTATCCCCCGAGCACCCACATCTGCCCGTTGAACGTGACCGCCGCGTGCCCCCACCGACCACTCCACGGGGCGGCGGCAGTTACCTGTGTCCAGTTTGTGCCGTCCGACGAAGACCACACGTCGTTGAGGTTGCCGCTGGCATTTGCCCCCCCGAGCACCCACATTTGCTCATTGAACACGATCAGCGCGTTCGAATACCGAGCTGGAAACGAGGCGGCAGAAGTCGCCTCAGTCCAGTTTGTGCCGTCCAACGAGGACCACACGTCGTTCAAATAGCAGCCGTCTCCGCATGAACCTCCGACTTCCCACATCTTCCCACCGAACACGACCGCCAACGGCGTACCCCGAGGGCTCCACGGGGCGGCGGGAGTTACCTGCGTCCAGGCGGCACCTAGTTGCGTGCAGTTTGTTGTCGCACCGCCAAACTCATATGCGCCAATGTCCACGGTACCGTTGACGATTCGCGGATTCCCGTCGGCCGCGATGTCGTTGGTCATCCACGCCTCATTCAGCCCGGCGTCGATGCAGGGTGAACCGGGCAGCAGGTGGAAATCAGTCGTGGATACAAAGTGCGGGTCATTTGTGTAACAATTAGTGAGGAAAAGGTTGCCAATCGAATTGATGTAGTTTGTTGCGTTGCCGTAGAGGATCAGATTCTCGGTTGTGCTCGCCGTATCAAAATAAAAAAGCCCGATCCCTCCGTTGTACGCAATCGTGGAGGATATGGCGTCGCCGCCGTGGTGAAAATAAATGCCGTTATGCAGGTTGTCTGTTACCACGCAATTCCGCATCTCCCCCGCAGCTTCGCCGTCCATCAGCACGCCTTCTCCCCCGCCGGAATTCCGGATGGTAAAACCGTCAAGGAGCGATTGGTTATTGGACATGCGCACGCAATCAAAGTTCTGCGACCCACCATCGATTATGGTGCTGTTGGCTCCGTTGGCGCTTCGAACAGTGACGGCATTGGTTATGTTGATCATGCTGGTAAGGTTATACTGTCCGCTGGCGACGAGAACTGTTCCGTAGACGGGTGCCGCGTTCACGCCCGCTTGAATCGTCGCCTTGGCCGTCGCCCAACTCGACCCATCGTTTGAGTCGTTTCCGCCGGGAGAGACATAGATCGTGCTCCCCGCCCACGCGACGCCAAGCATCAGTTGCGAAATGGCCAACCAAAGAACAAGGGTAATTGAGATTTGTTTCATCGTAGGTCTCCTCGATAGAGCGTTGTCCGGATGGATCGACTGACAGTCCGCAACCCCGGCACTCGTTGGGACTGCGTTTGCTCCGATATCGGAGCAATTCAAGTCCTCCATTGACCTACAGTCAAGCTCCGAAATCGGAGCATGAGAGCGAAGCAAAACATCGTCGGCCCACAAATCCGCAAACACCGCTACCAACAGGAGTTGAGCCAGGAAATGCTTGTCGCCCGCTGCGCCACTGCAGGTTTGGACATCAGCAGGGGAACTCTTGCAAAGATCGAAGCGGGAGTCAGATGCGTGTCCGACCACGAGGTGCTGCTGCTCGCGAAAGCCCTGAAGGTCAACCTGCACGAACTCTACCCCGCACACTTGAGTTCGAAGACGGCTTCCGGTCGCTCAACTCGATAGCGTCCGACATCCCAAAGAGTGCCGGCAGAATCCCCGTGTCGTGACGTGGAGCTAGGCGCCCGAACGACACCCAGCACACCCCAGGGAAGGCGAGTCGGCCACTTGGATCCGAAGCCAGCCCCTAGCCGCTCAACCCGGTAACGGTTTCACACCCTATAAGGAGTGCCGGCGACAACCGGCAAAGCTGGCGGATCCTGGGGAGCTACCTGGCGCCTGGCGTGCCGGCAAGCACTCCTTGGAACCCAGCCGAACAACGTCTGGTTCTCCAATATTTTTTGTGCCGTTCGTCCAGTCCGAGCCCGAAAACCCCAGCAAAAACGCCTGTTTTCACCGTTGAACAGAATCTTTCGCTGCACGGACCACGGCCCGGACGAGGTGGACTTGTATAATCCGTTATGCGTATCGAAGCGCAAAAATCGCGAACGGTTTCAGTACCAACGACCGCTGCTGGCTGGGGAAAACGCACTCGTTCGCGTGCTTCTTCGATGCCCCGACCGGCGGCGGTCCTTCCTGCCCGCACGGAATCACGACGGAAAATGCAGATGGCGGAGCCGTGCAAGCAGGGGGAAGCCGATGGCAGCGGGATGGCAGAAACGAACGCACAAAGGAGACACGAAATGAAAGATAGGAAGGATCTGGAGAAGGACTGGGATGCAAACGTCGAGGACAACAAGAACAGCGAGGACACGGAACAAGACCGGGACGCGATGGTGGACGAATCGGGGACGGAGGTGTATTTCGACCAGATCGACCCGGAGAGCAGCTGGTGCCTGTACTCCAGGCGCGCCGAGGACGGTGGGATCGAATTCGCGACCAGATTTTGGCGGAACGCCGAATCGAATTGGGACGACGTGGACCCACCGGAGAAGGCCTGGTGGGCTAGGTTGTCGGTCAGCGCGGCCGGCGTGGTGACGAATTGGCGGAAGAGCGACTACGCGTCCGTCGAAGACCGGGAGTGGGCCGATTGCGGGGACTGGAAACTCGGGTCGCTCGCATCCCTCGCGGAGGAACATGACGAAGAGGGCAAGGTGCGTCTTACCGCCCGCGACATCGGCGCGCTGAAGTGGCGAACGGACCGGAGCCCGAGGGACTGGTTGCTCGAGTTTTCGTTCGCCCCCGCCGGTTCCCGGTGGCTTTACGCCGCGGCCGATGACGCGGAGTGGTGCAGACTGTCGGACGGAGACGGCGAAAGCCTGGCGTCGGAAAGTGGCTGGGTCAAGAGTTCGTGTCTGCCCCGCTGGTGCTTCGGCGTCTCCCCGACCTCGTTCCTCGCCCATTTCTAACATAATCAGCAAAGGCGACGCATGAGCGACAACGGCAGCAAGCAGATCTGGAGCGAGCCCGACCGCATCCTCTTTCGGTTGGCGGGACGGACCCACGGGGGACATCGAGGTGGTCGTGAACTGGGACATCGGGTGCTCGTCCATGAACAGTGAGCATAATCACGCACAACATCGCACTCTTCCAGATGCCGCAAAATAAAGCGGCACCCTCCTTGATGCAGGCTGCGGTTTATCGCAGACGCCCAATGACCTTCCGGGTTCGCAGGAGGTTGGGGGCGGACATTTGTATGATTCGTTTGGTGGCAAGTGATGACGCAACCGATCCATTCCGGTCCTGCCCGCGCCCGTGCCCGGTCCGGCCCCAACCGGCGAGCGTCATCCTCGTCACCACCCGGGCGTGGGCGGGCCGACCAGTTCCTCGACGAACTACGGCTGTTCCTCGCCCAGTCGTTCCGACCCGACGAACGCGTCTGGTTCTTCCCCCTGATGCGCCAGGAGGTCGTGGACCGTTACTTGGCTGACCCGGCCGCGTTCACCCTGCTCGAGGAACGCGGCTTGGTGTGGGACAAGGACGACCGGAAGAAGTCGGGACGGTTCCTCCACCTGCCGCTGCACGCTCCCAACCCGATGTCCACGACGCTGCAATCCCGACGGTTCGATTCCGTGATCGCCAGGCTTCGGGAGTTGAACTTCCTTGGCTATGACATCCACGTTTGCCCCAATCCCCTGTCCTTCGGTCGGCGCTGCGAACAGACGGTGCGGGGGGTCCGCGGCGTGGTGTTGGCGGGTGGCGGCAAGGACAAGCCCAAGTGGCTCGACTGGCTGGCGCATGACCTCCAACACGCGCTGGCCGCCGTGGACAGCGGGAGCGTGCTGCAGATCGCCATGCGGATCCCCCCGATCCGCAACCGCCAGTGCATCGAGAAGTGGAAATACCTGCCGGGTCCGGACGACGACACCACGGTCGAGTGGCCACGGTTCCACCAGATCGCCGACCAAGTCGAGAGGTTCGCCCAGCGGGACGGTCTCCATCCCGACCAAGGGGCGCTGCACGACTTCGCCGGCTTGGTCCGGTGTCCGGGTTTCGTCGACGCCTTGACCGGCCAACAGGTTCGGTTGCTCCATCCGGTCGTGGTCGGCGACTCGGCGGTCGAGCCGACGGTCGTCGCGGACGGATCCCTCGCCCGCGGGCCGGCAAGCCTGGTCGCACCGACCAGTGGCGCGGACCCCAACCCCGAGGATCGCCCGGCTCCGTCCAAACCCAGGCGGAATGGACCAGCCGCGCCATCCCGCCGGAGGATCCCGCCGCCGTGCATCGGACAACCCCAAGACATCCGCTTCTACTGCAAGGTCGACGCGGCCAAGGTGCTGTCGCCCGCGTTTCGCCAATACGCCGACCACGCGAACTACATCCAGCATAGGATCCTGATGGGCAGGATGCTGGGCGACCTGGACGAGACCGGGGGCCACACCCTATTGAAGTCGGACTATCTGCGGCGGGTCATCCACGCCCAACTGTTGAAGCCGCTCCTGGAGGAGATGCGAGCGGTCGGACTGATCGAGCGGGACGACCATTATGTCATCGGACAGAAGTCCTACGGCTATCGGATCACGGACCCCCACGCCGGCGCCAGAACCCTCCGGGTCGACTGTCGGAGGACCAGGTTGAGCAGTCGGATCCTCGCGCTCCGCCACGAGGACTTCGCCCATTACAAGCGGGTCCACAAGCACCTCTTCCAATGGCTCGGTCGCCTCGGACTCGACCGCCTCCTGGCCGACCAGGTCATCGACCAGACCGACTTCACCGGAGCCGGATTGCCTGTCCAAGAGACGAGGGACATCCACCATCTGGCTGTCTAGGCGGTCATCGAGCGGCAATGGGAGTTCAAGGTCTGCAACTATGGGCGGGTCCACACCAACGTCACCAGGTTGCTCAAGACGGTTCGCGACCAGCTACGGATCGATGGACGATCACTGGTGACCATCGACATCGCCAACAGCCAGCCGCTGTTCCTGCTGGCAGCCCTGCTGCAGGATGCAGGTCAATCATCCCTGTCCGTCTCCGACGACCGTGCCGAATGGGTCAATAATGGAGGGTCAAACGGTGATTTTCGTTGTCGGAAGCCCCTTCCTCCTCTCCCCAGTACCTATACGACGTTTATTTCATCGGAAGGCACTCGCAATGAGTCGGTTGCAACTTCCAGCCGATTTCCCGACGACTTGAGCCTGTATCGGCGGCTCTGCGAGTCCGGTCGCCTCTACTGGTACCTGATGGACCGCATCAACTGGACGCGAGGCAAGGCAGCATTCAAGGACCAGGAACTGTTTCGCTGCCTCTATGGATCCAACGGCCCACGGGACGCCGACGGCAGACACGACCCCAGCCGGCTACAGCCGGTGTTGGAAGCCGACTTCCCGACCGTCTGGCGGTTCATCCGCGATTGGAAGCGCCGGCACGGCTACAGGGATCTTGCCTGCCAGATGCAGCGGGCGGAGTCCAAGGCGATGATCGAGGGAGTGTGTGGACGGCTGATGCGGGAGGATCCCGAATGTCCACTGGTCACGATCCACGACTCGATCATGACCACGCCGGAGTGGGTGGAGGTCGTGAGCAATGCCATCCTCGACGAGTTCGGCAAGATCGGGATCCGCCCGACGCTCCACGTCGAGCGGCCCCACGACCGGGTCGATTCCGTGGGCGCTGCCACCGCCGTCGCCGCTGCGTGCGTGGACAGGGAGATGGACAGCTTGTTCCCCACGCAGATGCCAAGGTGTGCTGCCCTCGTGGACACCGATCAGAAGAGGTCGGCTGCCCGCGTGCCATTCCGTGCGCGCCAAGTTTGCAACAACTGATGCATCTCCGGCGTGACATGCGCCACCCCGAGAATGGTCGCGGCGCGATGTAGGAAGTCGCGTGTCCAACTGCAGCGTTTGCGGGTGGCGTCCGAGCAAATGAAAGGCAGCGCACCACCGCGGTCAGGCAGCAGGTACAAGTTTCTGACCCGGATGGCGCCAAAAGCAGCCTCCCAAATCGCAAGGGACAGCAGCGGGCAACCACCGGCGCGGTGTACCAGCATCGCCGAGGCGCTGGCGGCCGGCATCCAACCACTCACCAAAACCCCGTAGAACGGGCTGATGAGCCAATTGTTTGACTCCAAGCGGCGCGACACACTCCACCAGTCCAGCACCCTGCTGACTGATTCAGTGCGCGGCACTCTCAGCCAGACCCTTTTGTCGTGTACCTCTTGGATGGCTCCCGCCAGGAGTCCGGCCAGTACATCGACACCCAAATTGTTTGCCACCGGCAACCGCCAGGCACTGCAGCGGATCAGCCACCGTCGACCCTGTGCGTCCGCCGGCGACAGCTTCCCAGGAAATGGCAGCCGTTCCAAATCCTCTGCCAACCAAGGACGACCTAGTTGAAGGCGCAGGTGGGCTCCATGCACCACCAAGGCGCCGGCCAGTCGCAGCCCATACCAAAACCCTCCACTATAGGGCGCTGCTTCGTCGTCCAGATCATCGAGGTGCGGAACCAACGCTCGCGCCTGACGGGCGATTCCTTCCATCTGGGACGGCGTCGGCAGGCGCCCCGGACCGCTCCAGAACGGCAGCACTGAACCGGGCGAGATCCAGGGTCGTGGATGTCGCAACACCAACGCGCGCGCCGCGGCGTGTAGAATTGCACGCTTTCTTGGATCGAGGGATGCCAAGGAGTCTGGAACGCGGTTGATGCTGCGCTGCCAGCCCTCGACCAACCCCATCACCTCGCGTCGCGAGACCGCGAGAGGGTCGAGGTTGGATTCCGTGATCGATGTAGCCTTCATAATGATAGGAGAGATATGCCGTTATGCTGCCGGTCACTTCTTTGGCTTTCTCGTCCACACCTGCCCGATTTGCGCGAATCTTGACCCAACTGAGGATCCATCCCCGTGTTTCCATCGCTTGAACCTGGCTCGACCATCGATGTTTTCAGGGCAATGCGGTATCAAAAAAAGGCCTCGGCCCGTGACCATAAAGCTGGCCTACTGGGACCATGATCAATTCCGCAAAACCAGATTTGTTCGATCAACGCCGGTTCATGCTCACCCGCTTCGCCAGGCTGCTCGCCATCCTCGCGCGCGGCGCGTACGACATGAAAGTCGCGGTGCATCTCGAAGAAGACGGGGCGCGCCTCCTGCAGTTCGACGGCAAAAACCCCACCGAAGCCGGCGGAATGATCGACGACTGTTTCGTCGAGTTCGACGGTACGGTGATCGCAACTGTGGAATACAAAGATCTCGGCTTAAAACCTCATTGGGTACGGTCAATCCTTCCTTTGTTGCGAGAGGATCCACTCTACAGCGACGTGCTTGGCGAGACCCTGCTCGCTGCCAAGATGAACGAATTCGAGCGGTTTTCGCTGATGTTCGAACCGTCGACATGGAAGCGGGTGGTGCAGGAGCAGAACTGCCGACATTTCGGACTGGTGATCGTGCCACCAGACACCGACGGTGGCTATCGCCTGCGGCTCCAATTCCATGTCAGTGGCATCTCCCGCGCACTAAACCGCGAAATGATGCTGGCGGCTGCGGACGGAAACGAGGTGAGGTAAACCAGTGTTCGTATTCCACGCAGAGCTCCTGGAGTGCCAAGCTCAAGCATTGAGCGCGTTGGCCGACGCGGATTTCATGTGGTTTTCCGACTTCAGCAGCGTGGGCGCGGACCATGACGAAAGAGTGATTGAGGTTTGCGGGATTCGAGAGAAGACAACGGCGCGTCGTATTCAGTGCGCGTTGAAAAAGGCATTTCCCGAATGGTGCTGCCAACGCGTTTGGTACAAAGATTTCGGAATCGAAACGGGCTGGGAAGTTTGGATGTATGTGCCGAAGGCAAAGATGGATCGATCACGATGACCATACGCAAGACAACGGGTCGGTTCCTCGTAATAAATGACACCGACGGCATCCTTGCCGCGCCCCAAACCTTCGGCAGTCGCAAGGAAGCGGAGGAGTGGTGTGCCGAGTTCCGCGAGCGATTCCGTGCGCAGGGCTACTACCTGACGACAAGCTGCGAAAGGATCAGTCCAGACGAGATCCAATTGCGAATCGAAGAGGTGCGATGACTTTGAGCCCGACTTTCGCTGACCGAGCACCCTGTAACTCGTGAAGCTTGTAACCATGTCCAATCTTGTTACAATGCGGCAGTATGGTGACCGCTACTAAGCAAAAACAACCCGGGAGGAAATATGTCTACTGTTAGCCAAGTCGTCCATCAACTGCAGGCCCGGCGCAAGCAAGGCGAGCGAGAAATCGAGAAACTCAACCTTGCCATCAAGGCACTGACATCCATTGATTGGAAGTCAGTAACCACAACCGCAGGAATCAGGCGCAAACCCAAGTTCACGGCTGCTGGCATCGCCAGAATCAGGGCTGCACAGAAGGCACGCTGGGCTAAAATCAAGGAGGCTGCAAAGAGATAGGGCTGCTGCCGCGCCTCGTACCCTTCCCTGCGAAGGGGCACGACGAAATAATCCTCGAGTGGTAAATTCTTACCACCCTGCTCGGCCCCCCCCAGTCGCCCCCGAGCAGGATGCCGCCTACGGCACCAGCCGCACGCGGCAGAAACGGGCAGGGCGGTTGGTGGTGGCGCCAGGGCGAACTGCGGAGAGCGGGGTTCTTGTTGCCACCCACCTGCCATCTGCACTACGCTGCCACGGGCAGGTTTCCATGAATACCGGAGTTTCGCGAAAGGATTTTCCCGCCACGATCATCAGACTGGTCGTGCGCTTGAGTTTGGTCGGACCGCTGGTTGCGGCGGGCTGCATGACGGTTCACACGCAGCGAGCTTCGGTTGATCAGAGTCTGCGTTCGCGAACGGTAAGGGGTCCCAGAAGTGAAATCTTCAACTTGGCGGTGCGGTGCGTCCATCAGGAGTTTCCCGAGGGCATCGTCCGCAGTGATGTGGCTATGGGGGAGATCGTTGTTACCGATTATTCAGTTTCTTCAGTTTATTCAGTTGTGCGTGGCGATGTCGTGCTGAAGGTCGCCGTCATCGGCTGGCCAGATGATCGGGTTGAGGTGAATGCCTCGGCCACTGGATTGTGGGCCAACCAACAGAGAAAGGCAGTTGGCAAATTCCTCGGTGACTTCGACCAAGCTTATGCCGATTGGGTCAAAGAGCAGAGGATGGACCGGCGGGCGGTGGAATAGCTGACTGCTTCCAAGGCAGGGGCTGTTCCTCGCCGCGAGGCGAGCCGGAGGGAATTCAGCAAGGAGGAGTTATTGGTCGCACGGGTTCACTTCTACTTCAGACTGCCAAATACCTTTTTGAGCAGGTCGGTGGTGCGTGCCGCCGGGTCTTCGCGGATCCTTTTCTCTTCGGCGGTTACCATTTTGAAAAGGCCGTCGAGGGATTTCTTGGTGACATAGCCGTCGAGGTCGCCTGCGTCCTTACCGAGGAACGTGGCGGCGGGGCCGGCTTGCTGCAAGAGATTCTTGTAGGCGGCGGTGACGCCGGTTTTGGCGGTGGCATCCTTGACGATGGGTAGGAATTGCTCGTGCAATTGTGTTTCACTGGTCTTGCGGAAGTACTGCGTGGCGGCGTCGCTTGGCCCGGTCAGGATGGCTTTGGCATCCTCGACGGTCATATTCGTAATGGCCCCGGCGAAAACATTGGCGGCGACGGGGACGGCCTTTTCAGCGGCGTGGTTCATGGTCGCGACGAATTCGTCGGCCAGTTTGCTCTGGCCGACGGCACGTAGCGCCCCTTCCACCTGGTGAAGCTGCGGCGGCATCGGAATCTTGACGTCGGTGTTGTTGAGAAAGCCGCCCTCTTTGCCAAGGTTGGCGATGGCCTGGTTGACGCCTTTGCTGAGCGCTTCCTTCAGGCCACTGGCGACGTCACTTTGGGACAAGACCGCCAAGGTGGTCGGAACAACAGCGCTGCCGGTCGTGTTGGAACCGCTTTTCGGGTTGAGAAGATCCAGCCACCCGGCGTGGCCGACAAGAGGCGCAACGCAAACGATCACGACCAGGATGGCGAAGGTTTTGAACAGCAAGTTGAATTTCATTATGGTTTCTCCGTTGACCGGACCAGTTTTTTCCAGCCAGAGTTTGTATTAGTCCGAGTCCATGCATTTTGAACTAGGGTTTTTGGTTTGTCCATCACCGACACGGGGAGGGCGAAGGCCGGGTCGTGTACTAACAGATTGTTGCTGCCCCTTGTTAGCCCGGCTTGGGTAGTGCCTTAATTTGAAAAAGTAGACGGCATCGGCCTGCTATTCCATTCGATGGAATAGGAGGGCAAAACGCCCAACGGTGGCGGGGTCACACGGTGTAACCGGGGGCATTCCCACATAAGAATGGGATTGCTGCCGCTCCCGGAGGTTTAGAGATTAAACTGCCGGACTTCAAAGCTCTACCGGTGTGATTTCGACCTCTCCGATGCGCGGAGAGGTTGGAATCCTGCCTACCGGCAAGCTGGGGAGTAACGGTTCAAAAGCCTCACAATGCCAAAATTGCTCTTTCTGCTCTCAGCCATACGAAACCGTCTACAGCATCAGCAACTGCAATGGTACATGAAGGGCGCCAATTGGCCAGCTCCCCGGCCCATCACGCTTGATAACGGCAAGCCGACCCCGGCGTTACGAACGATTTCGTGGCTCGATTGCGTAGAACAGTTCGCGCGAACCGAGTCTGCGGGAAAATAAAGATGGCAACGACCGTCTCCCCGGCAGTCAGGAAGCGGATATTGGAGCCGCAAAAGAGCTTGATTGTACTGTCAGAGAGGATAAAATCTTGATCAATGTGACTGTCTGTGACGCGATTGTCCCAGGGCGTATGTCAAATGGGAAATGTCGCCTAATCCCAGTGACACTCATGTATGGGATCAGACGATCCAACGGAAAACGGTGACCAAATATCCAACCCAAGAAATGAGTGTACAATTATGCCAGTCAACCTAGCCGCCCTCAGGAAGCAACTGGTGTCCCTGAGCATGAGTACAACCGCAGTGCTGGCCGTTTCAGAATGGTTGCCCCGCAGGATTAGGAACTTGTTTTCTTCGGCGACACTGCTTGCGCTTCTGTGCTTGTGCTCCTGCCAGACGGTGACCCTTGACATGAGGCAGCTGGAACAACCAGTCGTTTTTAACAATAATCCCTGCTTGCCCTCGGAAGGGGCTGATTCGATCAAGTTGACCGATGTCGATTACTACTCGGCCAATTTGACTAGATCCCAAATGACCGCCTCCTATGGCAATCAATATGCAACGACAACAGTATCGCAAAACACATATCAAGATCAGGCCCAGGTTAACGCGTTTCAAAAAATCGGTGGCCAGCCCAATCTCATCATCCGTGGGGTTACACTCGACACAGATAGCCTCGCAATTAACGGCCTTTTCGTGCTTTTCGATAAGGTTACGATGCAAGCCAACGGGAGGGTGACGCAAGTCAATCGCGTAGTTCCGGAGCCCCCCCTCGCCGTCCCACCACCGCCCACAACAGCACCCCCCGAAACACCACCGCCGCCCACAACAGCACCCCCCGAAACACCACCACCGCCCACAACAGCACCCCCTGAAACACCACCACCGCCCACAACAGCAGCCCCTGAAACACCAACCCCAACAACACCTAGCAATCGGCCAGATTCCAGCGTTGCGACCACGAACACCTCAGAAACCAAAGGAGAAACCAAGCCATGAGAACCATGATCTGGATTCTACCCGTCATCTTACTCACTGGCTGCGCCGGGGGCCGGTGCTTGGTGACCGCACGGACCATCGACCCACCCGTAAGTTTTACAGCGTGTGTGCTCGACTCCTCAGGACGAATTCGCAGGGCCAGACAAGATGAAATCGTAAGTCACTTTGTATTGAACAAGCATAACTGGTCTATGTTCTACAAGCTCGCCCCACTCGGCGCAAAGGAATGGGATATCTCTCAAGAGCTTAACGCCAAGATTCAGCAAGCTGGCGGAAATGCGGCTGTGAATGTGACAGTTCATGCAGAGGGCGCTAATATGCTTGTGTGGTATTTCGCTGCCTTGGTGCCGATCATACCCAGCTATGTGGATGTGACCGTCCAAGGTGACATTGTGCGGTTTAGAGATGTCATGCCATGAATGCGTTATCCACTACTTTGGTTGCCCGACTGTTGGCCAGCCTCGCCTTGTGCGTTATGGGTTTGTGCGCTTGCACCACCACGACGACGGAGCGCACGCAAGTTGTGCCTTGGCTTAAGGACAATGCAAACGCGGGCACGATTACCCAGATTACTCGACCGTGGGGTTTTGAATACAAATACCAAGATGTGTCGGGGCATATTCTTCGCGTTGAGAATCGGGATCAGGGGCGACAACTGCTTTCGATCACCGAGTTTCAGTACGATGGGGCTGGCAGGGTTATCGAGGAACGACATTTCGACTCAGCCGAGAACATGCGGTTAACCCCCGATGGTTTTGCCATCCGCCGCTTTGTCTATTCTAGTGATGAAGACCGGAATGCAGTCACCGAGATAGCTTATTTCGATACAAACGGTAAGCCGGTCGCTATGCAAAGTGGATTTGCAGTTTTACGCCAGACATTTCAAGCAAACGGCCGAGTACGGAAGCTCGACTTCTTGGATGCCTCCAGAGAACCAACACCTTCCACTTGGCTTGGGGTCGCAAATATCGTGGAAGTGCAATACTCATATCTTGCCGGGGTGACCGAGGTGACGTATGCCGCCTTTCTGGATGCATCTGGCCGGGTAGTCGAAAGAAAACAACTAAGCGGACTAACATCCGCCTATAGTAGCTATGCTAATACTACCTACTATTACCCTACGTATTACTACCGGCATTAACCACAGCACGAGGAGATCCCCGCGCGACCTCTCTCGCTCCACACCCGCGACTGACTG
>JBEKYJ010000008.1:0-39686 GCA_049511095.1 Verrucomicrobiia bacterium
CCGATGGCCCCGAAATCCTTCGGGACGACCTGCTCCGAACACGCTGGCGCGTTCGGAGCTGCTCTACCACGCAAAATCTGGAGCCAACGGTCGGAATCGAACCGACGACCTGCGGTTTACGAAACCGCTGCTCTACCAGCTGAGCTACGTTGGCACACTCTGGCTTTTCAGCCACGACTCGACATACGCGCGACTTTTTCTCTTCTTCAGCACTCTCTCTGCCTGTCGAGCGGCCGTCAGAGTCTCAAATTCCTTCCACCCTTCCACGCTCACGGGCAACATGCGGGCGGTGGTGTAAACCAGCCCCAACGCGTGCTGATAATATCTGCGGATCAGGTGGTCTGTCGAACCAATGTAATAGCGCCCGTTGCGCCCTGACTTCAACACGTAAACGTACCCACTCATCAAACCGACGACCTGCTCCGAACATCCCACACTTTTCCGGAGTTCGGAGCGGCGTCATTATGCCACGTTTCAGTCCCCGCGCAAGTAAATCGACATGGCCGCATCTTGGGGGCGGGCATGCGGAGGAAGACCCGCAGGAGTCGCGCGCTTACGGTTGTATTACTTGGAAGTCGCCTGAGGATTGATCGGCCGCGCCCGTGCGACTCCACTTGAACGACGGCGTCTTCACGGTGACCGATGAGATGGACTGATTCCCCAGAACGCCAAACGGCAATCCTGCATTGTTAGTCACAGCACTGCCAAGGTGAACGCTGCCAATGATCGCGGCGGCGATGTCGCTGTCAACAAACCCGTTCACGGACGATTTTACTCTGAGCGACCCCAGGCGCAAATCAGGTACGAAGGTCCCGCCCAGCAACGGGTTGCTGGGGTCGCCGGGCGTGAAGCCCACATAGATTGTCGAATCAACCATCTCCGACGCAGCAACCGAGCCCACATTGCCATTCGCGATGTTGATACTGGCATTGCTGATCGCGCCCGCCACGACCAGCGTGCCCAACGTGGAATCACCGGCCGGAACGCCATCGCCGGAAAGCGTGAACGACGCTTCACAATCACCCGGGATTCCGTTGCGTCGGTCGCCCTTGATCAACATCTTGGCGATGCGGGGGGCATTGATGGTGCCAGCGCCAAATCGCGCGGCCTGCAACGTCTGAATCCGGCTCCCGAGATCGATGGTCGCGTCGTCGCCGATGTTGTGGGCGACAATCTTTGTGTCCTGATCCGCGGCCCCGCCGGCGGTCACGGCCGCGCCATTCAGTATGTCATGAACCTGCAATTGTTTCAGGTAACCGCTTACCTGGACACCACTGCCCACCAAATCAACGCCGGGAGCGTTGATCGACCGGCAATCCCCATCCCCGGTAATTCCATCCACCGACAGCACGCCCGTTCCGGCTCCGCCCTTCTTGACCCTGATCGTCAGCAGGCTGGTCGCATCGGTGTCGGACAGGACAATGCTCGGCGGATCGTTCGTTGAAATCTGCATCGTCCCGGCGCGCTGGAGGGTCATCGTCACCGAATCACCGGCGCCGCTCGTGAAGGCGATCGTTTGCGGCCGGTCGTTGACGATCGTCACCACCGCCGTGACCTGGGTTCCCAGGTTCGCCCCGTTCGTATTGCTCAAAGTTGCAATGACCGTCTTGTTGCTTTGGAAATCCCGAAACTCCACGAATTGGAAACTGAAGCTCGCGCTCTCCGCACCCGATGGGAAAACCAAGGTGCCGCTCGTGCCCAGATAGTCGGTTCCGTTCTTGGCGGTTCCATCACTCGTGGCGTAATCAACGCTGGCCGCGCCAGAACTATCTCCGAACCGGAGGACCGTCAGCGTGGCTTTGCCGACGTGCTCGTGGACGTGATAGTTGGCTGCGCCAAACTGTATTGTGGGGGGTCCGGTCGCAACAATGGTCAGCACCGCGTTCTTCGGGTTGCTCAACGCGCACCCTTGCGGATGCGAGAGCGTCAGATGAACCGTCTGGTTGGTCTCCAACGGGCTGCTCTCCAAAATGGGGATCGTGACCGTATTCGTAAGAACTCCTTCACCAAACGTCACCGTTCCCGCTGTCGCCATGTAATCAATGCCCGCCTTCGCGCTGCCATCGCTGGTGCTGAAATCAACGGAAACGGTCCCGTTTGATCCGCCCGTTCGGACCACCGTGATCACCGCGTCGCCTCCCCCTTCATCCACCGTGTAGGCGGCTTGCGCAAATTGCACCTGTTGCGTGGTGGTATTGATGATCGTGAGAACCGCGTTCGACGGACTGCCCAGAACAGCAAACCCGGTCGGATTCGACAGGGCCAGATTGACGGTCTGGGTGGACAGCGACACACCATTATCCAAAACCGGAACGGTGAATGTGGCGCTGAGGACATTGGTGGCAAACGTCACCGTGCCGGTGCTGGTGACATAATTGACGCCGGCGGTGCCCGTGCCATCGCTCGTCGCAAAATCGACCGTGGCGACGCCGTCCGTGCTACCCGTAAACGCAACCGTAATGAGTGCGCTGCCCTGATTGACGTTCACCGAGTACGCAGACTGGCTGAAGGTGACCGCTCCTGTCTGCGCATAGGTCAGGCCCGAAAACACCGTCAGCGCCCACCCGATGACGATCAAGGGAACCCCCAGCAAGACATTCGCTCCTGAAACACGAATCGCCGCGCGCGATGACGGGAAGTGTGGGGCTGACGCGACTCGCATTCTGGTTA
This sequence comes from Verrucomicrobiia bacterium, assembly GCA_049511095.1. Lineage (GTDB taxonomy): Bacteria > Verrucomicrobiota > Verrucomicrobiia > Palsa-1439 > Palsa-1439 > Palsa-1439. Next base: position 2,671 of record JBEKYJ010000008.1, read on the forward strand.
CGTAGCACCTTGCGCCCCGGAATTCAACTTTCGAAACGAAGTGATCGGGGAACCTGCCACGGCGGGCTTGTGAAACCGGGCCGGTTGTGTTACGGGTTCCGTCCATCCGGTGGCGTGTGATTCGTCTTGGTGAGGTGGCAAAGTTTGGACCATCAATTTGAGCCGGGCGCGGTCGCCGAACCAGCGACGGCGCAGCCAGAAGCCCCCCGTCCTTTGGGGTGGTTGCTAAGGAGTTTCCAACCGGCTCCTCCCGCCGCGGTCACGCTCACGGATCCCGGGGAGATCTCGGAGAAATACCAGCACTGGCAAAAACTCGTCCTCATCTTTTCCATTACCGGCTATGCCACCTTTTATTTCGTCCGTAAGAACCTCGCCTTCGCCATGCCGATGATGGCCAGGGATCTCGGCATCGATAAAGTCGCTTTCGGCACGTTCCTATCCCTCCAAGGGGTCCTCTACGGCGTGTCCAAATTCGCCAACGGCTTCCTCGCCGATCGCGCCAACGCCCGCACGTTCATGGCCTGCGCCCTCGTCGTCTCGGCAATCCTCAACGTCATCTTCGGCTTCAGTTCGGGCGTCGTGGTGCTCGGCCTGCTCTGGATGCTTAACGGCTGGTTTCAGGGCATGGGTTTCCCACCCTGCGCCCGCTTGATTGCCAATTGGTTTCCACCGAAACAGCTCGCGACCAAGTTTTCCATCTGGAATTCGTCCCACAACATCGGCAGCATCCTCGTCGCCTTGCTCTGCGGATTCCTGGTCAGCGGATACTGGTTCCCGCCGAACTGGCGGCTCTGTTTCTTCGTTCCCGCCGCCATCGCCCTCGTCGTTGCCGCGCTCCTCTGGTTCAATCTACCCGACACGCCTCCTTCCGTCGGCCTCCCGGAATTCGAAGGCACGCATGTTGCGACCGCGCCCACCGATTCCACCGGGGATTTCAAGGTGTTCTTGATGGAGAAAGTATTCCGCAACAAATATATCTGGCTCGTGTCGTGCGCCAATTTCTTTGTCTACACCATGCGCTATGCCGTCTTCGATTGGGGTCCTACCCTGTTGCTCGAGGTCAAGCACATCGAGATCATGCATGGCGCGTGGATGATCGCCGGTTTTGAACTCTTCGGACTGATCGGCGCGCTGCTCGGCGGATGGATCACCGACCGGTTCCTCGGCGGACGCGCCGGGCGCGCCTGCGTGGTCTACATGGCCCTCGCCGGCGTCTCGGTCTTTCTGTTCTGGAAAGTTCCTCCGCGCTCGGAATGGTTGACGACCGGCCTGCTCTGCGCCACCGGCTTCTTCGTCTATGGCCCGCAATGTCTTCTCGCCATCGTCGCCGCAAACCTCGCCACCAAACGCGCCGCCGCCACCGCCGTTGGGTTGACCAGCATCTTCGGCTACGCCAGCACGACGCTTTCCGGCGTCGGCTTGGGATATCTCGTCCAACACTACGGATGGGACATCGGATTCAAGGCGTTGATCGCCTGCGCCGCAGTCGGCACCCTGCTTTTCGTGGCCGTCTGGCCCGCCAAGGCCCACGGTTATGACGACTAAATGAAATGGTTCACAGACCCATGCATGGATTGATCCTGAGTCTTCTCCTTCTCCTCCTGAGTTCGGCCGGCTCTCTGGCCGACGACGGCAAACCACCAGTTGCACTTCCCGGGCAGCGGCTGGATGGTTCCGTCCTCCTGCCGAACCAATGGTCGCTCCGCCCGGTGGGACGACAAATCGAACTGGGCGACTTCCCCGTCAACATCGCCGTCCATCCCCAAGGCCGTTTCGCCGCCATCCTGCACGCGGGCTACAGCCGGCACGGCGTCGTGATCGTGGACGTGGTGGCGGAGAAGGTGATCACGAACGCGCCGCTCGAAGAAGCGTTCTACGGGATCGAATTCTCCCGCGACGGCTCTCGCTTGCTTTGCAGCGGCGCCAGCGAAGAAGTGATCCATGCGTTTCAATTCAAGGACGGCCAACTCTCGGATGCGCGCGATATTCGATTGCGCGCCGTCGATGACGTCGGCATTCCCTCCGGATTGGCCCTCGATTCCGGCGCGAAGAAACTCTACGCGGCGAACCTGTACGGGCAAAGCGCGTCGATCGTCGATTTGCGCACCAATGTGGTCATCGATGTCCCCTTGACGCCCGACTCACTGACCAACTCGTTCGAAACCGTCACCAAACGTCACCGATCCACCGATGAAGACCTGAATCACGCCGGAGTGTTCCCCTATGCGTGCCGCATCGACAACCGGAGGCAACGGCTTTACGTGAGCCTGTGGGGCCATGCCGAAATCGCGGTGATCGATTTGCATTCGCGACAAGTGACCGCCCGCTGGCCCACCCAGGAGCATCCCAACGAAATGGCGCTGACTGCTTCCGGCCAGACCCTCTTCGTCGCCAACGCGAACCGGAACACGGTCACTGTGCTCGATACCACGAGCGGCAAGGCCCTGGAAACGCTTTCGGCCTCCCTCTACCCCAACCTGCCCTCGGGCTCGACCCCGAACAGCCTCGCCCTGACACCTGACGGGAAGACCTTGTTCGTCGCCAACGCGGACAACAACAATGTCGCCGTGTTCGACGTGAGCACGCCGGGGCGCAGTCGTTCGCTCGGTTTCATTCCCGTCGGATGGTATCCGACGTCCGTCCGCGTGACGCCGGACGGCAAACGCCTGCTGGTCAGCAACGGCAAAGGCATCATCTCCAAGGCCAACCCGGGCGGCCCGCAACCCGGGCGGAAAAGCCGGGCCGAGACGTTGCCGCAATACATCGCCCAACTCCTCCACGGCACCCTGAGCGTGATCGATTTGCCTTCACGGTCGGCGCTTGAAAAACAGCTCGTGGCCGACACCGCCCAGGCCTATCGCTGCAGCCCGCTCAAACCCGATGCCTCCGTGTCGGCCGCGCGCCCGAAGAACAACCCGGTCCCGTTCACGCCCGGCGAACCGAGCCCCATCAAGTATTGCTTCTACATCATCAAAGAGAACCGCACCTACGATCAGGTCCTCGGCGACATGCCGGAAGGCAACGGCGATACCAACCTGTGCCTGTTTCCGGAAGAAGTTTCGCCCAACCACCATCAACTGGCCCGCCAATTCGTCCTGCTCGACAACTTTTACGCCGACGCGGAAATCAGCGCGGACGGTCACGAATGGACGATGGGCGCGTATGCAACCGATTTCGTGGAAAAGATGTGGCCGCTCCAGTACGGCCACGATAAACGTCGCAAGTATATCTATCCCGCCGAAGGCGTCTTCCCCATCGCCCAGCCCGCCGGCGGCTATCTCTGGGACCGCGCCGCCGAGGCCGGCGTGAGCTATCGGAGCTATGGTGAATTCGTCGCCAACGGAAAAACACCCGACGACCCGTCGGTGGCCCGCGTGAAAGCCTTGCGCGGCCATATCGACGAACAGTATCGCGGCTTCGATCTGAATTACCTGGACACCAGGCGCGCCGACCGCTTCGTCAGCGAACTGAAACGATTCGAGGACGCGGGCGACATGCCGCGCTTGCAGATCATTCGATTGCCGAATGATCACACCATGGGTGCGACGTTGGGCAAACGGACGCCCAGCGCCTATGTCGCCGAGCATGATCTCGCCCTCGGACGCATCGTCGACGCCATCAGCCACTCGAAGTTCTGGCCGCAAACCGCCATCTTCATTGTCGAAGATGACGCGCAGAACGGGGCCGACCACGTCGACGCGCATCGCACCGTGGCCTTCGTCATCAGCCCGTACATCAAACGCCATACGGTCGATTCCACCATGTATTCGACCAGCAGCATGTTGCGGACAATCGAGCTGGTTCTCGGCCTCCAACCCATGTCGCAGTTCGATGCCGCCGCCACACCCATGTTCGCCGCCTTCCAAGCCACGCCCGACCTCGCTCCCTACACCGGACTTCCCGCGCGCATCGATTTGGAGCAAAAAAACATCAAGATCACATGGGGTGAAAAGACTTCGCGCTCGATGGATTTCTCCAAGGAAGATGCCGCCGATGATCTGCTTCTGAACAAAGTCATCTGGCAGGCCATCCGCGGCGACGATTCCCCCATGCCTCCGCCCACCCGCGCCGCCTTCGTCTTCACCCACGGCAAAGGCAAAGTGGACGACGACGATTAGGGGCGGAGCCCGCCATTGGTCCATTCGGCGTCTTTCCCTTGGCAAGCCCGCGGCAAGACTCGGAATCGTGCACCATCGCGTGCCCGATCCGCGCGCCGACTTTACTCGCAGCAAGTCATCGGGCATTCTCTCCGCATGGCCAGAAACGTTGAGATCAAGGCGCGCATCGAGAGCGTCGATGCGCTGTTGCCACGCGTCAAGGCGATTGCGGACAGCGGCCCCACCGAGATCGTTCAGGACGACACGTTCTTTTCGTGTCCGAACGACCGCTTGAAACTCCGCGCGTTCTCGGAATCCGCCGGCGAACTGATCTTCTATCAACGACCCGACGTGGCCGGTCCGAAAGAGTCGTTCTACGTCATCTCTCCGACCGCCTCGCCGGACACGCTTCGCGAAGCTCTGTCGCTCGCCTATGGCGCGTGCGGGCGCGTCCGCAAACACCGCACGCTGTTCCTGGCGGGGCGGACGCGGATTCATCTCGACCGGGTTGATGGCCTTGGACATTTCCTCGAATTGGAAGTCGTATTGTCGGAAGGCGAGTCCACCGAGACAGGGATGGGAATCGCCCGCGAACTGCTCGCCACTCTCGGCATCTCTCCGCAACAATTGATCGAAGGCGCATACGTCGATCTGCTTCGCGGTAAACCGCCACGCTGAATCACCTGCTTCCCGGCGGCGGACTTCGTGCTATGATTCCCGTCCGATATCAGCAAGGACTCGCGATGGATACCTCCTACGTTCACGGATACGATCAACGAGAGAACGTCCGCCTCCACGATCAAGCCTCGACGCTGGTGGAGTTGTTGCATTCCGATACCTCCTATCCGGCCGCCAGCCGCGTCCTCGAAGCCGGCTGTGGCGTCGGCGCGCAAACCGTCACGCTCGCCCGCAACAGCCCGCGGGCCTCGATTACCTCCATCGACCTGTCGGAACGCTCCCTCGCGGAAGCCAAACGACGCGTCGAGTCGGCCGGTCTGACGAATGTGAAGTTTCAACAGGCCGATATTTTCTCGTTGCCCTTCGGTCCGGAGTCGTTCGACCACGTTTTCGTTTGCTTTGTCCTGGAACATCTGGCCCGGCCGGTGGAGGCCTTGATCGCGCTCCAACGCCTCCTCCGCGTCGGCGGCACCATCACTGTCATCGAAGGCGATCACGGTTCGACCTGTTTTTACCCCGACAGCCCGCGAGCCCATGAGGCGATACGATGCCAGGTCGAACTGCAGCGAAGGGCGGGCGGCAACGCCAACATCGGCCGCGAACTCTACCCGCTTCTGGACAAAGCCGGGTTCGCGTCCATCCGCGTCTCTCCCCGCATGGTCTACGCGGATTCCAGCAAACCGGAGTTGGTTGACGGGTTCACGAAGAAAACTTTCACGGCGATGATTGAGGGCGTGCGGGGCCTGGCTCTCGACGCCGGACTCATCAGCGCCGCCGCGTTCGACAAGGGCATCGAGGACTTGTACCGAACCACCCAGCCCGACGGCGTCTTCTGCTACACCTTCTTCAAAGCCGTGGCGCAAAAGCGATGATGCGCGGAGTGACCTTGGACTTCCCCGACCGTCATCACCTGCGTTAGTGCTCTTGTTCATGCGGGACGGGGTTCGGCGGCGGGCCGTCGCGAAATTCGGAATGGCGCACTTTCCCACCCGCCTGGCTGATCCACGCGCCCGCCGCGAGCGAGGCCAGCGCAAACACGAGCGTCGCCAGCGCCAGCGGCAATTGCGTGCGCGGACGGAACCTTGGCAGAACCAACGCCACGGCTGCCACGACCGCCGTCGCATAAAAAACCCACGATCCGATATCGGCCCGATGCGCGTGCACATCGAGCCATTGCTGCGCGTCGCCCTGCGACATCGAGTACACCCGGTCGTAACTGCGTTCGCCGTACTCCGCGACCGGCCACACGGACAGGGCCGCAAACATCACCACCACGAACGCCGTGATTTGCGCCGGACGGCTTCTCAGAATCAGCGCGACGACCAGCGCCAGAATCCCGCACACCATCGCATAGACCGGAATCGGATTGAGCAGGACATGGACGTATTCCGGCTGCTTGAGTTGCTGGAGGAACTCGTGAAATCCGGGCATGGGTTTTTGTCTCACCCTGTCCCCCTCCCCCCGAACGGGGAGAGGGTTACAGGCCGGGTGAGATGTGGTTACTTCACGATTTCCGCGTTGGAGATCATGTTGATCCCATCGCGGCTGGCGAGCTTGCCTTTGACCGTGATGGTCTTGCCGGCGTACTCGGCCAATGTCTTGTTGAGCGGCTTGTGTTCGCCAATCAACAGATACGTCTTGCCGTCCTCGCCCTTGATTCCCACGGGCAGGCCGGACTCAATGCACGTCGCCGCGCATTCGGCGTGCTTTTCGCCGTGGGCGCCGTGGTCGATGTAACAGGCCATATCGAGCACTTCGCCCTTGACGGTCACGGTCGCCTCGGTGCTTTCCGCCCCGCGCACACTCCACGCCGCGATCAAACCAGCGGCCACAACTGCGACACTGAACGCAACGAACTTCTTCATGAACTTCCTCCTGTTTGTTTGTTCCTGATGCGAGTTTCGCCACCAACTACTCTGACATTACCATACGCCCATTTGCTCAGTTGTTCCACTATTCTCCCCGCTCGCGCCTTACCGCAGCCCCAATCTCAGGCAATGCAGCCGTTCCCGATTCATGAGATGGGTTCTACGGACCTTGCAGACGGAAGAACATCGTGTCGGTCTCCACCGGGACCGTGGCGGTGATTTGTCCGGCGTTGGTTACGAGCGGCGCCGGCAAAGCCGACCACTCTCCACCGTTGTCCAGATCGGTGGTCGAATAGAGCGCGTAGCCGGCGGTGTTCGTGACCGGCCAGGTAAGGAGGACGTTGCTGCCCGACAGGGCGATGGAAAGCGGCGGTTTCGGGTAGCGTTCGCCGCTCCCGAGGAGTTCCAGGTCGAAGCCGAGCGTCGAACCCGTGACGGATCTCTTGTGGATCTCCACCGCGACGAGATTCGTCCCCGGCGACAAACGGGGCCCGATGAAATTGGCCGGGAAATACTTGTAGGAGAAGTCGCCGGTAACGCTGCCCAACGCGAGATCACTGAACAGGACCGAGCCGGTCGCGTGCAGGTTGGTGCGGAACACCTCCTGCCCGTTGAGCCAGACCACTGCGCCGTCCACGCACGTGAGACGGAAATTCAAATTGCTGATCCCCGCGTCGGCCGGCACGACGAACGGATGGCGAAAATAAGTGGTGACGTATCGGTTGTTGGGGTTCGGCCCGAAGCTCACCGGCGTGGCGACGATGGCGCCGAGGGGGTCACCATAGCCCAACCGGCCAATTCCGTGGCTCCAGCCGCTGTCATCGTAATTCAACTGCGTCCAGCTGGTCCCGAGGTTCTGGCCGGTGTCGGAGTACTTCCAATCCGATCCGCCGTAGATGAGCGTGGTCGTGAGCCGGTTGGTCCGGATGGTGATCGCCTCGATGCGCGTCGCAAATTCGCGGGCGACCGCGGCCAGACCGTTCGTGTTCGGGTGCTCGCGGTCAGCATCGAACATGGTGTTGGTGTCGAGGGCGGAAAACATGTCCGCGAGGAACACCTTTTGACCTTGGGCCCGGTGCTGGTTGACCATGCCCTGCAACGCCGCGCCGTATTTGAAAACATTCGTCACATAGGACGTGTACTGGTTGGTGTGCGCCGGGGTGCCCCGGAACGTGCTGGTCTTGACTAGGATGACATTCGCGTTCGGCGCGTGGGAGAACAGGAGGTTCAGGAAACCCGGCATGTCATTCGTCGCCACGGAATACGGGTCGCGCCCGCGACCGATGTCGTTGATCCCGATGTACACGCAAAACAGATCCGGCGTGTTCGTCCCCGACCCGTGCGGATCATTCAGGGCGTCCGAAATACAGTTATCCAGATACACATTCGTGCCGGGGTAGCCATGGACGAACGCGGTCTCCGTCACCCCGGGCTTGGCGATGACGGCGCCGCAATAAGCTTCATACAGGTTATTGGTGAACCCGCCGGTGGCCGGGGACACTTGCCGGCCCACGGACGCAAAGGGAAAATCATTGGTTCGCAAAAGCTTTTCGAGGTAAAAGCGCCAGGCGTCCTGATGCACGCAATCATCGGTGACCGAATCGCCGATGTACATGACCTTGATCGGGTGAGCCGGGCTGAAATCGTCGACCACCAGTTGCCCGCGCGCCGGCAATCCACCGAGCATCACCAGGCCAACCACAAGCTTGGCGAACGGATACGCGAGTGCCTTATGTTTCATCTACGACCTAGCCTCACCATTAAACAATTAAACAATGCGCGACGATCCAACTATCCCGAGAACAAGGCATCTCGCGGGCCACCGCGCTTTGACGAGCTTGACCGGGAATTGCCATTACAGTTACAGTACAGGATTCAATTGTTTTCGCAAGTTGCAGTTTGCCCGGAACCGTCAAAATTCCTTGTGTACAAGCTCGTGCGATCCATTGCGGCCGGCTCGTCGTAGCCGAGCCGCACGGCACGCCAAACTGGGTTCGTTTCGGGTTCGTTCGTGCGTAACTCGACGCAGGAGAGGCCGAGGGGTCTAGGGCGGCAAATCACCCCTGCTCCGAGTCGTTTTCGGAGCTCCCGGAGCGGTATTCTGGTACTTTTTTCCCCATTTTTTGCCTCTTTTCTTAAAACGAACCCAACTCCGTTTTTTCTATAACTGTTTCATGTCGAAACACATGTGCATTTTTCAGTTGGGTTCGTTTGGTAAAAAACACCCTTTTTTGGAAAGTCCCGTGCCAACGTCTCTTTAGGTAGGGCGCGGTGGCCCCACCGCGCCGTCCCCGATGTGGCGTGTTCGGTGTAGCCACGGCTCTGTGAGCCGTGCTCTTTTCAAACAACTGTCGCCATTATACCCGCCCCGCAACGCCCCGTCCAGCAAAAAATATCAAATTCCGATAGCGGAGTCCGACGACACGCCACACGCAGTACTCCCGCGGCAACGTTTGGAAGCTTTTTTTTTCGCAGTTGTAGGCCGCGTGCCCTCACGCGGCGGTGGACCGATCTCCGCGCCTCCCCCTCCCCGGTTGTGCCCCGGACTTTTACCCCGAATCCTTTTCGGGGCCCGACCGCGCACATGGATCGACCGCAGGTCTCCTTTGTCGCCGTGCTGCCCTCCCCCTTCGCTCCGCCCGCCGTTTCTTCGCCCCGCCTCGTCGTCGTCGTCTGCCGTCCGCCACAACCCTCCGTCCTCCTGCACGAGGCGCTACGGAACTACGCCCGGTGGGTGGATCAAGCCTCGGAGGTTCAAGCCGCCAGGCTCGCAAATCGATCAATCCGGCGATCAGCCGCGCGCTTTCAGAGATTCACGTTTACCCCGAATCCCTTTCGGGGTTTCACGTGGCTTGGTGAGCCAACCTTGTCGAACCAATTCATCCGCGAGCAAGCGGGGCGAAACGATCTTCACACCCTGGATGGTCTTGCCGAAGTAAGCTCCAAAGTCGCGTTCATCACCCGTCAGCAGATGGGTGGCATTGCCGGCAATCGCTCCGCCAAAAATGGGAACGTCTTTCGGCGGCAATTGGATCTCCAGCTCGAGGCTCAAGGCGGTAACCATTTCCAGCGTGTGCGCGAGCTTCTCCAACTCGTTGACCAGTGCGGGCTCTTTCAAGGCGAGGTTGCGACGGGCTTCCTCAACGGCGTAGGCGTTCGTCATACATCCGCCGTGCTGGGAGAGGAGGTCGATCAATGCCCGAATGCGGCTCTTCGGCTTCGCGGCTGAGAAAAGGATATTGGCGTCGAGAAACACCCTCATCGCTTGCTCTTAAGCCGATAACGACGGAGAACTTCCTCGTTGTTGCGGTTGAATTCCGCGACCCGCTTGTCCGTGTAAATCTCCACGGGGAACGTCACGCCGGTGCGGATCAAGACGCCCTGCTCGGTTTCCTCAGCGACAACCTGGCCACCCTCTTTCAGCCCCAGCCGTTGCCGCATTTCCTTGGGCAACGTCAGCGTCCCCCGCCCATTGATGTTAATGACTTTGGTCATGAATTCAGTATTTCACACTTTCTGATATTTTGCAAGCCTGACCCACAATTTCCCCTCCTTGGAGGGGCCAGGGGTGGGTTTCCCCAATCCGCGAATGCCATCGCCCGTCCTGTTGTAGCCGCCCCGCTCTGCCGCCGCCGTTGGCCCGCCCCGATTCCTTATCGGGGTAGGGACGCCTCTCCGAGGCGTCCGCTCCGTGCCGTTCGCCGCCGCTGTCGTTTGCGGCAACCTTTAGCGTCGTCGTTTGCCGTCCGCCCCAACCCTCCGTCATCCCGCACGAGGCGCCGCAGAACTACGCGCAGCGGGCGGACCAAGCCGTCCTGTCCACCGTAGCCTTGGCGAAGGTGGAAGCCCCTGGCGAAGGCTGGTTGCCTGAAAACCACTTGGGGAACCTCTACTGAGGGGGCGGGCTGTCTGAAGCCCACAAACGCAGGTGGTGGCGGGGCGAGGGCGAAAGTCAGGGCTGACCGTCGACTGAGCCGCCGCAGGTCAGCGGTACGATCGAGCCAGTTGTTGTGTGATGTATTGTTGCCTCTGCTCCAAGAGAAGCATCTGTTTTGGCCGTGGCCGGGTTTCGTGATTGTGCTTTTGAATGTTTGCGGGAAAGTTGAAAACTAAAGCCTCAACAACTGATCTGCGGTTCTCAATCTTGGCACCAGTGTGATAAAAGTGATCTCTTGTCACCACATTGAAACGGCCCCAAAGTTTTTCGACAAATTCATTGGACCGGTAGTCGTTGTGGTGCCACGTCGACAGGATGAATCTTGCTGGAGTTGCCGATAGAAGTGCATACAAGTGTTGTTCGTTGTCTTCTGTCCATCCGCTGTAATAATCAACGTGCCTACCAATATATGGCGGATCGCAGTATACGATGTCGTCTGGAGTTGCGTCTTTGATAACCTCTTCAAAGTCGGCGATTCGGAATGCCCATTCAGGTTTAATCAAGCAGGTGACAGCATGTACTTGGTTGACAATCTTCGTGATGTACGCACGGGCGAAGCGCTCTGGTTTTTGGCAAAAGGGAATGTTCCACGCACCTTTTCGGTTGAAGCGCATCATGCCGTTGAACCCAGCCCGAGACAAAAAGAGAAAATCATACGGTGAAAAGTGTTTGTTGAATCGGTCCTTGACGGCTCTGAAATGCGCGTACCCTTTGTCATCGGCGTTCAGAAGAAGTTCACCCTCGGTCTCGAGGAAAGAACGGACGGAATTGGGCGTTATCTCTCCATCTTTGATCGCTTGGTAGAAATTGATGACGTGCGGGTTGATGTCGGCTAGTAAAGCTCGGCGAAAACCGGAGTTAAATGCCACAACTCCAGTTCCGAAAAATGGCTCAATCCAGCGACCTTTGACAGCTGGGACAAGGGCCTGAATCCAAGGCACAAGCTTCGTCTTGATACCTTGGCTTTTTATCGGCGGTACAATCACGCGCATTTGGCATCACCTTTCTTTTTCTTTTTCTTTTTCTTCGTCTTGACGGGAACGATCTTGGACTTGTCGCCCTCCTTGAAGTCCAAGAAGTCCTCAATCGACGTGATGGGGACCGCATTGCCCTTCTTGATCATTGTGGTGACGCCGTAATTCATCCAGTATTCATCAAACCATTTTTCGCCAAGCTTCGCAAACAGGCCGTTGCCCGCGATGATGTCCTCGATGAAGGTGATGGAACCGATATTTGCAGTATTGTAGGACCCCTGTTTGTCACTCGCTAGCCTCCATTTCTCACAGGTAAAGAACTGGAAGTCTTTCACGACCGATGCAATTGAATGAAGATTGTCAACTGTTGTGACTTTGTATCGTGGCTTCGATTGGTTTGGGTGATCGTCCAATTCTTTAACGCGTATGATCTCGGTTTCATCGAGGTCGTTTGTTTGCACTCGCGTATAGATGATTCCAAGGCAGAGGTGTCCGAGGTACTGGTTGTAGGGGAACTGAATGTTTTTAGTGGATGCGCGCTCCCTGAAGTATTCACCGTGACTGCCAAGAGTGAATCCATTGACATGCCCTGGATAGCGGGGGTCACGAAAGCTTGTCTTGAGGTCGACGGCGAACTTGATGGAGGCGTCGTCCCTCTTTACGAAAGTGAGGTCGGGGTACCAGTTCTGGTGCTCCGCAAGCACGATGGAGTACCCGTTGTCTTGGGCAAATTGAAGAATTCGCGGAAATAGGTGGATCTCCAGAATTTTGGAGACAACTTTTGTGTCGAAGCTGATTGTGTAAATGTTCTTGAAAATGTCGATGAAGCCCTTGACCGTCCATTGACCGTCGTCCGCCGAGACGTAGACACCCAATCCCTTTGCGAAGTTGCTAAGAGCCTTCGAGAATGCCGCTTTTTCCGCAGCCCGGTCTTTCTTGGTTGTCGTCATTGCCTTACCTTCAATGAAGTTGAGCTACCGCTGGCCGCATGGAGGGTGGTGGGTTCATTGGCTGTGAACAGTGCCGTGGGGGTGAGCAGAACTTCTAGCAGGCATTTCATGCCGGTAGCATAGGGAGCGGGGGCGCGGGGGTCAAGCGTTGGTAATGTGTGGCACCATGGAACAGTTTGGCATGTGGCTTGCGCGCAGTTGGGCGGCTGGCGTGAAGCGTTGGGCTGGTGTGTAGCCCGTTAGCGGAACATCAGACGATCCATCTGCATAGTCGCGAGTGCCGAGGGAAAGGATTCGCGAGGGAAACTGGCGTGCCTTCCGTCAGCGTCACTTCTTGGAAATCTCCTGTAGCGCCACGAGTTGGCCGCCGTGGGTTTTTTGGAACGCCGATGCGTCGTCCTTGGCGGCGAACGCGACGAGGCTCGGCAGGCACCGGTCGTAGGTCTTCATCAGGCAACAGCCTTGCGGGTCACGCATCGTGTTCATCTCCGCGCACGGATGCACGTCGCTGTCGGACACATAGACCGCGTGGGTCGCATCCACCCAGTGGCCGGTCGCGAAGTCCGTCGCCTCCATCTTCCGGGCCTGCTGGTGATTGGTCTCCAGATAATGCAGCGCGCAACGCGGACAACACGTCTCGACCACCTTCCCGTTCTCGAGCGTGACGCGGAAGGCCATTCCTTTGCACTCGGCGCGGTCGCACACGGCGCACATGCGCGGCGACCGGCTGCAGCCCGACACCAGCGCCACGCACAACACCAACGCCAAAGTCCTCACGATGCGTGAACCCCGACGCTTTCCGAGGTCATCGACGGTTTCACTTCTTTGTGCCATTTCCACAGGTAATAGATAGCCGGATATACGAGTAATTCCATTAAAAAAGAGGTGAACAACCCGCCCACCATCGGCGCGGCAACGCGTTTCATCAGGTCGGCTCCGGTGCCGGCGCTCCACATGATCGGCATCAGACCCATCGACGCCGCGGCCACCGTCATCATCTTCGGGCGAATCCGTTTGACCGCGCCGTGAATGATCGCCTCGTGCAGGTCGGATTGGTTGCGCAGTTTCCCGTTCCGTTTCGCCTCGTCATACGACAAATCCAGAAACAGCAGCATGAATACGCCGGTCTCGGCATCGAGGCCCATCAGGGCAATCATGCCGACCCACGCCGCGATCGAGATGTTGTAGTCGAGCAGATACATCAACCACACCGCGCCGACGACCGAGAACGGCACGGCCAGCATGACCACCAGCGCCTTGAACGCCGATTTGGTGTTCATGTAGAGCAGCAGGTAAATCAGCAGGACCGTCACCGGTATGACGACTTTCAACCGTTCGCGGACGCGCATCATGTTTTCGTACTGACCGCTCCAAGTCAGCGAATAGCCTGTCGGCAGTTTCACTTGTTTGGCCACCGCCCGCTTGGCATCTTCGACGTAGCCGCCGACGTCGCGGCCGGCGATGTCCACATACACGTAGCCCGCCAGCATGCCGTTCTCGTCACGGATCATGGACGGACCGTTGACCAACGTGATGTCCGCCACTTCGGACATGGGCACTTGCACACCCATGTCGGTGGTCACCAGCACGCGTTCGAGTTGGTCGAGGTCCTCCCGCAAATCACGCGGATAACGCAGATTGATCGAGTAGCGTTCGCGGCCCTCGACGGTGGTCGAGATGGTTTCGCCGCCGATCGCGGCCATGATGACGCTCTGCAGATCGTCAAGGGTCAGGCCATAGCGCGCCAGGGCTTTGCGGTTCGGGGTGAAGTCCACAAAGTAGCCGCCCGAGGCGCGCTCGGCGAATATGCTGCGGGTGCCGGGGACGGCACGCAGCGTCGTTTCGATCTGTTCGCCGATGCGCTGGATTTCGTCGAGGCTCGCGCCGAAGACTTTGATGCCAATGGGGGTGCGCACGCCGGTCGTGAGCATGTCGATGCGGCCCTTGATCGGCATCGTCCAGGCGTTGACGCTGCCGGGGATTTGCAGGGCCAGGTTCATCTCGTCGGTGAGTTCCTCCCACGAGATGTGCTCGGACCAGATATGGCCGAGCACGAAGCGGAACGGTTTCGGCCAGTTGGAGAAGAAGCGCGGCTTGGCCCGCCACTGCTCCATCGGTTTCAGCGCCACCGTGGTTTCCATCATCGAGAACGGCGCCGGGTCGGTCGAGCTGTCCACGCGGCCGGCTTTGCCCCAGACCGAGACGACTTCGGGGAAGGATTTTAGAATGCGGTCCTGCGTTTCCATCAATCGCTGCGCCTCGGTCACGGAGAGGCCGGGCAGGGTCGTCGGCATGTAGAGGATGACCCCTTCGTTGAGCGGCGGCATGAACTCACTGCCCAGCTTCAGGTAAATGGGCACGGTGGTGCCGACGATCAGCACCGCCAGCCCGATGACGGTCTTCGGGTGACGCAGCACCCAACGGCATGGTCTCTCGTACAACCAGAACAACACGCGGCTGACGGGATGTTTCTCTTCGGGGTAATACTTGCCGACGAACACCGCCGTCATCAGCTTGGATAGCGGACGGAACCGAAATTTGAACGGTTCCATCCGGACGAAGAGCATTCGGACCGCCGGGTCAAGCGTTACGGCGAGGAATGCCGCCAACCCGATCACGAGCGTCTTGGTGTAGGCCAGGGGCTTGAAGAGCCGCCCTTCCTGATCGACGAGTGTGAAGACTGGCAGGAACGCCACCGCAATCACCAGCAGCGAGAAGAACACCGAAGGCGCCACCTCCTTGATGGCCTCCAAAAGAACCTCGTGGTAGTTCCCGACCCGCCCTTTCTCGTGCCACACCTCCAGTTTCTTATACGCGTTCTCGACTTCCACAATCGCGCCGTCTACCAGCACGCCAAT
This sequence comes from Verrucomicrobiia bacterium, assembly GCA_049511095.1. Classification (GTDB taxonomy): domain Bacteria; phylum Verrucomicrobiota; class Verrucomicrobiia; order Palsa-1439; family Palsa-1439; genus Palsa-1439. The sequence continues at coordinate 18,033 of JBEKYJ010000008.1, forward strand.
GGAAATGGCGATGCCCGCCAAACTCATGATATTGGAACTGATGCCCATGAGGTACATCGGGATGAAAGCCAGGGCCACCGAAATGGGGATGGTGACAATCGGCACGCTGGCGGACGGCAGATGGAATAGGAATAACATGATGACCAAACTCACAATGATCATCTCGACCAGCAGCTCTTCCTTGAGGTTGCCAATCGACTTCTCGATCAGTTCCGAGCGGTCGTAGGTGGTGACGATCTCGACGCCTTCGGGCAGCGACGGCTTCATCTCCTCCAGCTTGGCTTTCACGCGCGCGATGACGTTCAACGCGTTTTCGCCCTGGCGCATGATCACGGTCGCCCCGACGGTGTCGCCCTTGCCATCAAGGTCGGCGATGCCGCGCCGCATCTGCGGCCCGATTTCAATCGTCGCTACATCGCCCAGAGTGACGGGCGTGCCTTTCTTGTTTGTTTTGACAACCACGTCGCCGAGCGCTTCGGTGTCTTTGACATACCCGCGTCCCCGCACCATATACTCGCGCCCCGTCCACTCGATGAGCCGGCCGCCAACTTCGTTGTTGCTCTTGCGAATCGCCTCCACCAACTGCATCACCGACAGCCCGTAGTTCTGGAGACGGTTGGGATCAATCGTTACCTGGTATTGCTTCTGGAAGCCGCCAATGCCCGCGACCTCCGCGACGCCGGGAACGCTTTGAATGGCGTAGCGCAAATACCAATCCTGATACGTCCGCAGTTCGGCGAGGTTGTGTTTGCCGCTCTTGTCCACCAACGCGTACTGAAACACCCAGCCCACGCCCGTCGCATCCGGGCCGAGTTGCGGCGTGACGTTCGGAGGAAGATTTCCATAGATTTTTTGGAGGTATTCGAGCACGCGGCTGCGCGCCCAGTAGATGTCCGTCCCGTCCTGGAAAATCACGTACACGTAGCTGAACCCGAAATCGCTGAACCCCCGGATCGCCTTGACGTTTGGCGCGCCCAGCAACGCCGTGATGATCGGGTAGGTGACCTGATCCTCCACGATGTCCGGGCTGCGATCCCATTTCGTGTAAACGATCACCTGCGTATCGCTCAGGTCCGGGATCGCATCCAGCCGGATGTTCTTCATCGCGTACACGGCATAGGCGACTGCCGCACCCACCAGCGCGATCACCAGGAAGCGGTTGTGGGCGCTGAACTCAATGACCCGATGTATGAAGGTCTTCTTGTCCGAAGACGGGCTGGGAGTCATGGCTCACTTTCCAGCAAGGGCTTCGATGGCGGCTTTCATGGAGGATTCGGAGTCCACGAGGAAGTTGGCGGAGGTGACCACACGGTCGCCTTCTTGCAGTCCCGAAAGAACTTCGTAATAGCCGTCGCTGCGCAGGCCGAGCTTGACCTCGACCGGCGTCAACTTGCCCTCCCCGTCGTCACGAAAGGCGTAGCTCCGTTCCCCCGTGCGCATCACGGCTGCCTTGGGTACCGCGACCTTCTCGCCCAGTTGGTAGGACAGCTTCGCGTTGGCGTACATCTCCGGCTTCAACAGCAGGTCCGCGTTGGGAATCGTGATCCGCGCCTTCAACGTGCGGGTCTCAGGGTCCAGTGTGGGCGATACGAAGAACACCTCGCCCTTGAAAACCTTATCCGGCCAGGATGGCAGGGTGATTTCCGCCGTCATGCCAATCTTCACATACGGCAAATCGGATTGATAGATGTCAGCGTCACCCCAAACGTTGTCGAGACCGGACACCACCAGCAGAGTCTCGCCGGGCATGATCTTCTGGCCAGCCAACACGTCTTTTTCCGTCACCCAGCCGCTGGCGGGCGCGTCGAGGGTCAGGAATTTCTCCACCTTGCCGGTCTTTTCCAACTGCTCAATCTGCTCATCACTGATATCCCAGAGTTCCAACCGCCGCCGCGCGGCCTCCAGTAAGGATTCTCCCCCTTGGGCAGCATCCGGATTGCTGGCCGCAAGCTTTTGCTTTGTCTGGAGCGCAATGAGGTATTCCTGTTCCGCAGCCACCAAATCAGGGCTGTACATCGTCAACAGCGGATCGCCCTTCTTCACCTCTTGGCCCGTGACCGAGACAAACAGCTTCCCGACGTACCCCTCGATCTTGGCCGTCACCTTGTAGAGCTTGGTCTCGTCGGCCACGATCTTCGCCGAGGTGCGCACCTCGCGGGACAGGGCACGTTTCTCCACCACCCCCAGTGTAATGCCCATGCGTTCGCGGGCAGCCGGCATAATGGAAACGACCGCCAGTCCAGACGGGGTCGGCTCACCGCCTCCGGTCACCTCGAACGGCGCCATCTCCATGCCCATCGAATCCTTGCCCGGTTTGTCGCTGACCTCGTTGGGGTTCATGGTCGAGCGATACATGGTCTTCTTTGGGACTGTCGCTGCTGCCGCCGGTGCGCCAGACGCGGCGGGGGAGTTTTCGTGCTTCTGGCCGTCATCCATGGGCACGAGACGCATGCCGCAGATCGGGCAATCGCCGGGCTTGTCCGAGACCACTGTCGGATGCATCGGGCAATGGTATTGCGTCTTTTTTGCGGCGCTGTGCTGGCCCGCACCCTTACCACAGCCCGCGAGTAGCGGCATGGCGACGCCCAGTGTGAGTGTCAACGCCGCGACGATGATGAATGCGCGAACCCTCATTTGCCGTTTTCTCCTGAATCAGTACTTGGTTTCAAATCGGTGCCGACGGCGCGCTCCAAACGGGCCAATTGCATGCCCACGTTGCCCTCGGCCATGACAGCCATCACGCGGGCGTTCAGCAGGAAGCGTTCACTTTCCAGCAGGTCGAGAAAATCAACTTTGCCTGTCTGATATCCGGCCTCGCTGGCATGAAAGCGCGCTTCGGCCTGCGGGACGAGCGCTGACGCGTACAGATCCAGCGAGCGGCGTGCGGTCAATAGCTTGAAAGAGGCGTCCTGCACGTCGTAGGAAGTTTGCGTTTCCGCTGCTTCCAGAGCCGCCTGGGTGGATTCGATCATCTTGTTGGCCTCGCGCACGCCCGCGCGGTATTTGGTCTGCCAAATGGGCAGGTCAATCCCGATGGTGAACATCACCATGTTGTCGGAGCGACTGAAGTCAGACCAGTCGACGCCGACGTTGCGGTATTCGACGCCGAGCCGGTAGTCGGGTAAGAATTCCTTCTTCATCAAGTCACGCTCGCGCTGGCTGCGCTCGATTTGCGCGCGCGCCTGCTTGATCTCGGGGCGGTTCTTTTCCGCAAGTCCGAACAACTGGTCGGCTTGGAACTCGAACTCCCGCTGCGGCTCGGTCACCGCCAGTCCCAGCGGGGAATCGGCGCGGCGGTTCAGGAGTTGATTGAGTTTTGCCTTCAACACGGCTTGCTGTTGCTCCAATTCCAGAATCCGCGCTTTCAGCATGGAGATTTCTGCCTGGGCCTTCAGCACGTCCTGTTGGGTGGTCTCGCCCACGCCGTACTTGGCTTCAGCAATCTTCTGCATCTGCTTCAACACGTCTTCTTCGGCGCGGGTGATGGAGAGCGCCCGCTGCGTCGCATAGAGGTCGAAATAGCTTTCCTTCACCATCATGATGACCTCGCGCTGCATTGCTTCGTACTCGCGCTGCATCGACTCGGCATCCTTCTCCGCGACCTTGCCCTTCAGACCAAGTTTGCCAAACCACGGAAACTCCTGTTGGACCATGACCCGCTTCTCCTGCGTGTCGGGCCACGTGCCGCCGTCGATCATGTCCATGCCGCTGTAGGTCAACATTGGATTCGGCAGCGTCCGCTCCTGCGCGGGCCGCTCCTTCATGGCCTCCCACTTGGCACGCATGGATTTCAACTGTGGATTCTCGCGCATGGCGTCGCCCACCAACTGCTCCAACGTCAGGCTGGACACAATTTCCTTCTCGTCGGCCGTCGCCACGGACGTGAAACCGAGAAGCACGACGGTTGCGAGAATTGCCCCCTGTTTGGTGTTCATGGTTTGCGCAGATTCCCTGAGTGATCAGCTTGGCTTGTGAATTCCCATCGGGCACGCCGTGCACACTTGCTTGCTCACCAACGCCCCGTACCGCTGTTGCTGCCCGGGTGACAGTACCGCGCGAACCCTGAGGATATGGTCGAGCGTGGCGCGTTCCGATTCGGATTGCGCTGCCGCCATGCGATCGACACAGGCGGTGGCTTTCGCGAGATCGACCTGCGGCTTCACCAGTTCCTCGCTCAACGCGAACCGCGCGCCGCAGTGCTCGTCGCAACAATGTTCAATCTTGGCGCTAAACTCCTTGTTCAGTTTCTCAATCTCGGCGCTCTGCGCGTCCGTCAGCTTCAGTTCACGCTTGAGCCATGGGGTGTCGTTCAGGTCCACCACCGCCTCGGTCGCGGTCACTCGCCGAACACACCAGTTGGCCACGCCGTATGAAAGTCCTGCCACGAGGACCGTTACTATCGCCAGTGCAGTCAGGGTTCTTTTCATCGCATCTCCTTCGTCTCCATTTGCAGGTAGCTGCCGGCCAGCGTGCCGGGAGCCAGAAATTGCAGTTCGGCCTTGGTCGTGTCTGTGCGCGGCGACATGGATGCCACGCCGCCCCAGACGCCCACCGCGACCGCCACCAACAGCGCGACCGCCATGGACCATCCCGGTTGCCACAACAGGCGTCCAATCGCCTCGACCAGGCTCACCCGCTCAGCACGTTCCGCGGCAGCCGTCCGAATTTGCCGCCAGACATTGGCCTCAAAGTTACCCTTCGGCTCAATGTCCCGCCATTGCTGGAGCAAGGCCCTCAGTTTGTCGTCATTCTGGTTCATCACTTGGTAATACGTTATCGCGCGCGAAAACCCTCGCTGTATTAGCGAGGGTTTTCGGTGTTATGGTTTGGTTTCAGCTACGCACCGGGCACTCTCTGGGCGGGCACGGGCGCGCAACTGGCAGGCTGCGCCTCGCCACCAGCGGCGCACGTGTGCACCAGCTTGGTCTGCTTGAGTTGCGCCACCATCTTGTCACTGCAAGAGGCGCATTGGTGGACTGACACGTTCGCTTCCGTGACGCCCAAGCCGGGTTTCGTCGCCACAAAACGCTTTGTCAACACGCTGACGTTCTGGCACATCGCGCAGGCCATAACCGGCGCCGCTGCCTGGACATACGATGTGGACTGGCGCGCGATCGCGGCCTGTTTCCGGAGCAAGGCGGCTCGGCTGCTATAGGTAATCTCCCCGGCTGTCGAAGATCGGACCACCAGCATCATCGTGATGGCGGCGGTAAGGGCTACTAGCGTTTTCATCTGATTTCTCGGTCCTTTATGTATTGCTTGGTTAGGTTCCTACTTTCACTTCACCAGGTAATACGCCGCAGAGAACAAAAACCCTCGCTGTTTCCAGCGAGGGTTTTTCAGCTTCCGACGGGATAAGGAGGGCCTTCGGCGAAGGTGTAGGTGAGCTGCAACGCCGAACCGTTTCGGCGTCGCGCACCATCGCGCGCGGTTGTCAGGACTATTAACATCCCGCGTGCCAAGCCGGCGTCGCTTCTGTGAATATTCCGCAACTCCCGTGGTTGCAATCGATTCGAACACGTCCAGAGTTTTTCAACGAAACCAAACCCCGGAAACGGCTGCGGTGAATCAGTCACTGTGAGTAAAGCGCAACAGTTGCTGATCAATCCAGCAGGTGCCGTAGCGCTTCTCTCAGCGTCTGCTTCGCGCGGTACAGACGCGACTCCACCGACTTCTGCGAACATCGCATCACCCCCGCGATGTCCGCATAGGACATTCCCTGGTACTCGCACAAAACCAGCGCCGTCCGCTGATCTTCGGGCAGCCTGGCGACCGCCGCGGCGATTTGCCCGCCAATCTCCCGCGCGCCCACCTCTTCCGCCGTGCCCGACGGCATGGCGATTTCCGGCGTCGACTCGATCGACTCCGTGGGATGACGCGCGCGCCAGCGCATCCGGTCGATGGCGGCGTTGCGCGCCATGGCAAAGAGCCACGTCGAAAACTTTGTTTCCGTCCGGTAGGTGTCGAGCTTCTGGTAGACGCGCACGAATATGTCCTGGGCGATGTCCTCCGCGTCCTCCGCGTTGCCGAGCACGCGGAACACGAAACTCATGACGGGACGCTTGTAGCGCCGCATGAGTTCGTCGAATCCGGCATCGTCACCCGACTGAATCTGCCGGACAAGCTCGGAATCTGGTTGTTCGTAAAGTTGCATGTTGATCGGAGACGGACAAGAGAGACACCACGGGCGTGGCGACTGTCTCAGATCAGGAACGCATGCGTCAATAGATACGGCGGTGTAATCACGGACGGCAACGCGCCCCCCCTGGGGTTCGAGCGACCGTCGACGCGCTCACCACCAGCCAGAAACACTGCGGCCACGGGCAGCGACGCGATCTTCACCATCCCGCGCCTTGGAACCTGGGTGGCGCGCAGGGGCCTCGGATTCGATGCGGGCTGGGATCGCTGGGACATGTCGCAACAGCAATGCCCAGGCCGGCAGCAATCCACCGACTGCGCCCTGTGGCACTGCGCTGCGGCCGGTTCGCACCATTCCGCTCGTGCCTGCAAGCTGCCGATGAGCGAAATCGCCAGTGGCACCGTCAACAATCTCAAAGCCGTGCGCATCGATAGGTAAAGGCTATGCCGTCTACTGAGGCTTGTCAAGGAACGGCCTGTGGAGACGGCTTGTGCGACGCGGCTCTTGCGCAGAGGCAAAAAGTTGCTTAATAGTGTGTCTCGTACCATCTAGTCGCTGGAGCATCAAGGAGGTGGAGGTGAAAACTCGCACTGATGAGCATTAAACCGAATACAAGGCCGCGCCGGCTCCTCATTTCATTGACGGCCGGCCTCATCGTGGTGTTGGCGGTCATGGGGCTGCTGCATCGCGCGTTCGGCGAAGACGAAGTCCGCGTGGCCAAGCCGGCGCCATTGTTTGTATTGAAAGTTACGAAGGGTCAAACCGTCAAGCTTACCGACTTCAAGAACAAGGCGCTGCTCGTCTGCTTCCTCGCCACATGGGACAATAACAGCCAGCAGCAAATGAAAATCCTGAACGACCTGCAAAAACAACACGGCGAGACAAATCTGGCCGTGCTCGGCTTCGCGCTGGATCAAACACACCCCGAGTTGGTGAAGGCCTACGCGGAACAACATCACCTGACCTACCCGCTGTATCTGGCTGATTACAGCCTCATCAGGGACTTTGGTGGCCTGACCGCCATGCCGACTACGTTTGTCATCGACAAGAACCAAAACATCATCCAGACCTATGTCGGCGTGACCGAGACAAATGTCTTCGACGACTATCTGAAAGCCATCGCGAAACAGTGAGCCGCTTCCGACGATTCTTTTTCGCAATCGCCGCGCTGGCCGTCCTGTTGGCGCCGCTGAACAGCCAGGCGCAACAGGCCGCGCCCCAAGGCGAGGTGAAGGTCGCGACTTTCTTGTCGGTCGATAAACTCAACCCGAACTCACACTTCCGTCTCGCGGTGGTCATCGATGTCGCCAACCGCTGGCACATCAATGCCAACCCCGCCAACGTCGAAGGTCTCATTCCGACCACGCTCACGCTCCAGCCGCCTGCGTCCGTGGTCATCGACCGCATCGTCTATCCCAAGGGCGCGTCGACAAAGGTTTCATGGGCTGACAACCCGGTCGCGCTCTACACGGGCCACGCCATCGTCTTCGCCGAAGGCCACGTCATCGCCGACGCAAAACCCGGGACGCTGAAACTCGAAGGCACGTTGCGCTACCAGGCCTGCAACGACAGCATCTGCGTGGCGCCGAAAAATATACCGGTCGCCCTCGAAGCCGAGGTCGTTCCGGAATCGCAAAAGCCGCAGCCCGTCCATCTCGATATCTTCGGCGCCGCGCCGCTCGCGCCCCTCGTGACGGCAGGTAAAACCGGCTCCGAAGGCTCCATCGCCTCGCTCGTGCAAAAACGCGGGCTGTTTATCACGTTTCTCTTCGTTTTCCTCGGCGGCTTGGCGCTCAACCTGACTCCCTGTGTGTACCCGATGATCGCCATCACAGTCAGTTATTTTGGCGGGCAAGGCGGCCAACGGGACCCGTCCCGGGCGTTTGTCTCGTCGCTGGTTTATTTTCTCGGGATCGTCCTGACGTACTCGACCCTCGGGCTGGTTGCGGCGCTCACGGGCTCCCTCTTCGGCTCGGCCCTGCAAAGTCCCGTGCTGCTGGTCGGCATCGCGTTGCTCCTCGTCGCCCTGGCCCTGAGCATGTTCGGCCTGTACGAACTGCAGCCGCCGCAGTTTCTCATGCAGAAAGCCACCGGCCTGTCTTCCAAGGCGGGCTACATCGGCGTGTTCTTTTTCGGCGCGGTCATCGGCGTCATTGCCGCGCCGTGTCTCGCGCCGTTTGTCGTCGCCCTGCTGGCGTTTGTCGGCCAGAGCGGCAACCCCTGGCTCGGGTGGTGGATGTTCTTCGCGCTCGCTTCCGGGCTGGGCCTGCCGTACATCGTACTCGGGACGTTTTCCGGGTTGCTGACGCGTCTCCCGAAGTCGGGCACGTGGATGGTTTGGGTGAAACGGGTTTTTGGCGCGGCGTTGATCGCTGTCGCAGTCTGGATCACCAGCCCGCTGTGGCTCGACGCCCTGACGTCACCCGAAGGCGGAATTGTATGGGAACCCTACTCCACCGCGAAAGCCCAACAGGCCGCGACTGATCATCGCCCGGTGATGATCGATTTTTCTGCGGAATGGTGCGGGCCGTGCCGCAAGATGGAGCGCACCACCTTCCGTGACAAGCGGGTCATGGATCAGGCGACCCAATTCGTCATGTTGAAGGCCGACCTCACGAAGGAAGCCTCGCCCGAAGTTGAAAAATTGCGCAAGGATTTCGGCATCTGGGGCGTCCCGACTCTCGTGTTCATCGGTCCTGATGGACGGGAGCACACCGAGTTGCGCCATGTGGAATACGTAACCCCGAGCCAGCTTTTCGATCTGTTGGAGAAAGCGAAAACTGTGGCCGCGACGACAAACTCGGCAGTCGCGCGCACGCCCGATGTTCCGCCGCAATTGCTGAATCCGTTCTAGCGGATCGGCCTCGATCACTTCCGCGCGATTTTCGCGATGGCTTGCTCGATGACCAGCCGATCATCGAGTTGCGTGGAAACCAGCTGGCGATTTGCCTCTAAGAGCAAATCCATCGCGCGAATTAATTCAGCCACCGAGAAATTCTTCGCCGCCAGCGCGCACCGGTACAGCCGCCACGCGTTGGGCAATTTGCCTTCCTTCGTCTTCGGGAAATGCGCCGTCGCCGTTTCGGGCAGCCGCTCGAACGCCTTCACAAACTCGAAGTTGCCGCCCTTGTCATCCCGCGCGGTGATCAGTTTGCGCTGCATCAGGTCCTTCGTCAGTAACATCAGCCGAAATTGCGCCGCCAACATCATCAACACGCCGATCGGTTGCTCGCCGGCGTCGAGCAGGTTCTCCAACGCGGCGACGGCCTGCGACGCGTGGCGCCCGCCGAGCGCATCGGTCAACTCCCAGATCACCGCCTGCCGCGATGCCGAGCAAATGGCGCGCACATCTTCCTTCGCGATTGCCGGTCGTTTGCCGACGTAGGTGAACAGCTTTTCCAATTCGTTCGCGATCTCCCGCAGGTTCGGCGCCACGAGTTCGCGAAACGCCTGGACCGCGTCGGCGCTCATCGTCTTGCCGTCCGCGCGCAGCTTCGATTGGATGAACGCCTCGATTTCCTCGTCGGAATCGCCCTTGCCTTCCTCCAGCGCCTCGAAGAATTGCACTTCGCCGGTCTTCTCGATGGTCTTGTACAAACTCTTGCGCCGATCGCAGCCAATCGCGCTGATGAGCAACACCACACCGTCGCCCAATCCGTTCTTCAGCAGGTCGGCCAGCTCCGTCAGCGCATCTTTCACCGATTCCGCGCGCGTCGTCGGGGTGTCGGCGAGCAGATCGGTGTTCTTCAACCACACCAGTTTGTCACCGCCGCCGAACAATCCCACCGTGTTCAACGCCTCGCGCAACCGGGATAAAACTTTCAGCGCCTCGTCCTGGTTCGACGCCGAGCCGTCGATGACCTCCAACCCAAACTCGCCCGCCTTCTTCGGCGCGAGCGTGTCCGCCAGCTTCGCCGCGCTTTCCTTGATCGAAAACTCGTCCGCACCTCCCACGAGGTAAATCGATTTCGTCTTTGTCGCCGCCGCAGGCATGCCCGCAGTGTGCGAAGAGCGCAGCCCGCTGTCAAGCAGCGCGGTCCCGTACCGCCGCCATTTTAAGTTTGTCTTTTCGCGGTAATGGCGGTGAAATGACCAAGTCATTCTGTGCCAAGACCACTATTAGGCTGCTCGATATGCGCACTCGGACATTACTACTGCTCGGTATCGCCCTTGTGGTGATGCTTCTCCTGATTGCACCGTTCCTCGCCCGGTGGGGCACGACCAGGGAGGTTGTGAGGTGGTCTTCGGCAAACGCTGTGTTCGGTTTCAAGCATCCCCTCCACCTGAGTATTCAGAGGGACGTTGCGTATGTGGACATCTTTTCTTTATATCCGAGGTACCGCCTGTTCATTACCGGCGACGGCTACTACGCCTACGTGCGGGATTTTGACGTTCCAAGCACCGACCCAAAGCGCTACCTCAACAGTTGTCAGGTCGCATGGACGGCTGAAGGAGCAGAGTTGCTGACACCTGATGGAGAGAGATTGTTCATTCCCAGCCAGCTCATTCTTGCCATGGCTGGCCCGGATTGAACGACCTGACGAGCGCTTACAGCTCCCGTCAGAGGTTCACGGAGCCGGGGTCGTAACGGCGGGAGCGGGAGCGAGATTCTTGGCCAGCGGGCAGTTTCTCAACTGTTTGATTCCTTCCACCACGCACTCGGCGTTTAGCCGGGCGCCGGTCTTCTTGGTGTGCTGGGAATCATTGAAATAGCTGGCCGCTTTCTCCTGGCCAAGCGCGTCGTAGCGGTCGGCGGCGAAGGCGTTGAGGTCGATGAAGAACGCCTCGGAACCTCTCGCGGCTTCGGCGGCCCAACGGACGTAGCCGTCGAACCCGCGCTTGATTTTGCCGTCGAGCCACGTGTTGCGCGGAACGGGCGAGCAGATAATCGCGGTCGCGCCCTTGGCCCGAGTGTCGTCCACGTACTGGCGCAGATACCAGCCGTAGGTGTGGACGGTTTTCTTTGAGTCTCCCACCCCGAGTTGAATCGTTTCTTCGCCACCGCCCGTGATGGTGGCGCGGTCGGGATAATTCTGCGAGTTGGCCGAGTCATTGTGGCCGAACTGGAGTATCACGAAATCGCCGGACCGCAATTGCTCCAGAACTTTGGCCCACGAACCCTCCTCGATGTAACCGCGGCTGCTGCGTCCGCCGCACCCTTCGTTATACACATGGATTTTCGCCGGGTCGAAAAACGCGCCGATCTCCGAGCCCCAGCCCCACGCTCCGCTTTCGCCCGTGCCGGTGCCGGTCTTCATGATGGAATCGCCGACAAGAAACAGCGCGGGATGGAGCGTGACGTTCGTCGTCGGTGCGGAACCCTGGTCGGCGTGCAGGCAGAACGATGTCAGGAACAGGGCGGAGGCAATGAATGAAAACCGGAAATTTGGATGGCGTATCATGTCACCTTTCGTTGCGACTGCGGAAGGCTAGGAGTTTCCCGCCCGTTCGTCAAGCGGACGCCGCGTTGACATACTGCCGTCGACGCTCGTATAAACGGCATATGGAACATCTTTGGGCGCCGTGGCGGATTCGGTATATCCTCGGGGAACGGGAAACGGGCTGTTTCTTCTGTCGCAAGTCGCAGGAGTCCGACGACGCGAAAAACCACATCGTCATCCGCGAGCGGAACTGCTTCGCGCTGCTCAACGCCTTCCCGTACAACGTCGGCCATTTGATGGTCGCGCCGTACAAGCACACGGGCGAACTCGACGACCTCTCCGAGCAGGAACTCTCTGAATTCATGGCACTCACGCTCCGCTGCAAGCAACTGCTGGCCAAGGCGGTGAAGGCAGAGGGTTTCAATATCGGCATCAACCTCGGCCGGTGCGCGGGCACGGGCGTGCTCGACCACATCCACATGCACGTCGTCCCCCGCTGGAATGGCGACACCAATTACATGCCCGTTCTGGCGGACACCCACGTCGTGCCCCAGGCGCTGGATGAGCTTTACGCGTTGCTGATCAAGAACCTCCGGTAGCGAGGTTACCACCCCGTTCTCACGGAGCGTGTTGACGCCGGCCGCGGTCCATTTTCGCCGTTCTCCCTTTGACGCTTGTCGCCCCAACGAGTATACTTCGGTTGTGAGGCTACCGAAGCAAATCGCAGTCATGCCGCTGCCGAATGCGATCCTGTTCCCGCGGGTGTTGCTGCCGCTGTACATCTTCGAGCCACGCTACAAGCAGATGCTCGCCGATTGCTTGAACGGCGAGCGCATGTTTGCGGTGGCGCTGCTGCGTAAAGGCTGGGAGAAGGAAGGTCACTTTCCCACGCCCCACCCCATCGCCGGCATCGGCGTGATTCGCACTTGCGTGGCGCGGCCGGATGGCTCGGCAAACGTGATCCTGGAAGGCGTGGCCCGGGTGCGGATCACCGACTATGTGAGACTGCGGCCGTATCGCGTGGCCCGTGTCGAACCGTTGAAAAGTTCCGATGACGCCGCCGGGGCCAAGGGCGAGCCGTTGCTGAAAATGGTCACGCAGTTGGCGAAAGCGCGGGCGCGGATGGGCGCGGAGTTGCCGAAATCGGTGCTCACGGCGCTGCGTTCGGTCAAGAACACGGAGTATCTGTCGGATCTCGTGAGTTACACGGTGCTGGACGATTACTACGACAAGCAGGCCATGCTGGAAACGCTCGACGCAGACGAACGGCTCGAGAAACTCGTGGCCCTGATCCAGAAGAAGATCCAGCAATTCGAACTCTGGAAAACACTCCAAGGCAGACTGCCCAACAAACATGTCGGACATAATTGACGCGGCCGCGCAGCCGACGACAAGACTCGGTCCTGGCGCTGCCATGGAAAGCGCCGGCACAACTCCCAAGGTTCCCGCGCGTGATTACATACGCCTGACGCAGGGTTTCTATTTCGTGTTCTGGGGACTGCTCGTGACCGTGTTGACGGGCGCGCAATTGCTCATGCCCATCGAGATGCCCCCGTTTGCCGAATTGTTTCTCGGCGTGGGGGTGCTGGCCACGCTGGTTGGTTCCTGGCGGCTCTATCAGGTGCGCAGCCTCGGAGAGCCCTGGCAGAATCGAATGCGCTGGACGCTCAGTTGCGCGGCGCTGATGACGTATTTTTGCCTGTTCTTTTTCCTGTGGCGGCGCGTCCCGGAAAGCACCTGGCTGCTCGGCAACGTGTTTGCCTTCGCGGCCACGGGGATCGCGTACGTCCTCTCCTTCAACCGGGGAGTCGCGGTGCTCGCCGCGTTCCTGGGACGGAAGGACATGGCGTTCGAATCGCGCGTGTTTGGCACCGGCAACATCGGGCTGTTGCTCCTGCCGTTCGCGTGCATCATCGTGTACATCATTGGCATGGCCGTCATCCAGAAGAGTGATCCACTTTCTGAACTGCGGTTCCTCCTGAGCCGCGCCAATCTGCTGATCATCGTCGTCCTGCTGCTGCCGTTCTCCCTGACGTTGTCGCTGGCCTGGAGCTGCAAGGACGCCGTGTTGCGACAGCTCTCGAACCTTGATCATTCCCGCGACTTCGGCGCCGACCGCCCATGAACAGCTATCGCCACCGCTTTCCCCAATACGGAACGGCCGGGCTGATCATTCTCCTGCTGATGGAGACAGCGATTTTCTGTTCGCGAACAGACGTGTTGCCCGAAGTCCCCTGGTCGCAAATCACCGCGTGGGCCACGCCCGTGTGCTGGTGGTCGTACATCCTGATCGTTGACGCGTGGGTTTATCTCCGCAAAGGCACGTCGCTGTTGGCGGATCGACGCGAATCGTTCGTGATCCAGTGCATCCTGTCCGTCGTATTCTGGTGTTTGTTTGAGGCATACAATCGCGTCATGCCGGGCTGGCGCTATGCGCATCTGGAACAGGATCTCTCATTGCGCCTGCTCGGATACGCCATCGCGTTCGCGACCATCATGCCCGGCTTGTTGCTCACCTGCGAACTCCTGCAGAGCCATGAACTTTTTGAGCGGGCCTGGATCCCGCGCGTCCGCTGGAGCCACGGCGCGCTCATCGCCTCGGTCGTGGTCGGCGCGGCCTTTGCCTTCCTGCCGCCATTCCTGCCCCTGCACCTGCGGGGTTACCTGTGGGCCTTCGTCTGGATGGGCTGGTTTTTCCTGCTGGAACCGTTCAACTATTGGCGCGGGATGCCCAGCATCTACCGCGACTGGCAGCACGGCGACTTATCACGCACCCTCCAGCTCTTCGTCGCCGGGGCGATCTGCGGTCTGCTGTGGGAGTTCTGGAACATGTGGGCCTACACCAAGTGGATTTACATCTTCCCGCTCGGCCAGAATGTGAAATACATGGAAATGCCGCTGGTGGGCTTCCTCGGGTTCCTGCCGTTCGCGCTCGAATACTTCGTCATGTTCCACTTCATCGCCTCGTTCTTCACGCGCGACGACAAACTCGGAATCTGAGCCGGTCCACTCAGCCCGCCTTGGCGGTCGCGGAGGGGAAACTCTCCAAGACCCGCCCCCGTTTGCGCCCCGAGAGTGGATCGAGGAAGAACATGCGGAGGCATTCGCGCACGGTCACGGGCGGGCTGTGCGGCTGGACGCGGCCCTCGCGGATGGCGCGAAAGATCGACGGCATCGTTGGTTCCGCATCGACAAGCGTGTAGTGGCGCCCAAACATCCAGAGATTGTGCGAGTCGGAGTTCGCCACGATTGGTTTTCCGTGCTTCTTCGCGATGCGGACGGCGTGCTGGTTGAAGCCGTCGAACCACGAAAGATGGATCTGCGCGTACTCGACCGCGTCGAACAGGTCGATGTTCGGCTCGAACAATCCGCGAAGACTGTGTCCCTTCGGGTACAGCGGATGCGGGGCGATGATGAGCAGGTCCTCGCCGCGTTCGCGTTTGTAGGCGCGGAGATCATCAAACGTGGACACCTTCTCGACCTCACGCTGCGTGATGTTGTAGAGCAACACATCACGGCCCTTGATCTTCCACTCGACCGCGCGGATGAGCAGCAACCCTTTCTGGCGCGCGTACGCGAAAACCCGCTCATCCTCCATCACCTTGCCATGGAGCGTGATGGCGATCGCGCCGTAACCGAGTTCAGCCGCCCGGTCCACCAGCGCGGTCGCGGGATAGGCCAATCCGTCTCTCGGGTCTTCGCCCGAGTGCATGTGCAAATCCACCTTGATCATCACGTCACCTGTTTTACCGTCTCACTGGCCAGAAAGAACAGCAGCTTCTGTGCGAGCGTGATCCCCGCCACTTGCTGGAGCGCGACCTCGTAGGCGCGCAACTGTTCCGCGTATTTCTCCACCGCCACCCGCGTGTCCGTCTTGTAATCGACCAGCACCCACCGGCCCTTCTCGCAAAACAACAGGTCGATCTTCCCCTCCATCAACCCCTTCTCCACCACGTGCGTGAACGGCAACTCGCGATAGACTTGCTCGGCCTGGCGGGCTCGTGCCAGCAACTCCGAACCGAGCGCCGCGCCGACCATCCCGACCGCGCGCCGTTTCTCTTCATCACTCAGACCCGACCGGGCAATGAACTGCTCGATCTGCCGGCGCTGTTGCGCGGCCGCCGCCTTCCAGTCGAGAGCCTCCAGCGCTCCGTGCACCACCACGCCAAAACCCATTGCTCGTTCGCGTTCCAGGCCGCCCGGTTCCCCCTCGCCCGGTTCCGCCTCGCCGGCCAACTTCGACGGACTCACTCGCGCCACTGGTTTCGCCGCGCGCGCCAGCAGTTTCACACGAGCGTCCGCCCACCGGCGCCGTCGGTCGATCCATTCGCTCGTTACGTCCCGCTTCGGTTCCCGCCCGGCGACTTCTGAACCGGCCGGGAGCATCGACTCCCAATCGGGCGTCTCGACCAACGGGCTTGCGACAGGCTCGAATCCGCGCGCCAACAAGTCGATCCGTCCGCCTTTCGCCGCGAACCACGGAATCACGAGCCGTTCTTTCGCGCGGGTCGCGGCGACGTACAACAGCCGGATTTCTTCCGCCTCCTCACGTTTCTGATGGTCGTCGTCCGCCTTGTCGAATCCCGCCGTCCGCCGGCTTGCGAAACGCAACTCGCAACCGCCGTCCCGGCGGAACAGCAGTTTCGGGCCCGAATCAGACGCGCGGCCCGCCAAATCCGGCAGCACCACCACGGGAAACTCGAGGCCCTTGGCCTTGTGGACCGTCAGGATGCGCACGACATTGTCCGTCTCCTCACTGGCGGGCGACGGTTCCTCCTCGACGCCGCCCAGCACCGTCTCCCGCAACCGCCGCACAAACGCGCGGAGCGACCGCACCCCCGCGCGTTCCAGTTGCCGCGCCAATTCAAGGGCCTTCAACAAGTTGGCGACACACGGAGCGCCGTCGGGCTGGCTGGCGAAATAGGCTTCGCAAATCCGCGTGCGCGCGTACACGTGTTCCACGTAGCCCGCCACCGAGAACGCGTGTCGGCACTCGTGCAACTCGCGCAGCAGGGCGAACGTCTGCGTTACCTGCCCGGACGCGTCCGCTTCCGGCACAGTCAGATAATTCAACCCCGTTGTCGCGGAGGCCAGAAACACCAGATCGTCAGCCCAGCCGAATAGCGGCGAGCGGAGCGTCGCGACGAGGTGGAGTGTGTCCGCCGGATTGTCGAGGGACGACAACAGCGAGGACAATGTCTGGATTTCCTGCCGCTGATAGTAGCCTTTGCCGCCGATGACACGAAATGGGATGCCGTATTCCTGCAACACCTCGCCGTACGTCTCGACGCCCGTGAAACTGCGGAAGAGCAACGCGACGTCGCCCCATTGGCGCGTGCCGCCCCCCACCTGCTGTCGAAGGTAACGCGCCACGGCCGTCGCTTCCGCGCGCCGCAGTTCGTCCGCGCTCATCTTGAGGAACTCTTTCGGGCGAAGCAGCGTGACCGCCGCCTGCTCGGTCTGCAACTTGGGCCATGGTGCCAACGCGATGTAGTCGGGCTGATAGTCACCATCGGTGGATTTGACGAGGATTTTCGCGAACACCGCATTCACCCAATTGAGAATCGTGGACTGGCTCCTAAAATTCTGGCGGAACGCCAGCACCCGGCCCGTGCGCTCGATGCGGCGACGGGTGTCGGCATACATCTCGATGTCAGCACGGCGGAACCCATAAATGCTCTGCTTCGGGTCGCCGACGACGAACAGCTTGCCCGGCGCACCCTCGCCGAGAAGCAGCACGATCTCGGTCTGCACGGGATCGGTGTCCTGGAATTCATCGACGAGCACAAACTTGAACCGCCGCTGCAGTCCGCGTCGCGCTTCCGCGTTGTCGCGCAACAAATCGCGCGTTTTCATCAACAGGTCGTCGAAGTCCAACAGCGCGCGGTCATGCTTGGCTTTCTGAAAATGATCGACAAAGCCCCGCAGCCAGGCGATGAGGCCGAGAAGAAGGTTGTGGTCCGCCGCCGCCCCAAAATCCTCCAACAACGTCTTGAGTGTTTTGACCACGTCCTTCATCTCGCGGAACGCCTCTTCACCATCGAAATGCGCCATCGCTCTGGGGGCGGTCAGTTCCAGCGAGCGAACCACGGCGATCTTGCGCTCCGGTGACGCGTACTGCAGCGACGGCAACGTATCCAGCAGTGTGCGCACGCGCGCGTAGGCATTCTCCTCGTGCGCCGTGAAGTGTTTCAGGCAACGTTCGAGCGTCGGCGCGGCGGATCGTAGTTCCGCCACCACCGCGTCGATATCCAACGCCGCCGGCTCCGTCATGGTCACGGACGCGAGACGGTCGCGATGATCCACGAGCAATGCCGCCAACTCGGGAAGTGCGTCCAATTCCACACCGGAGATCAGCGCCTGTCGCAACGGCGGCGGGTTCTTCGTCAATTCGACTTCGAGCCACTCTTTCCATGCCTCTTCGAGCAACAGTTGCCGCTGCAATTCATCCGCCACCACAAACTGCGGATCGACCGCTGCCTCGACGGGCCACTCCCGCAGGACCCAGGCGCAGAACGAATGAATCGTGGTGATGTGGGACTGCTCCAAGTCGGCCAATGCCTCCCGCCGCAAGTCATCCGCGAGCGTCTCCTCCAATTTTTCGCGCAGCCGCATTTTCAGTTCGCCCGCGGCCTTTTCGGTAAAGGTAATCGCCACGATCTCCCGAAGCCGCGCGCGTCCACTACGAATCCCCGAGACGATGCGCGCCACCAGCGAGGTGGTCTTGCCCGTGCCCGCGGCGGCCTCGACGAAGAACGTGGTGTCGAGTTCATTGGCCGCGGCTTCACGCTCCGCGTGGTCAACCGGCCGCGTCATTCGACGTTCTCCTTGATCGCACGAAACGCCGCCATGGGGGCATCCTCCCGTTTCAGTTCATACAGTCTCAGGATGCCGTTGCCGCAGATCGGGCGGAAATCGCAGTGGCGGCAGCCTTCGGGGGTCGCGTACTGCCCGAAAACGCCGCGGCGAATCATGTCGGCGGCGGTATCGAGCAGGCCGGTCAGCACGGCCCGTTGGGCGTCCAGCGCCGCGCGTGTGAACGTGATCGTGCGATAGCCGCCGCGCAACGTGAAATACAGATAGTGGGCCGACTCGACCCTGACCTTCGGCAACAATTGTTGGGCCGCCAGGATGTACAACGGCAATTGCAGCGTCTCACCGCCCGCGAGCGAATCAT
Organism: Verrucomicrobiia bacterium; assembly: GCA_049511095.1. Taxonomy (GTDB): domain Bacteria; phylum Verrucomicrobiota; class Verrucomicrobiia; order Palsa-1439; family Palsa-1439; genus Palsa-1439. Next base: position 36,730 of record JBEKYJ010000008.1, read on the forward strand.
CGCGGGCGCCACGGGGTTGCCGGCCCGTCTTGTAATCCAACACCCGCGCGCGGCGACCGTCGTCGCTCAGGTCGATGCGATCAATCTTGCCTCGCAACCGCACCGGCGGCGCCACCGCGACGGCATGAAACTCCTCCTCGAACTTGGTCGGTTGCCAACCCGCCGACGCCGCGCGTTCGCGTTCGATGAACGCGCCGAGTTCCTCCACAACAATCTGCTTCTTGATCTCCCAAACCGTCGGATATCCCGTCACGCCGCGCCGTTCGAACTCGCGGAAATGTTTTTCGGCGACGGCCACGATGTCGCGCGCCTGCGATTGATAGTAGTCCTCGAGGATCGCGTGGTAGAGCGACCCCAAATCCAGCGCGTCGATCGAAAGCGCGGCCTCGGGTTCCTCCCACCGTTCGATGCCGAGCACCCGTTTCTGAAAATAGTAGAACGGGCAACCGAAAAAATCCTCGAGCGACGTGGTGCTGATGACGATTCTGTCCAAGCCGAACCGCTCCTGCAACAGTTTCAGCGCCTCAGCGTTCCCCAACAAACCGTCGTAAGGTGTGAGGATGCGCTCGCGCCAGCGCGCACCAGCGTGGGCCACGCCATCCGCCAGCAGAGGCGACACTTGGCGCAAGTAGCGTGACTTATCCACGAGCGATTCCAGCGCCGCCAGATCCAATTCGCGTTCGTTCAGCGGCTCGTCGGTTTCCCGCACCGGTGCGAGCGGGATTCGCGTGGCGCGTTTTTCAAGCGCCTGGAAACTCGCCGCACCTGCGTACTCCAGCAACAGAAACGAAGCGAGGCGCGGACGCGACGTGGCCAAGTCCAAGCGCGGGTAACTGAGAACGAGTCTCTCGCGGGCGGCGGCTGTTGCCAGCGAGAACAGCAGGCGTTCCTCATCGTGACCGTTGAGCTTGCGCGGCAACTCGGCGCTGATACGCGCCCGCTCTTCGTCGGCCAGGAGCGGGTCTTCCCGGACCGGGCGCGGGAAACTCTTCTCGACCAGACCGAGCACGATAACCAGTGGCCAGGACAGGCCGCGCGCGCTCATGACGTCGCCGACAAAGACGCCTCCGCCCTCGAACTTCTCGGATTGGTCGGCGGCCGCTTCGAGGGATTTCTGACAGTAATCGGCAAAGGTATCGAACGCGACGCGCGGTTGAAACGCTTCCAGGTCCCCCAGCGCCTGAATGCAGTTGATCACCGCATCGTTCCTGCCACCCAGCGCTTGAAACGCCGTGACCAGCGTCATGGCATACTCACTCCATTTCGCCTCCCCCGGCAGCGCGCCGAGGTGCGTGATAAGCTTCCTCACAAACGCGAGCGAGTGCCCCGCCGTGCGCTGACGCCATTCGCGACGGCGAGCGTCATCCGTCCCGCGCCGTTCGCCCGCCGGTTCGGAGAACACGGCTTCGAGGCGCTCAATCCACTGCTGTTGTCCGCCGATGATGCCGAGTTGCACCGAGAGCGCGTCCCAATGCGAATTCGGGCCGAGATGGCAGGCCAGTTCCATTACCGACGCGCGGCTGAAGTCGGAACGAATCGTTTCCAGCAGCAGCCATAACAGCCGCGCGTCCGGCTGCTCCGTGAGCGGACGGCCGTGGCGGAAATACGCCTGGATGCCGAGGTTGGCGAGCGTATCGCGCAGGACCGAGTCATATTGCTCGCGACTGCGGCACAGGATCGCCACGTCGTTGAACGTGCGACCTTCGGCGCTCACAAACCTGAGCGCCTCGCGAACCGCCTCTTGCACCTCGCTGGTTTCGCCCGGGCACGAGAGGACCGTCGCCGCCGGATGCTTGATTTCTGGAGGGGGCCCCACGAGTTTGTAGCCGAGCGATTGGAACCAATCCAAGAGCGGCTCGGCGAAGGTGTTGTGCTCCGTCCAGGGAAAAAAGATTGTGGATGGAGCCAGTTTCTTCACAAACCGTTTTTGGGCGGCGGTAAGATCGTAGAACCCGTACAGCAGCAACTCCGAGGTTGCATCGGCGGGCGTGGACTTCAGAAACAAGTCGGATTCGGTGACAAACTCGTGGTCGGCAAGCCAATCGCGGTACGCCGCGTAGGCGGTCGCGAGTTCGGACAGTTTCCTCGATTTGCCGGCGGCTTTGCGGAATGCTTCGGGGGTGATGCCCGATTGTTCGAGGTCCTTGAACGTCTCCAGCAGCGCGCCGCGGAAGCCGCGAGTGTCGCTGACGGGCGCAAAATAACCGTTGGCGGGGATTTCATCCTGTGCGATCCGGTCGCAGAGAAGTTCCAGACCCAGCCGCGAGGGGGGGCGGGTGGATGGCAGAAGATCGGTGAGCGTGCGACAGCGCAGGTTGACATGGCCGTCGGGCAGCGCGCGGGCGAGCCAGCGCTGGAGGCGCAGACCGAGCAAGCGCGTGGGGACAACGATGGTAATCGGCGCCAGCGCGCCACGGGACTTTTTTATGCCGGAAACCTCGGCTGCCAGAGCCGCCTCCAAGGTTGGTTGAAACGGGCCGAGATGGATTTTGCGTGGTGTTCGAGCGGAAAAATTGCTAGTCGTACCCACAGCGAATGAAGATCTTGGCGAAGTATATCACACGGCAAGCGGTCATCACGCTGTTTTTCACCGTCGGCGTGTTTACCTTCGTACTGCTGCTGGCGCGCATTCTGAGGCAGCTCAGCGAGATGCTGCTGAACCAAAAGGTCGGCCTGGAAGTGGTGGGATATTTCCTGCTGCTGATGACGCCGACCATCCTGAGTTTCTCGCTGCCGATGGCGATGCTGGCAACCACGTTGCTGATTTTCGGGCGGATGAGCGCCGACAACGAGATCACGGCCATGCGCGCCAACGGGATGAGCCTCGGGCAGGTGATGGCGCCGGTCATCCTGCTGGCGGAGTTGACGAGCGTGTGCTGCCTGTACATCAACGCAAACCTCGCGCCGTGGTGCAAGTTTGAGTTCAAGACGATGTTCGTGCGGCTCGGCGCGGAGCG
>JBEKYJ010000009.1:0-37759 GCA_049511095.1 Verrucomicrobiia bacterium
GGTGAAAAAAAGAGGAGAGTCGAGGCTCAACTCTCGAATTACGACCCCCGAGCCGCTCCCAAGGGGTGGGCTTCAAACCCTTCGTGTTACCTTACTTGATGAGAGGGTTGCTCGACTCTCAATTGAAACATACGCCTTACGGTGAGGAATGCAAGGGCAGGACTGCGGCGGCGAGAACGGCGGAGGTCGTGAACTTCCTTTCCCAAGGTCTTAAAGGCCAAATGCATGTGGTGATTGCAGGATGAGAATACGGTCGATCCTCTCGGCACGTCGATCAAGTTGAGTGACGCCTCTCTGTGCAATCAAATTGTTAAGAAAGATAGTGTCGTAAGGTAAGCATCCTTACGGGATGAACCCGCCTAACCAAGTGTGTCTTTGACACTCGGCGACTCAACGGCTCCGCTTGACCTTGGGTTTCAAGCCCATCTTCAGCAATATCTCTTCTAGTTTTGCCATGTTGGTTTCTGTGCAATGATCGAGCGGCCTGATCGGATCACCGACATCAACCCCCAGCAGATTCAGGGCGTCTTTCATGACCGCTGGAAAACTGCCCAAGCCGAACGCGATGCGCAAAGGAGCCAGTCGGTATTGCGGTAGCCGCGACACAGCCCACTCCTCCGTAGACTAATGTGCCAAGGATCATTGTATCCCGGCCAGCCATGACTCGAAACCCTTTGTTCTTCGTGCGCCGGATGTATTCGGAGGTCAGCGTCAAATCTCCACTGCTATCTTTCGCGCCGACAATGTTCGGAATCCCGGCCAGCCGCTCAACCAGGTTTGCGGACATATTAATCCCGGTCCGGTCCGGGTTGTTGTAGATCAGAACTGGCAACGCTGTCGATTCGGCTATCGTGCGAAAGTGTTTGTACAGCTCTTCCTCGGAAGGACTGATAAACATCGGCGTCAGAACCGTGATCGCCTGCGCTCGTGCGTCCTCTGCCATTTTCGAAAGTCTGACACACTCTCTCGTGGTGATGCCGCTGGCACCGACATAGACAGGGACCCGTCCTTTGACCTGATCGATGGTGATTTCTGTCGCCCGTTTTTTCTCGTCGTAGTCAATGCCATAGAACTCACCCGTGCTGCCAACGACGAATACGCCATGTACGCCACCGCGCAGCACGTATTCGATCAAGCCGCGCAGTCCGGGCTCATATACCCGTTCCTCCGCATCGACGGGAGTAATGAGTGGCGTGACAACGCCGCGTATGAAATCTACATCCATTGCATGGATCTCCCCTTCATCCATTCATTTTGATGCGCCATCATGACCAAAAGCATCGGTAGCTCCTAATAGATATCCGGCTCGGCGGTGGCTTTGCCGACATGGAGGAACTTGAAATCGCACCCTTCATGGGCCTGCGTGCATTGCTGTGCGAACAGCCAGGCGTAGCCGCGTTGATAACGTTCCTGCGGCGACTGCCATTCTTTGCGCCGCCTCTCCATTTCCGCGTCGGAAACGCGCAGATGAATCCGCCGAGCGGGCACGTCCAATTCGATCAAATCACCGTCGCTCACCAGCGCCAGTGGACCGCCAATGGCCGATTCGGGCGACACGTGCAGCACGCACGTGCCGTAGCTGGTGCCGCTCATTCGGGCATCCGAAATGCGGACCATGTCGCGCACGCCCCGGCGAAGGAGTTTGCGGGGCAAGGGCAGCATGCCCCATTCCGGCATGCCCGGCGCTCCCAGAGGCCCGGCGCTTTGCAGCACCAACACGGAATCCGCCGTCACGTCGAGGTTTTCATCGTCGAGCCGCGCCTTGAGATCCGCGTAATCTTTGAACACGATCGCCGGGCCGACGTGTTTGAGCAGTCTGGATTCGGCGGCTGTGGGCTTGATCACACAACCATCGGGCGCGAGGTTGCCGCGCAAGACAAACGTTGCCCCGGCGGACGACAACGGCCGGTCCAGAGGCAGAATCACCTTGTCGCTGTAAACACGGCTGCCTTCGATGTTCTCGCCCAATGTTTTTCCGTTGACGGTCCGGCAATCCAGATTCAGGCGCTCGCGGATGCGATTGAGCAGGGCGGGCAATCCGCCGGCTTCGTAGAAATCTTCCATCAGAAACTCGCCGCTCGGACGAAGATTGACAAGGACCGGCGTGCGTTGGGAAATCTCGTCGAAACGGTCCAGCGGCAGCTTGATCCCCGCGCGGCCGGCCATGGCGATCAAATGAATGATGGCGTTGGTGGAACCGCCGATCGCCATGTCCACCGTAATCGCGTTGTCGAAGGCCTGCGGTGTGAGGATGTCGCTCGGTTTGAGGTCTTCGAAGACCATCTCGACAATGCGCCGGCCACTGGCTTCGGCCATGCGCGAGTGAGCCGAGTGGGTCGCGGGGATGGAGGAAGCGCCCGGTAGCGTCAGGCCCAGCGTTTCAGCGGCCGAGAGCATCGTCGAGGCCGTGCCCATGGTCATGCAATGTCCGGCGGAACGGGCGATGCCGTCTTCAATGCCGCGCCAGGCGCATTCGTTGAGATTTCCCGCACACCGTTCGGCCCAATATTTCCAAGCGTCGGTGCCGCTGCCCAGTGTCGTGCCCTCCCAATTTCCCTTGAGCATTGGCCCGGCCGGGACGTAAATCGCCGGCAGATTCATAGTCGTTGCACCCATGATCAACGCGGGGGTGGTCTTGTCGCATCCACCCAGCAACACAGCCCCGTCGATCGGGTAGCACCGCAACGTTTCTTCCGTCTCCAGTGCCAGAAGATTCCGATAGTACATGGCCGAGGGTTTCATGTACGTCTCGCCCATGCTCATCACGGGAATCTCGACGGGAAAGCCGCCAGCCTGCCAGACGCCGCGTTTGATTTCCTGCACGCGCTGCGGAAAATGGGTGTGGCACGGATTCAGTTCGTTCCACGTGTTCAGGATGCCAATCACCGGCTTGCCGGCGTAGTCCTCGGCGCTGTAGCCCATCTGTTTGAGTCGCGACCGATGGCCGAAGGAACGAAGGTCGTCGGGGCCGAACCACCGGAAACTGCGAAGTTGATCAGGGGTTTTGGGCATCGGTTTTCATTTACCTCGCCAAACGACCTCGGTCGAGTTTTTTCGCCTCACCAAGAGGCGCCAATTCCAACCGTTTGATGTCGCCGACGATGAACACATACGACATCGCTCCCAAAATCCCCATGCTGCCGACAAAAATCAAGGCCCCATTGAACGACTGCGTGATGTTGAAAATGTACCCGATCGCCATCGGGGTGATGATACTCGCCATGTTGCCGGCGAAGTTGAAGATCCCGCCACTCAGGCCAACCATCTCTTTGGGCGATGCGTCGCTGATGACAACCCAGCCCAGCGCGCCGAAGCCTTTGGAAAAGAATGCCAGCGACATGATCCCAATGACGACCCATTCAACGCTCACGTAGTTGGCCAGCATGATCGTGCCGGAGAGGACGAGTCCAAGGATGATGGGAGTCTTACGGGCTACCGTCAGCGTATAGCCGCGCTTCAACATCCAATCGGACAGATAACCTCCGAGGAGTCCCCCGACGAAACCGGCCATGGCCGGGATCGACGCCACGATGCCAACTGTCAGGATTGACAAACCTCTTTCTCGAACCAGGTAGGTCGGGAACCACGTCAGAAAAAACCACGTGATGGTATTGAGGCAGAACTGGCCGATGTACACGCCGATCATCATCCGATTCCTGATGAGAGCGCGCACGTGAGACCATTGGATGGCGGTCTGCTTGTCTCCCATGTTCGCCAGTCCGCCTCCGCGCTCGATGTATTCCAACTCCGCCGCGCTCACTCTCGGATGGTGTTTGGGATCGCGAATGATCCGCAGCCATAAGAACGCGAACAAGATCCCCACCAGACCCATCGCATAAAAAACACTCTGCCAGCCAAACCCCGCCAGGATCCAACCCATCAATGGATTGAACACCGCCAAGGCGAAATACTGCGCGGAATTAAAAACCGCCGAGGCAAACCCCCGCTCGTGAGTGGGGAACCACATCGCCGTAATCCTGCTGTTGGCGGGAAACGCCGGGGCTTCTCCGATTCCCATCATGAAGCGGAAACAAACGAGCATGACAAAGGCGGCCGCGCCCGCGAAGAAACCTACCGTGCCTTGAAGGAAGGTAAAGAGCGACCAGAACAATAATCCCATCCCGTAGACCAACCGCGACCCAAACCGGTCCAGGAGCCACCCGCCGGGAATTTGCAGGGCCGCATATGACCAGCCGAATGCGGAAAAAGCATACCCCATCCGCACGGCATCAATTGCGAGGTCCTTCCCGATGGAGGGGGCGGCCATCGACAGGGTTGCCCTGTCCGCATGGTTCAGGGTGGTGACGATGAACAACATCGCCAGGATCGAGTACCGAACATGGCTCCTGCGGGAATCTGCCGGATTCCCCTGCATCAATCCTGGCCCCGGAATTCACATCCCATCCGAATCACGATTGCTACTCTAACACCGCCCCCTGCGATACGTCACCGACCAACTTCACATAGCCGAGCGTCGCGGTGAGACGCGTTTTGCGGAGACTGCCGAGACTGGGTTGCGGCACGAGCCTGATCAACAAGGAAAGAGGGCTTTAGTGACCGGTATGACCCGATGGTGACACAGTTCTTCTTCAGGGAACCGTGGCTGAAATACTTTGAAAGCCGTTACGCTCTTCTCATCGCTTCTTTGATTCTCTCCGGAGTCAGCGGGAGTTGGAACAGTCTTGCGCCCACAGCATCATAAACGGCGTTGGCAACCACCGCCCCCATCGTAATGATGGCCGGTTCGCCACCACCTTGCGGGTCGGAATCTTTGTTGTCGATGACGATCGTCTCGATCCTGGGCAACCAGGAGAACCGGGGAATTTCATAGGTGTCGAAATTGAGATCGATGATCTCTCCGTTCTTAAACCGGATATGCTCTTTCAAGGCGTATCCAAGGCCCATCGTGAGGCAACCTTCCATCTGAATCATGGCGCCCTCCGGATTGATTGCCAGACCCATGTCCTGCGCGCAGACAACCCGCTTGACCACGACATTGCCGGTCGCTTTATCGACTTCCACTTCGGCCATCGTGGCCACGTATGTTCCGGCATCTGTGCCGCAGGCGATCCCGCAACCTCTGCCGCTCGGTGCCTTGCCCGGCTTCCATCCGAATCTTTCGGCAACAGCTTTTAAGACGCGCTGCATCTTTTTGTCAGTCAGGTTCTGCATGCGAAATTCCAACGGGTCCAAACCGGCCTTCGCGGCCATGATGTCGATCTGCGATTCCCGGGCGAACGTATTGGTATTATTCCCCGGTGCGCGCCAGGCTCCCGTCGCAAACGGGTGAGCAGTCGGGCCGCCTCCAAAACCTCCGCCGTGCGAAGTGGTGCTGTGGTTCGGGATGTTATAGAATTGCTGCGCGCCGCGTTCGCCGGCGAAGTAAACCTGGTAATCCCAAAAGCTGATGCGGCCCTTGTCGGTGACGCCGGATTTGATTTTCACGACAGCCGCCGGTCGAAACGAATCGTAGACGAACTCCTCGTTGCGAGTCCAGGCGACCTGAACCGGTTTCCCGCTCAGTTTTGCCAGACGTGCGGCCTCCACCGCTTGAAGATTTCTCGTCTTCCCGCCAAACCCGCCGCCCACGAAGAGGGGCATGACTCGCACATTCTCCGGCGGGAACCCGAGTTCCCGGGCCACCTCTTGTTTGGCGCCGAACGGTGTTTGAGTGGAAGCCCAAACGGTGGCCTTGTCTCCTTCGATCCTCACAACCGCGGTATGCGGTTCGATGGGCGCGTGCGCCTTGTAACCGTCCAGATAGGTCGCCTCGACAATTGCTTTCGCTTCACTCTCACCCTTTTGTAGATCACCGTCTTTGGCCACAACTCGGCCTTCGGGAGCAGCTTTCAACAAATAATCGAAGATGTTCTTGTCGTCGGGGCCGGATTGAGGTTTGTCGAATTTCGCTTTGATTTTCGACAAAGCCATTTCGGCCACATCCGGATGCGGGTGTAGGACGGCAACGAAATCCCCTTCCTTGAACACCAGAACGTCCTTCATTTGCTTCGTTTCGGAAAGGTCAACATCGACCAGTTTGGCGCCGTGGGCCGGGGGCCGCAGGATTTTTGCATAGAGCATTCCGGGAAATTCGACATCTCCGGCGTACCGGGCTTTCCCGGTGACTTTTTCCCGGGCATCTCTCCGCGAGACCGCCGTGCTCATGATCTTGAATTCCGACGGCTTCTTGACGGCCACCTTGCCGGCGGCATGCCGTTCGATCTTCTTGCCGTGAGCCAGCTCGGCGTACGAAACGCGGCTCTGTTTGTTCTCTTTGTCGAAGACAAAACCGTTCTCCGTCGCCAGTTTCTCCGCGGGTGTTTTCAAACGTTCCGAACCCAATTCCAGTAGAACCATTCTGGCTTCGGCACCGGCGGACCGAAGAGCCGGGCCAAAGGAGCGCGTTGACATGGAGCCAAATGTCCCCATGTCCCAAGGACACAGATCGGTGTCTCCCATGACCATGTCGACGGTGTCGATCGAAACATCCAGTTCATCCGCCAACTCTTGCGCCAACGAAGTGACGAGGCCCTGTCCCATTTCAATCTTGCCGGTATAGCAGGCGACGCGTCCGTCCTCGCCGACCGTGAGAAACGCGTTGTAATCAGTGGGCAGAGCTCGCTGAGGCCCTCGGCCCCGTACCTCCTGCGCAAAAACCGGTAGCTCCCCGATTGTGAAGAAGAGAACGATTCCGCTGCCGGCGATCTTGAGGAATTGACGCCGGTTGATTCCAGCATCAGTGGTCTGATCCACAAGGTCGAGTTCAAGGTGTCGCTCGTGGTTCATGTTACTTCCCTCCTTCCATTTCCTTCGCAGCCGCCTGAATGGCTTGAATGATACGGTTGTGAGCACCGCAACGGCACAAGTTGTCATCCATCTCTTTGACGATTTGTGGGACTGAAGGTCGGAGGTTTTTGCGGAGGAATGCGTAGGCGTTCATGATCATGCCGGATGTGCAGTACCCGCACTGGAGGGCATCGTGCTCCATGAACGCCTTCTGTAAAGGATGCAGTGTGCCATTCTTTGCCAGCCCCTCGATGGTGACAACCTCTTTGCCTTGGACGGCTTTCACGCTGGTTTGGCAGGATCGCATTGCTTCGTTGTTGACCAGGACCGTGCACGCGCCACAGAAACTTTCGCCGCACCCGTATTTCGTTCCGGTCAACCCCAAATCAGTGCGCAAGACCCAGAGAAGCTTGCGTTCGCTGTCCACCGTCAGTGTAGTGGGTTTCCCATTGAGTTTGAATTGAACGGCTTCTTCCATGGCAGGCTCCTTCCTTCCGATCGATGAAATGCTTGGGTGCCAGAAGTCCTACGAACCGGTTTGCCATCTCGTTTTCAAATCTCATGCGGCGCAGACAGCATGCTTCTGTGGGCCAGAGGGGTGGCCCCAAACGGGGTGATCGAAGGCCTTATATTCCCGCCCGCCTTTCGACAGCAAGCAGTTTCTCGTAAGGTCAAAATACTCATCGAATGGTCATCGCTCGAAATTCGACCAGCCATATCAAAGCGACCGGCACGGTTGCTGACTGGCGCAAGACGCCGTTTCGGTTCGGCGAGGTCATCCGGGACCTCGAAGCCGGTGTGACGAGGCACGAGCCGCTGCGATCCCGATGTAACGGACGGATCACACAGCCGCGCCTTGTTCCATATTTCGTGCAATCGCAGGTAAGGCAAACCGCAGATGAAACATGGGTGAACACACTGGAACTTCAACAGCCAGTATTCGCTTCCAAGGCATCGGGGATTCCTCGCGGTGATGCTACCCGAGGGAATTCAGTAAGGACGAGTTTTGTTGGCCCTACGGCCTCGTCTTCGGTCGTATGCCGTTTGCCTTTCATTCTGGGTCCTTTCTTGTGGCCCGGACTAACACCTTAAGCCGCTCGAAAATACGAGGTCACGTCAAAACCAGTGGCCAATGGCCGTACAAACAGAAGAGACATCTATTACACATCCTCGCAATTGTGCCGGATGATCACTTGCAGAGCGATACGAAGTGGCTATATTTTGGCTGGACCGGGGGAGATGAACAAATGAAGACTCGTGGCTTTAAAGTGGGCGTCGGCATTCTGTGCGCGAACGCGCTCCTTCTGGCGATTTGCCAAGCGGCGGAGGGAACTGGCAAGGCCGGTTCAGTTTCGAACGTTACGGCCGTAGCCTCAACAAGCGTCAGCCAGGCTGTGCAGCCAAGGGGCACTCAGACACTGGTTGCTGCGAAAACAGGGACGGATGTGGTTACCGGGTCGTACATCCCTAGCAAGATGAAGAGAGCCGGCCAAATCACAGATGGCCCATACAACCTGAAAGTAATCGATAGAACGGAAATCGAGAACAGTGGGGCAGCGAGTGTGGCCCAAGTTCTCGCGATGCAACCGGGCATTAGAGTCAGGGGCAGGAACCCCTAGCTGGACCCGCAATGAGTGTGGGGCGCAAAGCATCGCCTTGAACCCCCGTATGGTCAAAATACTCGTCCGGCTCTAAAGCATGGCAAAACGACCCGTTGACAACCTTCCCCCTGTACCACGCAAATACTCGTAGCTCTTTAAGTATTCGGGTTTCGGCATTTCTCCTCCACAATTGAGTCTTGTATCCTCAGTTGAATGAAGCCCAACCTGCACCACACCGCCGCGCCACTCACGCACGTAAGCACCCATCGTGTGCGGTTTGCCGGTTGCACTCCTTAACCTGATGCCCGCTGGATGCAGCAGCAGACTCGCAACTTCGCACTGGTGATTGCCGAGAACACCGGCCGACTACTATACGGAGAGACTGGCGGCCTAATGGGGATCAGTTTTTACTTAGTACAGGGGGAAAATCCAGTTTCTTGCGACCGTAGCAAATGAAAGCGGCGCACTCCTTTGAATGCGCCGCCCTCAGTTTTCCACTCTTGAGTCCTGAGAACGACGGGGTTGACGGTTTCTGGGCTCGACCACTGGAACCCACGTTCCTTTAACCCACCCGCCGCATCTCAAAGACCAAGAAACCGGGTGAAGTTGAATCGGTTGCTCGCAGATTGACGGCGACGACGAACTGAGGGAGATCAGGTGAGGCTGGGAGAAGCCCTGCCACCGCCGTACGTGTTCGCGAGCAACCGATTCCTTCTGTTAATACGTTTAGATCAGACACCCAATGACCCCCTTACCGAACACACTGAGATCGCTGAGCGGTCAAGATCCAGTACTGCCTTGGCCGCAATCCCAGACGTTCTCCGGGTTCCAGATTGACGAACGGAGGGCGCGCACCTCCGATCGTCACCAACCAACAACTGCGACAGTGTAACAGTCAAGTGTCCGCGCGGCATGGCCGCATTATCTGTAATGAAGGTTCTCACGCCCTGCTCCCGGCCTAATTGCTCCTAGTAACAAGCGGAGAATACAGAAGGGGCGACTGGCTGACAATTGCCAGAAGTCTGATTTTCTTGTCGGTGTTTGTCCTACAAGATACCGGCGGCTCGGCGAACCGCCTCAGTCTGCCAGCCGATTCTCGACTGCGTAACGCGTCAATTCGGCGCTGTTTTTCATCCCCATCTTTTGGAGGATGCGGACGCGGTAAGTGCTGACCGTCTTCACGCTCAACGAGAGTTCCGCCGCGATTTCCTTCACCGTCATTCCCGAGCCAATCATCCGCATCACATGGAATTCGCGGTCAGACAACGCCTGATGGGGAGAGTTCTCCACTTCGTTGGTCAAGCCTGCCACCAGCTTCTCGGCGAGGGAAGCGCTGACATATCGACAGCCCGCGAACACTTTTCTGACGGCGTTGGCCAACTCTTCGGGCGCAGTTTCCTTCGTCAGGTAGCCGGCCGCGCCCGCCTTCAGCATCCGCACGGCGAACTGATCTTCGGGGTGGACACTCAGCACAAGCACCGGAAGGCGGGGGCGCAGGCGCTTGACCTCCTTCAGAATTTCCGGCCCGTTCCGCCCGGGCATGGTGACGTCCATCAACAGCAGGTTCCACTTTCCCTTCCCGACCAACTCGAGCACCTCCGCGCCGTTGGCCGCTTCCCCAAACACCGCCTTGGGAAATTCGTCCGCCAGGATCTGCTTCAATCCACGGCGCACCACGGCATGATCATCTGCGATCAGTATTCTCATTCGAACCTGTCTGTTGCAGCGGAATGGTAACCACCACCGTCGTGCCCTGCCCCGGAGCGCCGGTGAACTTGATTGTCCCGCCAAACAGCACGACTCGCTCGCGCATCCCCAGCAGTCCGAGGGAACGCCGACCCGAGATCTCGCTTTCTGTGATTCCACGCCCGTTATCGCTGACCTCAAGAATCGCGTGGTCGCCTTCCCGGCGCATGCTCGCCTTGACTTTGGTGGCCTTGGCGTGGCGGGCCACGTTTGTGACAATCTCCTGAAAAACCCGAAATACCGCGGTGGACGTTTCTCGATTCAGACTCACATCGTCCGAAGGCAGCGTCACCTCGCAGACGATGCCTGATCGGCTCTGAAAATCGTGCGCCTGCCACTCGATTGCCGCCGCCAGGCCGAGGTCGTCGAGCAGCCCCGGCCGCAATCCACTGGAAATCCGGCGCACACTTTGGATTGTTCCGTTGATGAGCTTCGTCATCTCCGTGACCTTGTGGCCAATCGCCAGGCGCACCCCTTCGCCAGATTTCGCTAGCTGTTTGTCCACCCAAGCCAGGTCAATCTTCAAGCCCGTCATCGCTTGGCCGAGCTCGTCATGGAGTTCGCGCGCGATGCGGGTGCGTTCCTCTTCGCGCACCGACTGCAGGCGCGCCGCCAGCGCGTGCAACTGCTCTTCGGAGCGCTTCAGTTCATCTTCAGCGTGCTTGCGCCGGCTGATGTCACGCACGACGGCGATGACCATGTGGCCGTGATCCAGCACCAGTGGGCTGAGCATGATGTCCGCGGGAAACTCTGAGCCGTCCTTGCGCCGTCCGAACAGATCCAAACCCGTGCCCATCGTCCGCAGCCGTGGTGCGCTGATGTAACCTTCGCGCTGCTGTACGTGCTGTTGTCGAAAACGTTCCGGCAACAACATCTCGACGTGCTGCCCCAGCAATTCCTCGCGTCGATACCCGAACATCGCTTCTGCTTGCTGATTCACGCGCACTATGTAACCCTGAGCATCCACAATGACGACCGTGTCGGGGGCGAACTCGAACAATCCTCGCAACATCTGCACGGACAGCCCATTTGTGAGACCGGTCTTCATGGAAACCGGGTACCGCTTTTGGGCTCTGAGACGGCGATGATGCCGGCTCGTTGCAACCAGGTTTCCACAGCTCGACGCCATGCGGCGTCGGCGCGTAGTGTCGTGCGAACGGGCATTTCTGCCAGGATATTCATGGCCAGTTTGCGGATCTGCTCGAAGGACTCCTTTCGCCTTGGTATCCCAGCGGCGTGAAGCAATCGACAACAAAGGATCCCCACGACCGGCACTGCAACCAGAAGCCGCACCAGACCGTTGCGTCGCCCGTGCGTCATGGCTGCCTCCGGCCTGTGATCAACATCTTTCGTCGAGACATTGAATTCCCTGTTCGTTACAGGAGAATAATGCAAACAAGCAATTATTGCCAGTCAACGCCGCGATGACAATCACCCGGACACTCACGCGGCGACGCGCAATGGACTTGTCACGCGAAAGAAAAAGAGCTTCCATTCCGCACAAGACGATCTTCCTGACGCGTACCGGCGTCCGTGCGGAAGTAATGTGGACGTTTGTGGCATATGGACCGTGGCCGACGCGCCGGGACGTGCGACCACGACCGTCGCGTTACGCTTCTGAAGGACGCTGACTGTAACCGAGATAGACAATCAGATTCTTCAGTGTGTCGGTCAGCGCATCGAACTCGAGGGATTTGTCGAAAAAGAAATCGGCTCCGGCCGCCAGGCATTTTTTGCGGTATTGTGGATAGGGATAGTTCGTGAACATGATGACGATGGGCGATGGTTTGTTCTTCTTGATGGTTTCCAGCACATCGATTCCGCTGCCGCCGGGCATCTGAATATCCAGAATCACGACGTCCGGCCTAAGCTTGGCGACAGATTCAACCGCTTGGGGCACATCCTCTGCATGACCGACGATTCGGATTTCCTGAAACCTGCGGACGGTATCCACCAGGTATCCCTGCAGAAGTGACGAATCGTCGGCAATCAACAGTTTGATAAGTTCGCGCTCTCTCATGAATCAATGTCGGCTGAAGAAAGCTAGCACCCAACCCACGCGAGCGCCATGTGCAAAAGTCCGATTATTGTGTCGGTGTTTGTCCTACAAGCCCCTGGCGGCTCGGCATTGCCCGTAAGGTAAAAAGTCCTTCTTCGCAACCAGGGCCCGCTGAATGACCAGATGCGGGAATCGTGGTCAGTGGGATTGACGCGGCTCACCGTTGACGCACCCGGTGATGCAAGCCAGCATTCGTTTCCATGGCATGAAATGTTTCTCACTGCAATGCTACCCAAGGAAATTCAGCAGGGAGGAGTTCTTTTGATCAGGCGTTTAGGTGACGCGTTGCGTGACGAGCGAGAGCTCAATTTTGACAACGCAGGAAAAAGATTGAGCCAGTCCTTGAAACTTCAATCCTGTCGTGCAATAATTACCGAGTCTCGGGGGGGGAAATGCAGGATTGCGTCACATTCTCGATGTGGAGAACATCACTGGCGCTACCGCTGTCGGTACACTCCTTCAACGTTACGGCTACAAGATCGCCTCCGCTCAGGTTGCGCCGTCGAGCTGTCCTGTCCAGCAGGAAGTCAAGTCGTGCGATGATTGTGGGCTCACTACCCAGCCAGCCGCACCGACTTTCCGGGTGCTTCAAGCAGAATGAGGTTTCAGAATCGTGCAGACCGATGTAAGCAGAAGAGAGGAAAACAGCGATGAGCAAGATGCAGAAAATGAACCTGTCACAGCCTGACGAAAAGCGCAGTTTCGAGAAAGGACAAGTTGAACTCGTATCACTGGGCGGCGTAACCTTCGGACGGGCGACGCTTCAGCCGGGTTGGAAATGGTCCACCTGTGTAAAACCTCTGGTTAAAACAAAAAGCTGTGAGGCCGCCCACCTGCAATACCATGTGGCTGGACGGCTGCGTGTGGTGATGGACGATGGGGCTCAAGATGAATTCGGGCCGGGTGATGTGTCTCGACTTCCGTCCGGGCATGACGCTTGGGTTGTCGGCAATGAACCCGTCGTAGTCATCGACATCAGCGGGATGGTCGATTACGCCAAGAAGAAGTGAATTTGTCCCGGCGGCGGCGAAATAGTTCGGAGAGTCGAGACTCAACTCTCCAAGTTTCCAATCCTCCGAGCTTGTCCCAGAGGTGGGCTTACCGCCCTTGATTCTGCCTTGTTTGACGAGAGGGCAGCTCGACTCTCCGTGCAATGTATCCTGATCAACCAGCGCCTTTAGCAACAGTGCGCTGTGATGCAGTGCCGGGTGGACTTGGGCGAGGCCGGTTTTGGCCTTGCCTTTCGGCGGATGTGCATCTCTAATCGGCCAGTCACCTTGAAAGGGGGCTCCATCATGAAACACACACTCACATGCATTGCGACCTTGCTGGCGGCTTTGTTCTTGAGTTCAGGTTGCGCCACCTCTACGCCTCGTGGCGGACAAGAGAAGGCTGCGTCGCCGTCTCACGATGTCATTTCACCGGCGGTCGCCGCGCCGACTCAGTAGACGAGGTCGCCCTCGTCGTTGACCCCATGCGCTTCGCCTGAGCCAGCAGATGGTCGGGACGAACACCGATACTTATCCGCAACCAAGGCATGCTGAATGACCAGATGCAGGAATTGTGATCAGTGGGATTGACGTAACTCTTCGTTGACACTCCCCGTGATGCGACCGGCATTCGCTTCCAAAGTATGGGATGTTCCTCGGTGCGATGCTCCCCGAGGAAATTCAGCAAGGACGAGGTTTTTGGATTGCACGGGGTGGATTTGTTGACTGGCTGCGGCATGGCATTCATCGTAGCGTCGCCATGAAGTATTTGGGCCGGTTTTGGGTTTGACGAAGGGGCATTCGTTGGGCAAGCTGTCGCCATGGGCATTCTATCTTTCCCCCGTCCTTTACCAGTATTGGTCCACACGGCTATCTGCGTCGGGGCGTTGGTTGTATTTGCTGCGCCGGCGCACGCGGTGAGTCTGACGTTGTGGACGAACAACATCGCCATGCCGGAGAATCGGACGTTTCAAATGCCGATTACCGCTTCCGATCCCGACGGGCAACCGCTGCACTTTGCTGCGACCGTCAGCAACAAAAAGGTGACCGCTGTGTTTGCGCCCAACTCGAACCGCAGCCTCCTGATCAATGTGAGCGGCGTGGACGCGACCAACGGAGTGTTCACAGGCAATCTGGTCCTGCAGCTTTTTGAAGACCTCACGCCACTGACCACGGCGCGCATCGTTGATCTCGTGAACACCAATTTTTATGATGGCCTGATTTTTCATCGGGTAATCCAAGATTTCGTGGCGCAAGGCGGCGATCCAACGGGAACCGGCACTGGCGGCTCGGGCGTGACCTTTGATGATGAGTTCGTGTCGTCCTTGATTTATGATGGTTTCGGCCAGCTGGGCATGGCCAATTCGGGCCACGATTCGAATGACTCGCAGTTTTTCATTACCGACGTCGACTTGTCGATCAACAATGCCAATAAGCCATCACCGCAGTGGTTAAACTTCAGCAACCCGATTTTCGGTCAGTTGACGAGCGGGTTCGAGGTGCTGGCGGAGATCATGACGACGCCTGTGGACTCGAATGACAAGCCGCTATCGAATTGTGTGATGAACTCCGTGACCGTCATTACCAATTCACAAGACGCAGTGCTGCGATTGACGGCGGCCCCGAAGTTCCTTGGCACCGTGACGGTGACCGTGAGCGCGGCCAACGCCGAGAATGGGTCCGTCACGCAGGCACTGTTGCAGGTGAATGTTATCACGGATACCAACACCTCACCCCTGTTTTTGGGGCCGATTCCCAGCAACATCACCGTCACGCAGAACGTGGCGGCGACGTTCGTAGTCACAAGCACGGATATTGATGGCCTTCCAACCCACATCGCGTGGGCGGATATCGACACCTACCCCAATCTCACGAACATGCTTGTCACATATAATTCCAAGACAAAGCTGATATCGTTTAGTCCCAACCTGACGCTTACCGGTGCGGTCAATATGATTATCGGTGCGACCGACAACATTCACTCCTATGACACGCAGCACTTTACGCTCACGTTCCTGCCGTGGAGCGCGACGCCGACAATGACCGTGGTCCCACTCAAGGGATCGATGCAGGATTCCGGCAAGCCGCTCGGCGACCGCATCAGTGTATCGGGCACATTCTCTTTCAACGGCGGGTCCGACCAGACCTTTGGCAGCAACGATGTGTTGGAGTTGACGCTGGGCGACCCCGGTAGTCCGCTGAACCTGGAGATCGTGCCGAACAACGGCGAAACGCGATTGAGTAAGGGGGTGTACAGCGGCAAGGCACGCGGTGTCATCTCGGGATTCTCAAGTAACATCACCGTGTCCGCACAGATCAGCATCCCGAAAGGCACATTCAAGATATCAGCCAGCAATTTCAATTTTCCGGTGCCGCTGACCAACCAGATGCTTCAAGTCGGCATAGCGCTTGGCAACGACTACGGGAGCGACACGCGGACGTGGGTTCAGAAGAAGCCAGGGACCTTCGTCCCGCCTGCTCCCTAAGTTGCCTGGGATCATCCCCAACGTCTTCGGAAAAAACAGCGTCACCCCGAACAACGCCGGCGGAGCGGACATTGTCCACTTTATCATTGCTCTCATAGCGGCCCGGCATATTATTAATCCAGCTAGCTGATAGAGGCCGCTTACAGTGAGACTGGTGGATTGTCAGGCGAGCATGTTTGCTCGGTGACAATCTGAAACCCGAATCCATCGGGAACTCCCACTGAGACCTCCTACCGCAGCAGAAAGAAATAATGGCAACGAAGGTATATGTGGGCAACCTGTCACCCAACACGACGGAAGGCCAGGTTCTCGACCTGTTCAAGCAAGCGGGCAACGTGGTCAGTTGCCAACTCATCATGGATAAGACCACCGGCAAGTCCAAAGGATTTGCCTTCGTGGAGATGGGCTCGGAAGCAGAAGCCGCCAAAGCGATTGCTGACTGCAATGGCAAGGAACTGGATGGTCGAGCACTGAAAGTCAACGAAGCCAGACCCCGTGTTGAACGCCCCCCCCGGTAGTTCCGCTGCCATCGACGGACGGTGATCGTCCTGGGCGGCAGGATCCAGCGGTCAAAACAGGGGATGGGGACTGCGGGCGGAACGCGGTGAGTAATCGCGGAAGGCCCGCGTAAATCAGCAGTGAGCCGCTATTGCGTTGACGAGAGGATGTTGTCGGGGCAATTCATCATTTTCCGCGTGCGGGGCACTCCACACAGTGACCCGTCTGCCGCGGTCAAATCGGGGGGGGAATGCATACTCGCTCTTGAACGGAACGCGTTCCACCGTTTCCAGTAGCGCCTGCTTTCGGTTCTGTATGATGTTTACGCGCCGATGGAGGAAGAGATTCGTGGAGATATCGACGCACCTTCAAGTCCTGCAATGTCCTGAACTTTCGGCCCAACCCGCTACGGTCCCAGCCGACGACGACGCATGCGGACTACTTCGCGGTCGGTCTTGGAGCGGCAATACGACGGCTGGATGATCAGGAGTCGATGCGCCATCGCAACCGCCGGGTCTTACGCAACGACGGACTCCGTTTGACACCCCAGCGCCTCAGGCGGGCTGGCCGCGAGCAGCGCCTCGATTTTGTGACGCGTTTCCTGCCGATACCAGAGGAAGTGCTCAATGTGAGCGGAGACGCAGATGTAATGGCCCACCACGCGGGGATTTCGCCGCAGAAGACTAAGAAGGTGATGCCAGAATTTCCAGCGGGTGTCGCGTTTCACACCCTGCCTCCAACACATCGTCAATAACGCCCGCATATCGCTCCAATCGTGCTTGACCCTGATCCGTTCGGCGGGTTGCCAGCGGGGGGGACCCAACATCAAGAAGTGCCGGTACGTGCGGTCCATAAAGCGACACGGATCGTAAAGCTTCCACGTGGTTTCGACATATTCACTGGCGATTTCCTGGATTCGCCGGGTCGGAATGAAATTCATAAGGGTGTCTTGGTTCAGCCGCGCGTCTTCCCCAATTAGCCGACCTTCCCGCCGCAGTCGGTGCCATAACGCCGTGTGTGGCAGCGCTTGCAGCATGGAAAACAGTGTGGTCGGGATTGAGTTTCGCTCGACAAATTCGTAAGTGCGTTCGCCCGCGCCAGGTTGTTCGCCGTCGAAACCGATGATGAATCCGCCCATGACACAGAGCCCGGCGCGGGTGATCTTTTCGACCGCTTCGTCAAGCGATAGGCGTGTGTTCTGAATCTTGTGGGCGGCAGCAAGACTGGCCTGGTCGGGCGTTTCGACGCCGAGAAAGACGCTGTTGAAGTTGCAAACAGCCATCAAATCAAGGAGTTCTTGGTCGTCGGCCAAGTCCACCGACGCCTCGGTCTGAAAGTAGAACGGATAACCATGCTCTTTCTGCCACAACTGTAACTCTTGCAGCAAACCGCGAACTTTCGCTCGGTTGCCAACGAAATTGTCGTCGACGATGAAAAGGTAACGGTTCCAACCCAGCTTCCACAACTTGTCCAATTCACGGAGAAGCTGAGCCGGCGTCTTCGCCCGTGCGCGGCGTCCGTAGATCGCCGTGACGTCACAAAACTCACACTGGAACGGACAACCCCGCGAGAATTGGACGGATAGGGTGTCGTACGCGTCCAGGTCCCAAAGATCAAACCGCGGCACCGGTGACTGCGTCAGATCGGCAAAGGCCCCGTTCGCGCTGAATCGTCCACTCGGTTCGCCGCGCCGCAACGCTGCAAGGAACGGCGGAATCGTAAGTTCGCCTTCATTGAGAACCAAGTAGTCGGGCCCGGCCACTTGCACTTCATCCGGCAGCGTCGTCGGATAGGGACCGCCGACTGCGACCCGTTTGCCGCGCCGCTTCGCTTCGCGGATTTGCGCCAGGAAATCTTCCTTCTGCGCGGTCATCGCACTGATGAGTACGATCTCTGCCCAGTCCCATTCTGCCTCCGTCACCGGACGCACGTTGCGATCGATCAGCTTGAACTCCCAGTCCTCGGGCAGAAGCGCCGCTACGGTGGCCAGACTCAGCGGCGGCAGCGCCGACTTGCGTTTGATCAACGCCAGCGCCCGTTCGTAAGTCCACATGTTTCTGGGAAACTGCGGTGATATCAGCAGGGCCCGCATACCTCACCTCACTCGGTTCGCAGACTAGAGTGCGTTCAAAGCCGGGTCAATCGGATTATCGAACACCGGCGGTAATGGGTTCGGTGTTGCTTTCTGTTGTTCCGTTTCTAAAATACGATGGTGCGCGAGGAAGAAGCGGCATGTCAAGCCGGGTACTGTTAATCAGCAGCAACCGCTGCGACCAGCCGTACCCGGTCTTTCCACTCGGGTTGGCCCACCTCGACACGGCTCTGCGACGTGCGGGCCACGCCACCCGTCTGTTGGATTGTCAAATCCCGGGTGAACCCATTGAAGACGTTCTCGTTGAATTCCGGCCGGACGTCGTCGGGGTCTCACTGCGTAACGTGGATGATGTCCAGTTCGCAAGTCGACAAACGTATTTTGGCAACGCCGTCCACCTCTGCCAAGCCGTCCGGCAAGGGTGTAACCGCCCGATTGTCCTCGGTGGTTCTGCATTTTCCATCTTCCCCGACCGGTTGCTGGCGCTGACGGGTGCCGACTACGGCATTCACGGCCCGGGCGAAGTCGCGTTCCCGCGCCTGATTGCGGCACTGGCCGCGGGTGCCGATCCCACCGGGATTCCCGGATTGGTGTACCGGCGCGGCGAGCAAATCGTCATCAATCCGCGCGACCCGGACGGCTCGGCGTTTTTGGACTCGGCGGAACGCCCGCCGCACTTGGTGGAATATTATCTCCGTCACAGTTCGATGTTGAACATCTCGACGCAACGCGGCTGCGGCCTGTCGTGTTGTTTCTGCACGTATCCGCTGATCGAAGGTCGCGAGAACCACCGCCGCCCGCCCGAAGCCGTCGCCGACGAATTGGCGGCCATCCAACGGCAAGGAGCGAAGCATGTGTTCATTGTCGATGCGGTGTTCAATCTCACCAACGACCATGTCTCCGACATCTGCGACGCCATCCTCCGCCGCCGCGTGAATCTCACCTGGAGTTGCTTCCTCCGCCCGAAAAACCTGACCGCCGGGCTGATGACGCTGATGGCGCGGGCCGGACTCACGCACATCGAGTTTGGCGCGGACAGTTTTTGCGACGAAGTGCTCGCCGAGTACGGCAAGGCGTTCACCTTTGCCGACATCCTCCACTCGACCGAACTCGCCCGCGCCGCGCGCGTCCACTACAGCCACTTCGTCATCTGCGGTGGACCGGGCGAGACGACGGAGACGTTGCAGACCGGCTTCGCCAACTCGCAGCGTCTGACCGGCGCGATCATCTTCGCCTCCGCGGGCATGCGCGTCTATCCCGGTACGGCGTTGTTCGTTCGCGCCCAACGCGAAGGGATGCTGTCCGCTGACGCTGATCTGCTCAATCTCGTCTACTATTATATCTCACCGTCGCTGCGCCAAGAGGAACTGCTGCAACAACTGGCCGAGTTCGGTGAGCGAGACCCAACCTGGATCACCGGTCCCGTGCCGGAGAACTTCTCTCGCATTGCCGAGCGGCTGCGCCAACGGGGCGTGGTCGGCCCGTTGTGGGAGTATTTCGGAACCCTGCGCCGGACGCGTTGAGTTGCGGGGCAAACGGGGTTCGTTTGTGCGGAAAAATCACCCTTCCGTCCCCTATTTCAGCGCGTTTTTTCCAGTTTTTTGCCTCTTTTTGCAAAACGAACCCAACGCGTATTTTCGTACAACCTATTCATGGCGAAATGCTTCCGCATTTTTCAGTTGGGTTCGTTTGGTAAAAACACCCTTTTTTTGGAAAGACTCGTGCCAACGCCTCTTTAGGTAGGGCGCGGGAAGCCGAGTCGGACGAGACGCCGCATGCCGTATTCCCGCGGCAACCCACCGCGCCGCCCTCGGTGTGGCGTGTTCGGTGTAGCCACGGCTCTGTGAGCCGTGCCCTTTTCAAACAACTGTCACCATTATACCACCTCCGGCCCACCGCGTCCAGCAATAATATCAATTCTCGATAGCGAAGTCCTCGCCACGTTTCACGTGGTGACGACACGCCGCAACTCTTTTCCTGTGGCAATCTCCAGCGCATCCGGAGCTTAGCGCATCGCGCTTTGTAGGGCTGGGAGCCGAGTCGGACGAGACGCCGCTGTCGTATGCGGCATCCCCGAGTCCGACAAGGGAGCCGAGTCAGACGAGACGCCACACGCTGTACTCCCGTGGCAATCCAGCCGCTCCGCCCGCCGTCGTTTCCACCCGGTTTGTCATCCTGAGCCTGTCGAAAGCCGAGTCCGACGGAGCCGAAAGCGGCACTAGCCGCTGAGACGCGCCGAGTACTTGCCGTCGGCGCAAACGCCGCTGTCGTCTGCGGCAAATCTCTGTCGTATCCTCCCGCGAAATCCTTCCCCTCCCACGGAGGGGACACAGGGGTGGGTGTTGCTCCGGATTGTATGGCGAGCTCTCCGCTTGCCGCCCTGCCGCACCCCGCCGTTCCCCGTTGAACAGGCGTCCCGCCTGTTGGCCCATCCGTGCTATCGGCCCCATGCCGTCTCCGCCCGAATCTCGTAGCCGCACGGCTTCAGCCTGCGTCCCCCTCACATCCGCCCTCTGTCAGGGAATCCCCGTCCGTCGTGCCTGTCCGCCAAGCCGAGTCCGACGGAGCCGAATCCGATGAGACGCCACACGCCGTACTCCCGTGGCAAACGCCGCTGTCGTTTGCGGCAACCTTTAGCGACGGCGGACCTGTCCGCCATAGCCTTGCCGCCGTTGTAAGGTTTTCCCTTACAAGGAAATCTCCACCTTACACTTGCTTGTAGAATGACGCGCTTGCTAGACTCCGCCACAGCGAGACGGTCCTTCCCATGACCGAGAAACTGAACAGGCAGTTTGCCGTATCAACCATCTTCCACACGGCTGGTAACGCCCCGCTGATTTACGAACTTGACTTGGTGCGTCCCGAGCGGGCCACCAAGGCGCGCCACACGTGCGACCTGTTGCTGCCGAAGCTGCAGTCGGGAGAGGTGCGGGTGAAGAAGGCAAGGACATGAGTCTTGTTCCGGTAACTGATCTAGAAGCCAGCGAGAGCGCATTCCGAGCGCTGAAGAAGCGCCTGTCAGATGGTTGTCAGAGATTTACGCGAACTATCGGATGGCAGGGCGGCAATTACGAGGCTCGAGTGCTCTGGAATCCACGCGAGCGGTTTTGGTTTGTACTCGACTGGGCAGATAACGGAATAAGTTTTTGGTGTCCGTTTGGCCGGCAAGACCCACACTCGAAAGACATGCTCAGCATAGCCGTGCAATGTAACCCGCCGCTTAAAGGCATCAACCACCGTTGTGCCGGCGCCTTCCTGACCGATGACAGCGAAGTATATCTGGCTCACAGCGGCAAAATCGCGGGAGGACGAAAGGGAATTGGCAAGACGGCATTTGTGAATTCCTATCCGCATGGCAACTGGCGTGAGGTTCAATGGCCGGACGGACAAGAGAGCGAGATGATTGTCATTGGTCGGGTAGACGGTAAAAGGCTACCGGCGCATATTGGCCAGTTTGTTCGGCAGGTCGAGAAGTTCAAGAAAGCGATCTCAACAGGCAAACAACAGAAGGTCACGGTTCCCGCAAAGTCTACGTATTCGCCCGAGTTCGGAGGGCGAAAGCGTGGCTACCGGGTGCCGGGCAACGTTGAGAGTGACTGCGACCATGGGCTGGTTGTAAACGCGCTCGCTGAGTATCTGAAGAAAGCGGCGTTCGGCAATGTGGGCAACGACCGCGCCCGTGACCTTTACGTCCTCTCGAAGAGTGGGAAGCTTCGATTCTTGTTCGAGGCTAAGACTGATTTGTCCACAAGCAGCATTTACCAAGGCGTCGGGCAACTCGTTTATCACAGCACAGTCACTCCCGCCGCAAAACGCCTCTTAGTCCTGCCCGGTGTGCCGAATGCCAAGACCCGTGCCGTACTCGACGCCATTGGCATCGACGTTTTGACATATCGTTTGGACGGAGCACGTCCGGTGTTTAAGAATCTCAAAGAGGTCTTAACCTGAGGGGAATGTTCCAAGCCGAAGTCAAACTTGAGTTCGTACGTCGGTACTGTCCGCCGGGCGGCGGGTGGCATGTCCTCGTGGATATTGACCCTTCCGAGGAAGGTCGCACGGGTGGCGAACGCAAGTCCGAGATGGCCAAACACCGTCAGCATTTGATGCACGAGGCAGCAGGCAGAGCGTGCCAAGAACTAGAGTCGATGGGAGCGGAGGTCGGCGGAAAACGGACGAGATGGTTTACTCGTTATGGACTTCCTGCGATCGAAGGTGACCGGGATATCGTCGCCTTTCACAAAGTGCGCCGCGTCTGCGTGATCGCGGAAGCGGAAGGAGTGTCGGGCGGTCAACCCGAAACTAAGTTATACAAGGCCATCGGGCAGATCGTTGTTGCTGCAAGCGGTGTGTGCCCGCCGGGATGGCGGACAACCTTTGTGTTAGTCGTCCACGGCAGGGAGATCGCTGATCATCTGGGGAGGGTGACGGCGTTTACGAGACTCGGCGTTTCGGCGCTTTCACTCAGTGATACACCGCAAAAAGACCGCTGGCTGTTTCAAGACCCGCTGCTTCCGAAGCTGCTGTTTGGAGAGGTGCGAGTAAAGAAGGCAGAGAAGACGGCGGAGGCAAAAACATGAATCGCAGCCTGATTAGGATGAAGACGAGGCATATCTTCCGCGAGTACATGGTCAATTGCTGGACTCTCCGACAGATAAGCGACGAATTCGATGCCGCCAAAGTGCCATGCCGTCTTAAATACGAGCCGCACGACACCGGACAGAAGCGGTCACTTGTTGAGCAGTACTACCACGGTGTCAAGTGGTCCGATTGGAGGGATGTTAAGAAGGTTCTGAAGGTTTACGAGGGCGTGCTGCGAAGTGTTCTGGAACTCGAGGAATTGGCTGGACGCACCACCTATGGCTCGAATCAGGCTGACGCGGCCCGTATGACGTTCAAACGGATGATTGATACCCTCAGCAGGGACGGCCTTCAATGGATTGACGGTAGAATCATGACCGGAGCAGGGATGCCGTTGTTGGATGGCATCAAGGAGGCGGCTGCCGAATTCGATGCAAAGCACCTTGCCGACCAAATCCGCAGGATGGAGCAATCTATCGAATCCGATCCAGCGCTGGCTATCGGCACGGCCAAGGAACTCGTCGAAACCTGCTGCAAGACGATACTCGCCGTGCGAGGCAAGCCTGTCACCGGCACGCCAGATATTCCGACGCTCACCAAGGAAACGCTGAAGGAGCTGAAACTCGTTCCTGACGGAATACCGGAGTCGGCACGTGGGGGAGATGTCATCAAGCGACTACTCAGCAACCTCGGCACAATCGGCAACGGGCTTGCGGAGCTTCGCGGCCTTTACGGCACAGGGCACGGCAAACACGGTAAGACATCAGGGCTCAGCCCGCGTCATGCGAAGCTGGCGGTCGGGGCAGCGGTCACGCTGGCGACATTTCTGTTTGAAACGCATAAGGAGACAATTGAGTGAGCGCGAGTGATAGCCAAGTGGTATTGTTCGTCGACCTTCTCGGTGTTCGTTCTAAGTGGTTGAAGGATGGTCGCGAGGGTGCTGAGAGGGCTTTCAAGAGATTCCGGACGATGGTGGCATCTTCGATTCATCGCAGCGGCGCTGAAAAAGTGATCCACGGATTGGTGGAGTCGGATGCTGTAGCTCTGACTTTCTCAGAAGTTCAACCGGCACTGGAAGTCGCGAAGCGGATGTACACTGCGGCATTTGAAGATGTAGGACGCCGAGTATGGTTGCGAGGCTGCATTGTCCGCCACAATGATAAGGATGAATTGCGTACAGCAAAGACCTTTGGCGGGCCGCTGTCGCAAGTGCAATTGATGCTCTACAGCGCGGCGCTGCTTGACGCCATCTCAGTTGAGAAATCAGGATTCAAGGGCATGCGGCTACTTGTCGAACGACAGCTGATAACACCCGCAGTTCGTAACGCGGCAAAACAACCAATGGGCCATCTTAACTTCATTCCACTTACGAAGCTTCGGAATAGCACTTATCCTAAACGCCTTGAGGAAACATTTGTGGATTATCTGTGGATGGGAACAACGGACAGAGACCGGTTTAAGGAACTCGGTAAAATGATGGCAGTGCGTCTGCGCATGGCTGCAAATGAACCGGAGGAGTTTGCGCAAGCCGGTGCGACACAAGTGGTATTCCATGAATGTGCCGCAATACTCAGTTCGGTAGGAGGCAAGGTGCACTACCGCGAACTGAAGAACGCTCGTGCGAAGATAGGAACTTCGACTTCTACCGAAACGAAAGGCGATGGTGGTCAATAACCCAAACGAATCCGTCGTCGAGGACGCCGCACTGTCGAAAAGAGCATTGGAATCACGTCTAAGGGGGTCTTGCCTATTGACATATTCCGAGGGTGGGGCAGTCAAATCGCATGGGAAAACCCTCGCCTCGATTGTCACCATGACCAGACGCCGCGCCTCACTCGTCCTGTGTCCGCCACACGTCCGCGAAAGTCAGTGTGAGTCGGTGTGCGTCCGTGCCGCCTCTCCTCGCGCCCCTTGTGCCTTTTTGTGGCGAAACGCCCGCTTTCCCCTCAGCTACTTGGCTACTCGGCTACTTGCTGCTGCCTTCCGCCCCTTCTTAGGTTTTCTTCTTCGACGAGCCGGGACGCTTTCGTTCCGCAGGGGGTTGCGTCAAATACGATTGCGATTTCTGCGATTGCCCATTGGTTGCAACAACGTCTCTTGCGCGAATGCCTCAATTCGAAATCCCCCGGCGCACAGCTACGGGCGGCTGACGTGCAGGCGGATGAATCGGCTGGTGGCCGATGAAACCGGCGTGTTGTCGTGGACCTGCAACAGGGTTGCGGTGTTCACATCAACAGTCGTCCCAGCGGTCGTCCAGGAAGACGCCGTCAGGTCGTCGGTCACTTCCACAGAGAAGGTGACGTCGGTCGCGCTCGGGTTCCTGGGCACAGTCAGGCGGAGGAAGCCGGTGCTGATGTCCACGACCACCGGGCTGGTAGCCGGGACCAGCGGATCCATGCCGAGGGCGTACTTAAGTAAGTTGGCCACGCCGTCGCCCATGGGGTTGGCTGTGTCGGCTGCGGCCGCCGTGTTGTTAGTGGTGCCAAAGTATTGCAACCGCCAGGATTGGATGGGCGTCAGGGCGATGATCGCGGTCGGGTCGTTGGCGGTGTTGTTGGCCGCGTTGACATCGCCTCCGCCGGAGACAGCGGCGGTGTTGGTGAGGCTGGCGGCGGCGTTGGTGGCGACGCTGACGGTGACGGTGATGGGCGGGTACCCGGCGCCGGCGGCGAGGGCGTCGGAGCGCGTGCAGGTGGACGAGCCGAGGTCAGCGGTCCAACCCGAGCCGCTCATGGCGGTGATGGTCAGTCCAGCGGGGGCGGCATCGGAAACGATGACTGAACCGCTGGAGTCAGCAGTGCCGACGTTGCTGACGGTGATCGTATAGGTATCGGCGGTGTCGCCCTGGGTAAAGGTGCCGGTGTGGGACTTTGTAATGGCGAGGTCAGGGTTGCCTGCGGTTGTCACGGTGAAGCTGGAGGAGCTGGTGCCATTGCCGCCAAGTCCCTTGGCGGTGATCGTGCCGGAGGTGGCCCCTGCGGGAACGGTGGCGGTGATTTGGTTCGTGGCGGTAATCGTGTAGGAGGCAACGGTGCCGTTGAAAAAGACGTTGGTGACGGTATCAAGGCGCGCGCCGGTGATGGTGACGCTGGCGCCGACCGTGCCGCTGGGCGGGGCGAAGCTGGTGATGCCCGGGGCGGCCGGGGTCTGACCGTCGACTTTACTGCGCAGCACCCAGCCGAGGTTGTTGGGCAAGGCGCTGAAGAAGTTGTAGCCGGTGTCCTGTTGGACTTGCTTGACAGACGTAACGAAAGTCGTCCACGCCTTGCCGGACACAGAGTCATCGTTGGGAGTTTCGATGGCGATGACGCGAATGGAGCTGGGATTGGCGTTGGTAATACGACCGAGCGCGGTGTCGGCACCCAACGGAGCGCAGACGACGATCTTGAAGATATTGGAAGCAATGTAGACCTTACTCGCGCCGGCAGTAACCGTGCTGAAATCGTATGGCCCACAAATGATCAGCAATTCCTGGGAGGTGAGTTGGGTGCGGCAGTAACCTTCGAAGGCGTCCCAAACGCCCTGATTGTTTTTCGAGTCCTGCACAATCATGTTCGACATTAGGAAAACCAATGTGTTGTCAGGCGTGGTATCGAGGCGATCTGCCGACGGGCACATGTGGCCACGATCATAGCCCGTGAAAGTGCCGTTGGTGATTTTGCGGAAGCCCGACGGCAGGCTCGTGTCCTGCGCATAGGCGTCCGTGCGCGCGACACAGCAAGTATCGGTGGTAGTCAAATCCCAACTGGCCCAGTTGGGACAGCCATTGGTATCGCTGTAATCAATGGTCTCGACCGTGCGCTGGATGAGGTAATGGAAGTGATTATTGGGGTCGTTGCTAGCCCCGGAGGGGTTTCCGAGTTGCATCTGCAGGTTCAGGTTGGTGCTGATGATGGCGGCAGCCTGAAATGCGGGCAGAAATAGCGCCGCCGCGCTGACGATGAGCGGAAGCACATTCCGCACGAAGGACTTACGAATAAACCTCACCGTACTTACACCCCGCAACACAACCCCACGGCAGGCGGGCAATCTGTCTGTCTGCCCAGCCAACCCGCGTGTTGCATCCCTTTCTGGGCGACCACTTTGCCCAAAGTCACAATAGCACAATCATCCTCAAGCTACAAGGGGAAAGAGGCAGTCTAAGGAGTCAGTCGTTGACTATCTGACACATTCCAAGGATGAGGCAGTCAAATCGCCGGAGAGAAGCCTCGCCTCGATCGTCATCCTGCACTGATGCGGTGACCAACGAAAATCGAACTCACCCTTTCTTAGCTTTTCTTCTTGGACGAGTCAGGACGCTCTCGTTCCGCAGGGGGTTGCGTCAAATACGATTGCGATTTCCAGGCCCTCCCCAATGCCACCAGCGTCTCGTGTTGGACCGTCTTCTCGATCAGCGGAAACACGTTGCGTTCCTCGTCTTTGAAGTGAATCCGACACGCGTTCAAGCTTACCTTCAGTCGGGAGCGGGCTTCCGAGAGATCCTTGATCGTTCCCACCTCTCGCAAAAGCCCATCGATCTCCTCATGGTCATGGGTCAGACGCGTGCATCGATTTTGCTCCTTCAACACATGATCGAACGTGATATAGGCCAGATCTGTTTCCGCCGAGCCGTGGTCGTGGATTAGCCTCTCCAGGATGCCGCAAATCAACGCGATTTCGCCCGTTGTCTTGATCTCGGGCAATGAGCGTTCAATCTGGTCGAAAATGGTCAAGAACACGCGATGCTCCGCCACCAAGCCATCAATGATCGTGATACTCACAACAAATGAATCCTAGTGGTTGCGCGTGGAAAGTCAAACCCGTATGGTCAAAATACTCGTCCGTTTCTGAAGCATGTCAAGTGACCGGTTGACGAACTCCTGCCGCTCCGCATCCGTGCCAATCTGAGACATTTCCTTGTGAGCGCAGTTGTGAACACGATCATCTCTTCCCTCGAAACCCTCAGGAAAATCGCAAGACGCCTCAGGTTCGAGCCCCGTCACTCCCGCCAATTTCCGCTGGCGGACGCGTGCTGCCCTCATCCATCCCAAGTCCTTGGGACTCAGCAACGGCTGGTTCGTCAGAACCAGTTGAGTTTCTGAAGCTAACCGCTGCGCCGGAGACGGGAATCGACTGGGCTGGCAAGCTGTATGCTCATTTCCCAAAATATGGTTCCCGGCAATTGCCCCCAACCAGCTGGCATTCTCGCCATCGACGACGAGGAAGGATTCTTGAGCCTTCTCGAGGCGGCGTTGGCCGGCCAAGGCTACAGGGTTCATACGGCTTCCTGTCCGAATAAAGCCATCAAGTTGTATGAAGAACGGGGGCCGGAGATCAGCATGGTTCTGTTGGACTTCCTGCTACCCAAAATGTCGGGCGATATGGTCTTCGAGAACCTGCAACGTCTCAATCCAAATGTGCGGGTGGTCTTACTGACAGGCTGCGAAGGATCCGTGGCCGAGAACATGTTCAAGAAAGGTCTGCGGGGCTACCTACAGAAACCATTTTGCATACGAGAACTCGCTGAAAAAATACGGGACGTCATCGATGCTCCCGCAGATCCCTCTCCAGCGCCACAATCGCCTGCCTGAACTGCTTGTCCTGTAAACGCTCTCCGCATTTGCTCAAGAGAGTACAAACGCTCTGCGCGTCTACATAAGCCCGGGGTATTTGCCTGCCAGCGCCTCGTAGCGATCGATGACCTGCCGCACGAAATGACGTTTCTCGCGATAGGAGCCGGGGAAGAAGCTGCCCTTGAAGCCGGCGATGACGACATTACGCAGTTCGCGGGGAGTCATTTTCACCTTGTCGATGGCGAGGCGTAGTTCATTGGTGACGGAAGTGTTGGACACGAGCCGGTTGTCGGTGCAGATGGAGACGGACAACTCGTGGTCGAGCATTTGACGCAGCGGATGGCGGGAGAGGTTTCGCATCCGTGGCAGCGTCTGGGCGTTGCTGGTGAGGCAGACTTCGATGGTGATGCGCTGGCTGGCTACGTATTCGGCCAGATGGTGGCAGTACGCCACGGGGTCCGGGATGTTCGGGTTCTGAATCATCTGGTGCGCGAACAGCCAGGTGCCGTGGCCAATGCGGTTGGCGTAACATTTCGTGATCGCCTGGAATATGGACTCCGGCCCGTAGGCCTCACCGGCATGGACGGTTTTCCGGATGAAGTTGGAATGCGCGTACTGGTAGGCCGCGCTGTGATCATCGGCGGGATAACCCGCTTCGGCGCCCGCCAGATCGAAGCCGACGACCGGCAACCCCTTGTTGTGCGCCAAGTCCACCGCCGCTCGCGCCAATTCCATCGAAGCCGCCATGCACACCTGCCTCGGGGATGCGTAGGCCATCACCTCAAACAATCGCCGATAGTACGGCGACATCTGCGGCAGGATGAACCGTAGCGCACACACGATAACGCCAAAGTGAAAGGGAACGTCCGCGCCTGCGCTGACCGCCTTGGATTGATTGTGTCGTTTCTGCGCGCGCCCCAGACCACGGCAAACGGCGGCGACGACTTCTTCCATGTTGAGCCGGTCGTTGATGTGCAACTGCGGCGCGTACCGCACCTCGATGTAGCGCACGCCTTCCGCGAGGTTATCCTCTGCCAGCTCGTAGGCGATGCGCTCCAAACTCTCGGCCGTCTGCATCACCGCGCAGGTGTAGGCGAATCCCTTCAAGTACTCGGGCAGGTTGGCATATTTGTCCTTGAACACCAACTGTCGCAGTCCATCCTCGGAGTGCGATGGCAACTTGATCCGCTGTTGCTTCGCCAGCTCAATCAACGTCGGGATGCGTAGCGAGCCATCCAGATGCAGATGCAGGTCGGTCTTCGGAATGCGGCGAATGAACTCCGTGGGTATCATGTCGTTCATCGAGTTTTCTCCGTCGGGACGAACAAATCCTTGCGGGAACGTTAAGTTCCCGAGCACGAAACATCAAGCAAAACAGGCGGCGGGCACAGCCACTGCACGAAAAGAGTTTCCAATCATCAGAAAGCCGCGTATAATTACCGCTCGACATTGCAGGAAAGCGAGCCGTTTTCTTCCAGGGTTTGGGAATCCATACGTTTCCAAGCATCGAGAAGTGCTCCCAGATGTCGCGAGAAATTGGAATGGATACAAACCTTAACACAATCACCGTCACGCTGGACGATGGCGCCCAGATTCGTTGCGCTGCCGGCACCCACGTCCGCGACATCCTGCCCCAGCGCCGCTCGCCGGAGGGGCTCGATTACCTGGGTGCGCTGGTCAATAACGACGCAGTCTCCCTCTCCTACCCGCTGGAGGTGGACAGCGACGTCACGCTGCTGACGCGGGGTGACCCGCACGGCTTCCGAATCTACCACCGCGCGGTATGCTTTCTTCTGGCCAAAGCGGTCAAGGAATTGTTCCCCGACGCCCGTTTTGCGGTGCAGCACTCGCTGGGCACAGGCTTTTACTGCAGCTTCGAGATGGACGGCAAGTCCGGTATCTGTGATGAACAAATGCAGCGCATCGACCAGCACATGCGGGCCTTGGTCGAGCGCGATATCCCCATCGAACGGCGCGAGATCGCCTTCACCGAAGTCGTCCGCCGGTTCGAACAGGAAAAACAGTGGGACAAATACAATCTGCTGCGTTTCCGCAATCCGCCCAAGATCGCGACCTGCTGGTGTGAGAATTTCTCCGACCTGGCCCACGGCCCGCTGGCGCCGAGCACGGGGGCGCTGGCGTTGTTCAAGCTGATTTCGTACCCGCCGGGCTTTGTGCTGCAAGTCCCCGAGCAACAGAACCCGAAGCAGTTACCCCCGTTCGAGCCGCAGCCGCAGTTGTTCCAGATTTTTAAGGAGCACAAGGAATGGGGCCGCATCCTCGGCGTCAACACAGTGGGCCGGTTGAACGAGATCATCGCCAGCCGGGAGATCAGCGACTTCATCAAGATCACCGAGGCGTTCCACGAGAAGAAGATCGCGCAAATCGCCGACCATATCTTCGAACACCGCGAGCACATCAAATGGGCCCTGATTGCCGGGCCGTCCTCCTCGGGTAAAACCACCTTTGCCAAGCGGTTGGCCGTCCAGTTGCGCGTCAATGGCCTCGTGCCGGTGACCATCTCGGTGGACAATTACTTCGTCAACCGCGAGCAGACGCCGCTGGACGAGAATGGCAAGCCCGATTTCGAGAACATTGAGACCGTTGATCTGCCGCTCTTTAACGAGCACCTGATGCGACTGGACAAGGGTGATGAGGTGGAACTGCCCGGTTTCAATTTCGAGAAGGGCGGCCGGGAGTATCGCGGCGTGAAACTGCGCATCGGACCCGGCCAGATCGTCTTGGTCGAGGGTATTCACGGGCTGAATCCCCGCCTGACCCAGTCCGTGCCATCCGCGCACAAGTTACGAATCTACGTCAGCGCCCTGACCCAGTTGAATCTGGATTCGAACAACCGCATCTCCACGACGGACAACCGCCTGGTGCGACGGATGGTGCGGGACAACAACTTCCGCGGCAACTCGGCACTGGCAACATTGACCATGTGGCCCAGCGTGCGTCGCGGCGAGAAAACCTGGATATTCCCTTACCAGCAGGAGGCTGACATCGCGTTCAACTCGGCGTTGGATTACGAGTTGGCGGTTCTCAAACCGTTCGTCGAGCCGCTGCTGGTTGAGATCAAACCGCACCATCCGCAATACGCCGAAGCGCGGCGGCTGCTGGCTTTCCTGTCCAGCTTCCTTGGCGTCTCCGATCATCTGGTGCCACCGACTTCGATCCTGCGCGAGTTTATTGGGCACAGCAGCTTCAGCTACTGAACAAGGCCCGGTGCGGCAGGCAGACCCAAGAACTTTGGCATTGCTTTGAAAACAATGCGGAGTGCAGTATTCTGTTGAACATTGACCGAACCAAGCGAGGTAAACCATGCAAAAGCGGATGATTGTCGGGGCGCTGGCGATAATGACTCTGGTACAAGGCTGCGGCTACAACCGCTTGGTCAGTCTGCAGCAGGAGGTTGAGAAACAGTGGGCCCAGGTTCAGAACGTGTATCAACGCCGCGCCGATCTGATTCCGAACCTCGTCGCCACCGTCTCGGGGGCGGCGAACTTCGAGAAGTCAACATTGACTGAGATCACCCAGGCCCGCGCCTCGGTGGGGAAGATCGACCCAAACCAGGTGCCGAACGATCCTGCCAAATTCGCCGAGTTCGAGAAGGCGCAGGCGGGCTTGAGCAGCGCCCTCTCCCGATTGCTCGTGGTCGTGGAACGCTATCCTGAACTGAAGTCGAACTCGAATTTCCTCGAGCTTCAGGCGCAATTGGAGGGCACGGAGAATCGCATCTCCGTCGAACGTGGCCGGTACAATGACATCGTGCAGAAATACAATACAGCCATCAAGAGCTTCCCGACCCTGATGTACGCGGGTTATTTCAATTTCAAGGAGAAGCCCTATTTCACCGCCACCGCCGGCGCAGAGACTCCGCCAAAAGTTGATTTCAATTTTCAGGGAACGCCCGCGAAGTAACCGCCGTCACCGTCGCTCATGAGATCTATCTGCATCTTTCTCGTATTGTTCGCCACGCGGGCCACCGCGGGGGAGGTCATTCCCCCGAGGCCAGAGGCGTATTTCAACGATTACACTCACGTCGTGTCGCCCGCGACCGCGATCGAACTGAACCGACATCTCGAACAGTTCGAGCGCGACACATCGAGCCAGATCCTCGTCGCCGTGTATCCGAAGATGCAATCGGATTCTTCGATCGAAGATTACACCGTTCGTGTCGCGCAATCGTGGGGCGTCGGCCAAAAGAACCAGAACAACGGCGCGGTGCTGTTCGTCTTCGTCCAAGACCACAAGATGCACCTCCAGGTGGGGTACGGGTTGGAAGGGGCGCTGCCCGACGCGTTGGCGAAACGAATTATTGAGAGCGAGATCAAGCCGTACCTGCGCAACGACGATTTTGATTCCGGCTTGCGCGCGGGCGTGACGGCCATTCTTCAGGCGACGAAAGGTGAATACAAAGGCACCGGTCATACCGCGGCGGATCGATCCCTGACGAATCAATCGCCGATGCCACCCTGGGCCTTCGGGCTCTTCCTGGCGTTCGCGATTCTAATCCTCCTCAGTCGGCTGCTAAGCAACGCGGCGAGCGGCACGGTGTACACGAGAGCCGGACGAGCCATCAGCTATGGCATTATGAGTGGAATGTTTAGCGGTGGCGGCGGGGGCTTTTCTTCCGGCGGGGGTGGGTTCTCCTCCGGTGGTGGCGGGTTTTCGGGGGGCGGCGGCGGATTCGGCGGGGGCGGCGCCGGGGGAAGCTGGTGAGGCGATGAAGACGAAACATCTATTGACCGAGATGGATCACGACCGAATTACCGCGGCCATTGCGGCGGCGGAGAAACACACGTCGGGGGAGATCCGCGTGTATGTGAGCCATCGCAAGGTTCACGACCCGCGCCACGCCGCCGCGCACCAGTTCGTGAAGCTGGGCATGGACAAAACCAGCTATCGCAACGCAGTGCTGATTTTCATTGCGCCCGAATCGCAGAATTTCGCCATTCTGGGGGACGTGGCCGTGCATGCCAAATGCGGCGAAGCGTTTTGGGAACAGGTCGCCGGGGCCATGCGCGAGTTGTTTCGGCAACGAAAGTTCACCGACGGAATCGTTCACGGCATCGACACCGCTGGCAAGCTGCTCGGGCAATACTTTCCGGTTCAGGCCACCGATCGCAACGAGCTTTCAGATTCGATTGCTGAGGACGATCGCCGGTAAGCGCTACAGGACTCGCCGCACGCAGTAGCAGCGGGTGGGGGCATTGGTGGCGGCTCCAACGGTGTCCGTGACCACTTTTTTATGTTGTCTTCAGCCTGCGCCGGTCGCGCAGCATCTGGTCCACCAACACGCCAAAGAAGATCACCGCGCCCATCACGGCGAAGTTGAGTGAGCTGGGAATGCCGAGCAGGTTGACGAGGTTTTGCAGCACCTGCAGCAGCGCCGCGCCGATCACAATGCCTAGGATCGAACCTTCGCCGCCCCGTAGGCTGCAGCCGCCGAGCACCGCCGCCGCGATTCCGTACAACTCGTAAAACGAGCCGTGGTTAGCCGGCGAAATCGAATTGGTATAGAACGCGATCAACACCCCCGATACGCCCACCAACAGCATCGAGATGACGTACGCGCTGAGGATGACGAGCCGGCTGTCGATCCCGGAGTAGCGCGCGGCCTCTTCGTTGCGGCCGACCGCATACAGATACCGCCCGTACACCGAGCGGTGCAGTACGACGTAGCCGATGACCGCCACCACAATCAATACCACAAACGGCATCGGCAGCGGTCCGATGTTGCCGGTGGCCAACTCGCGCAGCATCCCGAAGCCTTCCGTGCCGAAGCCCTTCGTCTCATCGTTGGCAATGAACCGCGCCAGCCCGCGATAGAACAGCAGACCGCACAGCGTGACGATGAACGGCTGCATCCGCACTCGCGCGACCATCAGTCCATGAAACAGCCCCAACGCCATCACGCCGACAAGGCTGGCCAGTACGGCGATCATCCAAGGCCACTGCCACTCCCGCAGCAGAATCGCCAGCACCACACCCTGAAGCGCAAACACCGAGCCGACCGACAGATCAATGCCGCCGGTAATGATGATCAGGCCCAGTCCAATCGAAAAGATCCCGTACATGCCGATCAGCCGCGCCATGTTCTGCAGGTTGGCCGTGCCGAGAAACCGGTGGTTCAGCATCGCCGTGGTCCCGCACAACACGACCAACAACATCGTAATGCCGAGTTCCTTCTTCATGCGGCTTTCCTTCCCACCGCCAGGTGCATGATCGCCTGTTCGCTGAACTCGTCGCGTTTCAGAAAACCGCTGATCTCACCCTCGTGCATCACGGCAATGCGGTCGCTGACACCGATCACTTCCTCCATGTCGCTGCTGATCATGATGACTGCCACGCCGCGGTCGGCGAGGTCGCGCATCAGCCGGTAAATCTCCGCCTTCGCACCGACGTCAATGCCGCGCGTCGGCTCGTCGAAGATGATCACCTTCGGCTCAAGCGACAGCCATTTCGCGAGCACGAGCTTCTGCTGGTTGCCGCCGCTGAGGTTCATCGCTTGGGTTTCGATGTCCGGCGTTTTGACGCGTAATGCATCCACCTGCCGGCGCGCGATTTCGTTTTCGCGGTCGGCGCGCACCAGCGACCACTTGGCGCAGCGGCGCAACCCGGCCAGTGTAATGTTCTCGCGCACCGTCATCTCCGTGATCAAGCCGCTATGTCGGCGGTCTTCCGGCACGAGGAAGATGCCGGCGGCGATGGCGTCGCGCGGGCTGCGGATCGTCAGGGGCCGGTCCTCGATCGACACCGTGCCAGCGAGCGGGGCGTCCACACCGAACACCGCCTGCGCCATCTCCGAGCGGCCCGCACCGACCAAGCCGGCAAAGCCGAGGATCTCGCCACGCGCCACGTCAAAGCTGATCCGATGCCGGGGCCGGTATCGCGTGCGCATATCTTCCACCCGGAAGTACGCCGGTGGTTGCGGTCCCTTCCCGTGAACGTAGTGGTCTTCCAGCTTCCGGCCGATCATCAACGAGACCATGTTGTGGTGCGACACTTCGCTGCCTCGCAATTCCCCCGCGTTGCGACCGTCGCGCAGTGCCACCACCTGATCGGCGCAATACTCGATTTCACCCAGCCGGTGCGAGATGTAAATGACGCTGACTCCGTGCTCGCTCAAATCGCACACCGTGGCGAGCAAGCGTTCCGTTTCTAAGAGCGTGAGAGAACTGGTCGGTTCGTCCATGATGATCAAGCGGGCGTTTTGCGAGAGCGCCTTGGCGATCTCGACCATCTGCCGTTGCGCCAGCGACAGCTCCCGTACTGGCGTCCACGCCGGGATCGCGAGGCCGGAACGCTTCAGGTACACCTCACTCTCGCGGGCCATTCGTCCACGGTCAATCAACCGCAGGGGGCCGCCCCAGACCGGCTCGCGCCCTAGGAACACGTTGGCGGCCACGTCGAAGTTGTCGAGGACATGGAGTTCCTGATGGATGAATCCAATGCCCAGCGACAGGGCGTCGGCGACGTTGCGAATCGCAACGGGCCGGCCGTCAAACCAGATCTCCCCGGCATCGGCTTGATGCACGCCGCCGAGGATGTTCATCAACGTGGACTTGCCCGCGCCGTTTTCGCCGATGAGCGCAACCACTTCGCCGCGCCCCACCGATACGCTCACGTCCTCCAACGCGAGCACGCCGGGAAAGCGCTTGGTAATGTTCTTCAGCTCGAGCAATGGCGCCGACATGATCTTACCGGCCGCGGAGTTTCTTCAGCTTGGCCGCGAACGCGTCAACACCGGCCTTGTCGATGGCCAACGTGGGCACGATGATTTGTTTGTTGGCCGGGATTGCCGACTTCTCGCCGTTGAGCACCTTGTCCATCAGGCGGATCGCCTGGTAGCCGAATTCGTACGGCTGCTGGACAACGGTGGCGAAAATCGCACCGTCGCGGACACCGGCCAGCGTCTCTTCCTCTTCATCGAAGCACACGATCTTGATTTGCCCGGCCTTGCCGGACTCCTTCACAGCGTTGAGGATCGCCGGGCCGTTGTAACTCCACAAGCCGACGAGGCAGGCAACATCGGAGTGTTTGACGATTGTATCCAGCACGTTGGCCTTGGCGCGGACCCGGTCGTTATCGTCAGTGCGGGTGTCGATAATCTGCACATTCGAGCCTTGCAGCGATTCCTTGATGCCGGCGAACCGCTCGCGGGCGTTCTGCGCGTCGAGTGTGCCGACGAAAATCATGATCTTGCCACCATTGGGGAGAGCTTTCTTGATCAACTCGCCGGCTTGCCGCCCCGCCGCGACATTGTCCGTGCCCACGTAGCAGGCCCGCCCGCTTTTCGGGGCGTCGCTGTCGTGGGTGATGAGCAACGTCTGTTTGGCCACCTCATTGAGGAACAGGGTCTGGTTGGCCGGATCGATCGGGCTGATGGCAATGCCGTCCACGCCACTGGCCAGCAGGTCATCGAGGATGCGCCGTTGCGTCGCCGCCGAGCCGTCGCCCGGAATCTTGAACTCAAGCTGCACGTTTGGCAATTCCTCGGCGGCTTTGTTGCAGCCGGCGCGGGCAATGGTCCAAAAATCCGCCGCATTGTTGGTGATGAACGCGAGTTTGAGTTTCTTTTTCCCCTGCGCCAGCGCGCGGCCACCCGCAACGGTCAGCGTGGCGCACAGGATGGTGATGACCCAACGTATTGTTTTGCGGCGCATACTGTCCTCCTGTTGTACTGTTGCCCGGGTTCGCGAACTGGGAACCCGTTGACGGCTATTGGATCTCCATAATCACCACGGACTTCGCGGGAAGCGCCAGTGCAATGTCCCCGCCTTTCCGCTCAAATCCGTTAAATGACGACGGCTTCACCGCGTCGGGGTTTTCCAAAGTGTTGTGCGCGTCCATCGACGCGGCGGTAAGGACGCGACCGGTAACGGTCTTGGCCTCCGCTCCGGCCAGCTTGACGGCGACTGGCAGGTCATGGTGCGGGTCGAGGTTGACGAGCGAGAGATGAATGCGACCGGCCTTGTCGCGCGAGGCAGAGGCATGCAACGAGGGCACGATCTTCTCGCCCATCTTGTAGTCGGGCGACGTAAGTTCGACCGGCAGCAGCGTCGCGTCCTGATGCACCTGGTACATCTCGAAGACGTGGTAGGTCGGCGTGAGCACCATCTTCTCCTTGTCCGTCAGGATCATCGCCTGGAGAACGTTGATCATCTGCGCGATGTTGGCCATCGTTACGCGGTCGCAATGTTGGTGGAAGATGTTGAGATTGATGCCGGCCACGAGGGCATCGCGCAATGTATTCTGCTGGTAGAGGAAACCGGGATTCGTCCCCGGTTCGACATCGTACCATGTCCCCCATTCGTCCACGACCAATCCAATCCACTTTTGCGGATCGTACTTGTCCATGATGGC
>JBEKYJ010000010.1:0-36860 GCA_049511095.1 Verrucomicrobiia bacterium
GATCTGCAGCGTATTCGTGGAGCCCAACGCCCCGCCCCAGATCAGCATGTTGCTGATGGTCATCGAGGAACCCCCGGACGAGGACAAAGAGTCCACCGTGACGGTCTTGCTGGTGTTGTTGCTGATGATGTTTGCGGTGTCGCCATTCGACGAGACACCCGACGACCAATTGCCCGCCGTTTCCCATTTACCCGAGGCACTGTTTATCCAAATATTGGTCGTCAGCAGCGCGAACGCGGCTTGCGAGAAAAGCATGGTGCCAGCGAATACAACGAATTTCGCCATAGCCCTGGAATGTGACTTGAAACACATGGTCACCTACCCCAAATAGCACGACGCGTGCCTTGCACCGCGACTCTCGCCCAAGAGCTTTACCAGTAGCAAAAAACGCCCCCGGAGTCAACAATTAGCTGGCTTCCGGCTCGAGACTCCTCAGTGTCGCTCCCATCCGCTGACGAATGCCTCCACGCACTTCGCAAACTCATGCGAATAGCCCCCTTCCAGCACTGCAAAACATGGAAGCACAGCGGACTTCGGTGCCGGCTGGGTAAGGTCCGCGATGCGGCGGCCGATGTCATGAAATGTCTCAATCTCCAGTTCCATGTGCGTGATCGGATCGCTCTTGTACGCATCGAACCCCGCCGAGACCGCGAGCAAGTCCGGTTGGAATGCCTGGATGCAACCCAGCGCCTCGTCCAACGTCGCGAGAAACCGTTCCGGTCCGGTGCCCGGCGGCAATGGGTAGTTGAGGCAGTTGCGGCCCGATACAAGGCCGGTGCCCGGGTAACAGGGCGACTGGTGCAACGACGCGAACAAGACCCTCTCGTCACCCCGGAAGATGTCTTCCGTGCCGTTGCCATGGTGGCAATCGAAATCGAGGATGGCGACGCGCCGGACTTTGGGTGAGGACTCGAGCGTCCTGGCGACGGCGATGGCGAGGTTGTTGAGATAGCAGAAACCCATGACGCGATCGCGTGCGGCGTGGTGGCCGGGTGGCCGCATCAGCGAAAAGGCGGGTCGGCCTGCCAGGGCGTGTTCGGCGGCAAGCAGGGCGCCGCCCGCCGCGAGCTTCGCGATCTCGAAGATCTCGGGGAAAACCGGCGTGTCCGCGTCAGCGAACCCGCCGGTGCGCAGGGCGCTGAACAGCTCACGGGTATGGACCCGCAGGATGTCGTCGTCGGTGCACGGCACAGGCGTGACCCACGTGTGGAATTCCTTGTGCAACTGGGCGACGGCGGAACGGACGCGGTCCGGGTTTTCGGGATGGCCGGCGGCGGCGTAATCGAGGCAACGAGGCGAGTAGACGATAACCATGCTCAGTTGGGTATCATAGCAGCGCGCCGCGGCGGCGCAAACCTATCCTGTTGCATTGCCCCGGTGCGTGTGCTAGGTTCCCATGAGTTTTGTGACCTGGCACACTGACTCCCAATGAGGTAGATTGCTCCGGATGTAATGTATTTATGGAAGATGACGACAATAAGAAGGCACGGTTACCCCGCCTGAAACGACCAGCCGATGGTCGCGACCCACGGTTCCCGACACGATTTATCCTCCTGTGGGTGGTCATCCTGATCATGATACCGCTGTTCCTCAAGTTCCGGCAGTACCAGTCGGACAACGTTGAGGAAATCAAGTACTACAAGCTCCGCAGTCTGGTGGAGCAAGGAGCAGTCAAGACGGCCACTTTGGTTCGCGGTGGCGACACCATGGAGACCCTCAAGGGCGAGTACGAGCAGGCTGATTCGGGCGACGCGAAGAAACTGATCAAGTACTCGACGAAGGTTGCTTGGAGCGACAACATCGAGAAGTTCCTCACCGAGCACAATGTCCCGCTGGAGTTTCAACCCGCCAATCAATTGTGGCTGAATCTGCTGCTCTCGGCGGCACCCTTCGTGTTGTTCATCGTGTTGTTGTATTTCATTTTCGTCCGCCAGATCAAGCTGGCCGGCAAAGGCGCAATGAGCTTCGGCAAATCCCGGGCGCGGATGCTGAGTCGTGACAAGAGCAAGGTGACGTTCAAGGAAGTTGCCGGGATGCAGGAAGCCAAGGAAGAGGTCGAGGAGATCATTCAATTCCTCAAGGACCCGAAGAAGTTTCAGCGCCTGGGCGGCCGCATCCCGAAGGGCGTGCTGATGGTCGGCCCGCCGGGCACGGGCAAGACACTACTGGCCAAGGCCATCGCAGGGGAAGCGGATGTGCCGTTCTTCAGCATCAGCGGCTCGGACTTTGTGGAAATGTTCGTCGGCGTCGGCGCCAGCCGCGTGCGCGACATGTTCGAGCAAGGCAAGAAGAACGCACCCTGCCTGATCTTCATTGATGAAATCGATGCCGTCGGCCGCTCACGCTTCAGCGGCATTGGTGGCGGCCACGACGAACGCGAGCAGACGCTCAATGCCTTGCTCGTCGAGATGGACGGTTTCGACACACAGGAAGGGGTCATTATCATTGCCGCGACCAATCGTCCCGACGTGTTGGACTCCGCGTTGCTGCGTCCCGGTCGGTTCGACCGCCAGATCGTCATCGACATGCCGGACCTGGTCGGTCGCGAAGAAATTTTGAAAGTTCATGCCCGCGCGGTGAAACTCTCGAAGGACGTGGATTTCAAGGTCATCGCCCGCGGCACCCCCGGTTTCTCCGGTGCCGACCTCGCCAACCTCATCAACGAAGCGGCGCTCCTGGGCGCCCGCAACGACAAGAAGGGCGTCGGGATGGAGGAACTTGAGGAAGCGCGCGACAAGGTGCGTTGGGGTCGCGAGCGCCGCAGCCGGGTAATGGACGAGAAGGACAAGAAAGTCACCGCTTACCACGAAGCCGGTCACGCCCTGGTGATGTACAAACTGGATTTCACCGAGCCGCTGCACAAAGTCACGATTATTCCCCGCGGCATGTATTTGGGC
Source organism: Verrucomicrobiia bacterium (assembly GCA_049511095.1). Classification (GTDB taxonomy): domain Bacteria; phylum Verrucomicrobiota; class Verrucomicrobiia; order Palsa-1439; family Palsa-1439; genus Palsa-1439. The sequence goes on from JBEKYJ010000010.1 coordinate 2,898, forward strand.
GCGACCTTCTCGCTGCCGGTGAAGGATAAGTTCCACGAGAGCAAGAAGCAGTTGCTCGACGAAGTCGCCGGCATCATGGGGGGACGTATCGCGGAGGAGTTGATCTTCGGCGATTGCACCAGCGGCGCTTCCGGCGACATCAAGCAAGCCACCCACATTGCCCGCAAGATGGTCACCGAATGGGGCATGAGCGAAAAAATCGGGATGGTCAACGTCAGCGAACACGAAGAGCACATGTTCCTGGGACGCGACCTCTTCAAAGGCCGCGAAGTCAGCGAGCAGACCGCGCGCGACATCGACGGGGAAGTGCGCCGCATCATCGATGCCGCCTATGCCCGCGCGAAAGAGATTCTCGGGGCCCACAAGGAAAAACTCATCGCGCTGGCCGAGGCGTTGCTCGAATACGAGACGCTCGACGGCGCGGAGATCGAAGAGATCATCGACACCGGGAAGCTCCAGAATCCACCGGCGCGGCCGCCGGGTTTGTCTTCCTCTTCGACGCCGCCTCCGCCGCCCGAGAAGGCCAAGTCAGAGTTGAAGACTGAACCTTTCCCCACGCCCGGGATCGGGCCCTCGCCTGCCAACGCCTGAGCGCTCCGCAAGGCTTACGCGCTCACATCGATCACCACGCGACCGCGGGTATTTCCATCCATCATCTGTCCGCACAATGCGAGCAGGCCATCCAGACGCGCGGTTCGGGTGATCCGCTCGAGCGTTTCCAGCGGTAGCTCGCGTGCCAATCGCTTCCAGGCCATGCGCCGCCGGTCCATCGACGCGTACCCGGATGAAACGCCGACGAGACTCACCGCCCGCAGTATGAACGGGTACACCGTGGTGTGAAGTTCCGCGCCGCCTGCCAGCCCGACTGCCGCCACGCATCCGTCGCGCTGCATCTGTCGGAGCAAACTCGCCAGTGTTTCTCCGCCGACCGAATCGATTGCGCCCGCCCAGCGTCCGGATTCGAGCGGTTTATCAGCGCGCTGGGCCAACTCGTGGCGGCCGATAATCTCCAGCGCGCCGAGAGATTTCAGAAGCTCGTGCGCGTCCGTCTTGCCGGTCGAGGCCGCGACGCGGTAACCGAGTTTGGCCAATAACATTACCGCCACGCAACCCACGCCGCCCGTCGCACCGGTGACCAGCACTTCGCCCTTGTCGGGTCGGACGCCGTGTTCCTCCAGCGCCATGACGCAGAACATCGCCGTCAAGCCCGCCGTGCCGATGCCCATCGCGTTCTTCAACGTCAGTCCTTCGGGCAGTGGCAACAGCCAATCAGCCTTCACGCGGGCGAGTTGCGCAAATCCGCCCCAATGTTCCTCGCCCACGCCCCAACCCGTGAGCACGACCGGGTCGCCCGGCGTGAAGCGGCTGGAACTGGATTCCGCCACGACGCCGGAGAAATCGATGCCCGGTACCATCGGGAAACGGCGCGCGATTTTGCCGCGATTCGTGACGGCGAGCGCGTCCTTGTAGTTCAGGCTCGAATAGGCGACCGAAACGAGAACGTCGCCCTCGGGCAGGGAACTCACGGGAAGTTGCTGGATGGCGGCGTGGATGGTCCCGCCGGTGTTCTCAAGAACCAACGCCCGGAATGAATTCGGATGCGCCATGCAGTCTTCAGGGTAGCAGGTCACCCCGGCCCGGCAAAGTTTTTCCCGTTTGTGTCCGCACCGCGTTGGCGTAAAGTGGCAGTGTGAACGGGCCATTCCAGTGGGACACGAAGCGCACGTTGATCATGGGCGTGCTCAACGTGACGCCGGATTCGTTCTCCGACGGGGGGAAGTTTCTGGGCGTGGATCTCGCGGTCGAGCAGGCGCGGGAAATGGCGCGCGCGGGAGCCGACATCATCGATGTCGGCGGTGAAAGCACGCGGCCCGGTGCGGCGGCCGTGAGCGCGGAGGAGGAGTTGGGCCGCGTGCTGCCGGTGATCGAACGCCTGCGGGACATGGTTGTCTCAGTGGATACGACGAAGGTGGTGGTCGCGGAACAGGCCTTGGCGGCGGGCGCGCGCATTGTGAATGACATCAGCGCATTGCGCTTCGACTCGCGGATGGTCGAGGTCGTGCGCGACGCGGGCGCGGGCGTGGTGTTAATGCATATGCAGGGCACGCCGCGAACCATGCAGCAAAGTCCGCATTATGACGACGTTATCGCCGAGGTGCGGTCGTTTCTGGCGGAGCGGGTCGCGTTTGCCGAGTCGCACGGGCTGAAAAAATCGCAAATCGCCGTTGACCCCGGTATCGGCTTCGGCAAGACTGTGGCACACAACCTGCAAATACTTGCACGACTGGGCGAATTCGGTTCGCTCGGCTGTCCGCTACTCGTGGGCACGTCGCGGAAATCGTTCATCGGCAAGTTGCTGGGCCAGCGGGAAGCGGGGCGGAGGCCCGGGATGGACGGGCGGCTTTGGGGAACGGCCGCGACGGTCGCGTGGGCGGTCGCGCAGGGTGCGCAGGTCGTGCGGGTGCATGACGTGGCCGAGATGACGGATGTGGTGCGGATGGTGGAAGCAGTGAAACAGGCCAGATAACAATCCATGGAACGCGTTTGGGATTTCATCGCCGCGTATTGGAAGCCGGTCTTCGAGATCGGGCTGCTATCGGCGTTTTTCTATTACATGTTTGTGCTGTTCCGCGGGACGCGCGGGGCTGCCGTGCTCACCGGGTTTGTCATCGTGCTGCTCTGGATTGTGGGTGTGACCCAGATTTTTCAACTTGATGTGATCAGTTGGATTCTCAGCCGCTTTTTCGCCTTCCTCGCCATCGCGGTGCTGGTTATCTTTCAACCCGAGTTGCGGCGGGCCTTGGCGGAGGTCGGCAGCCGTCAATTCTTCACGAGCCCGAAGCAGCGCGGCGAAATGATCGAGGTACTGGTGGAAACGGCGCGTTCGCTCTCGCAGAAGCGTTGCGGCGGATTGATGGCCGTCGAGCGCGAGATCGGGTTTCGCGGCGTGTCCGAAACGGGTGTGCCGATTGGCGCGAAGGCGACCCCGGAGTTGCTCACGACGATCTTCTTTCCGAACACGCCGTTACACGACGGGGGCGTGGTGTTGCGCGGCGATCAGATCGTGTCGGCGGCCTGCGTTTTCCCGCTGACACAGCGGAAGGGCTTGAGTGCGAGCACCGGGATGCGTCATCGCGCGGCGATGGGGTTGACGGAAGACACGGACGCCGTCGTGGTCGTGGTCAGTGAGGAAACAGGCGAAATCTCAGTGGCGCACCGCGGGCATCTGGTGCAGGGACTGGATGCCGACGGGCTGAGCGCGTTTCTCACGACGACGCTGACCACGGTCACCCGCCGCGGCAACTGGTTGACGGACCTGGTGCGGCGCGGGTTCGGCAATTTGCTGATGCGAGAGGCGGTGCCCAAGGAGGAAGGGAACGGCGCCGCAAGGGAAGGATTCGAGGGAGAGGTCGCGGGCGATGGAACGGAGCGCGCCGAGCAACGACGCGAGGAGGCGCAGCGTTGATGCGGTGGTTCCCGAGCGATGCCGGTCTCAAGGTGGTGTCGTTGGTGCTGGCGACGTTCACGTGGTTTTTCGTCAAGGGGATTACCAGCGACTCGCGTGTGATTGACGGGGTGCCCGTGGAGGTGAAGGCCAGACCCGGATTGACTGTCCTGCAGACCAGCGCGGCGACGATCACCGTGACGGTGCGCGGCACGCCGGAGGACATCCGACAGGTGTCGCGGCAGGATTTATCGGCGGTGGTGGACTTGACGGACGACACTCGTCTCGGCCCGATCACCAAGAAACTTACACCGCGGTCGGTGCGTCATTCACGGCGCGTGCAAATAGCGGAAATCGACCCGGCGGAGGTCACCGTCAACGTCGATGAGATGATCGAGCGCGAATTACCGGTGCAACCGCAATTGGCAGGCGAGATGCCTTCCAGTCTGTCCATTGAGCGCGTGGTCACCGAGCCGGCGACGGTGAAGGTGAAAGGGCCGAAGATGCTGTTGAATGGAATGACCAGCATCGCCACGCTGCCCATCGACGTGACCGGGCGGCGCACCTCGTTCCGCGAGCGCGTGGAGTTGACACCGCTGGCGTTTCCTGAAGGAATGGCCCAGCGGCATTGGGTGGAAGTGGACGTACGGATCGGCGCGGGTCACTCGGTTGACATCACGCCGGGACGGAGTGTAGAACAAAGGCCGTAAACTTTATGGGGAACGCCAAGAAACTCTTCGGCACGGATGGGGTGCGCGGCGTCGCCAATGTCGAGCCTGTCACCTCAGAAACGGCCCTGAAACTCGGTCGCGCCGCCGCGTACGTCTTCCGGACCCGCGCTCCTGTCGCCAAAGGGCATGGCCGCCACAAGATCGTCGTCGGCAAGGACACGCGGTTGAGCGGGTACATGCTGGAGAACGCGATCTCGGCGGGCATTCTCTCGATGGGCGTGGACGTGCTGCTGATCGGGCCGTTGCCCACGCCGGGCGTCGCGTACACGACCCGCTCGTTGCGCGCCGACGCGGGCATCGTGCTCACCGCTTCGCACAATTCCTACGAAGACAACGGCATCAAGTTTTTCCGGGACGACGGGTACAAGCTCGACGATGCGATCGAGAAACAAATCGAGGGGTTGGTGTTCAGCGGCGAGATCGAGAGGATACGCCCGACTGCCGATGAGATTGGCAAGGCGATGCGCATCGATGACGCGCTGGGGCGCTACGTCGAGTTTGCGAAGGCGGCGTTTCCGAAAGGGATGACACTGGAAAACCTCCATGTTGTGGTGGACGCGGGCAACGGTGCGACCTACAAGAGCACGCCGTGCGTGTTGCGGGAATTGGGGGCGAGGGTCACTGTGTTGAACAACGCGCCGGACGGCACCAACATCAACAAGGAATGCGGCAGCACGTATCCGGAGGTGGTTTGCCGCGCCGTGCGCGCACATGGGGCAGACATCGGGATCTCGCACGACGGCGACGGTGACCGCGTGCAGTTGTGTGATGAAGCGGGAAGCCTCGTTGACGGCGACGACGTGCTGGCCATCACGGCGCTGGATTGGATCGCGCGGGGCACGCTCAAGAAGAACACGCTTGTGGCCACGGTGATGAGCAACCTGGGTCTGGACCACGCCATTCGCCAGGCGGGCGGACAGGTCGTGCGCACGCAGGTCGGCGACCGTTACGTGATCGAGCGGATGTTGCAGGACGACCTCAACGTCGGCGGGGAGCAATCAGGCCACATGATCTTTCGCGATTTTACCACGACGGGCGACGGCATCGTCAGCGCGCTGCAAGTGTTGCGCATCATGATGGACACGGGCAAGACGCTGAGCGAACTGCGCAAGGCCTGCACGAAATTCCCGCAGGTTGTCGTGAACGTGCGGGTGAAAGACAAACCCGCGTGGGACACACTGCCCGACGTGATGAAGCTGGTCAAAGACGTCGAGGCCAAACTCAACGGCCAGGGCCGCGTGCTGCTCCGCTACTCCGGCACCGAGCCCAAGGCCCGTCTCCTCGTCGAAGGTCCCGATGCCGCCCAGATCAAATCCTTCGCGGACGCCATCGCAAACCGGATCCGCGAGCGCATTGGCGCGGCCTGACGTTTTACCAAGACAGGCTCGTGTCGCCGTTCGGGTTGAAGCGGCTTCGCAGTTTAGAACTTTGCCACGCCTCCGGCCCAGAACACGCGGCCGAGAGCGGGAAACCCGAAGACTTCTTCGTACTTGTCATCGATCAGGTTTTCCACGCGACCGAAGACGGTGAAGTGTTTGCACACGTCGCAGCTTACTCCCAAGTCGATCCTCGCGTAACCGGCATTGGTGACGCGCTGTGCGGGAAACGTCGAGAAGTTGGTGTCAGGCCGCTGGCCGACGAAGCTCGCGCTGGCGTTAGCGGTGAAACGTTCCAGGAACCGGTACGCGGCGCTGACGTTGCCGCTGTGCTCGGGCCGGCGAATGAGCCGCTGATCGTTCGCGGTGTCGCGCGCGTCGAGCCAGGTGTACGAGCCGCGCAGGGTCAGGTTCGTTAACGGCATCCACGCGGCGAACGATTCGATGCCGAACGTGCGCGCCTTGCCAATGTTCAGCGGCGCGGGAGAGGCATTCACAATCAAGTCGTCGAACTCGTTCTGGAAATACGTCACGCCGACGCGCAGCTTGCCGTCGGCGAGTGGTTGTTCGGCGCCGACATCCCAACCGAGGCTCTCTTCGGGTTTGAGGTTGGGATTGCCGAACGGCGGGAAAAAATCGCGGACAGTCGGCGCGCGGAAGCCGGTGCCGACGTTCGCGCGGAGAATCGTTTCGGTGACCGGGGTCGTGAAGCGGGCGCCGAAGCGATACGTGCTGTGTGCGCCGAACGTCGTGTAATCATCCACGCGACCACCCGCGGTGGCAGTGAACCGGTCGATGGGCGTGAACTCATATTGAGCGTATGCAGCCTTGTCGTCTACAGTCCGGTCAAGCTTGCCATACGTGTTGTTGTCGTTCGCGTGACTGTTGTCGTAGGTGCCGCCGATGAGAATCTTGTGCGGCGTACCCATGGTGAAGATATTTTGGAAATCGATCTGGTCGCGGTCAACGACGGTCAGTTCGGTGAAGTCCCCGAGGAAGAACGGCGGGTTCGGCTCGAGACCGCTGAAGAAGCCGCGCTCGTGGTCGTGGGAAAGGACGACTTTGGCGTTCCACCATTCGGCAAGTCCTCCATCGAGTGTCAGAGCGAATAACGAGTTTTCGGTATTGTAGAAGTCGTTGGGATCGTTCGTGAAACGGTCATTGGGCGAGCCGGCATGCGACTTCTCGTACGTGCCCAGCAGGCTCACGGAGAAATGATCGAGAAGTTGATAGGTCGCCCGGCCCGAGTTATTCCAGTCGCGGAACTCGCTGTTGATGCGTTCGTTGTCGGTCGAGAAGTAACTGGCCTCCGCGCTCAAGCAGAGTTTGTCGAACTTGCCCGCGAACGATTCCCGTGTGCGGAAGTCGTCGTCGCTGCCGCCTTCGACAAGTGCCGAGCCGGTCGGTTTCCCGGTGGGCTGTTTGGTGACGATGTTGATGACGCCACCCAGCGCTTCCGAACCGTAGAGTGTTCCCTGCGGCCCGCGGAGGATTTCGACGTGGTCGATGTTGTCGACCGGAAGGTTGGCGAAGTCGAAGGCGTTGTTGAACGCGTTGTTGACGCGGACGCCGTCGATGAGAACCAGGGTTTGGTTCGCGTTGGCGCCGCGCAGGAAGACGGAGGTGACGCCACCGGGTTGGCCCGCGCGGGCGACGTCGACACCGGCTTCGTCACGGAGCACTTGATCGACGGTGCGGATCTGTTGTTCCTCGATCTCGTCGCGCGAGACGACGGAAACCGACGTGGGAGTGGACTCGGGTGCGGCGGGGATGCGCGCGCCGGTGACGACGATTTCTTCGAGACGGTTGGTTGACGGCGCGGACGGTTCCTGGGCGTGAAGGACGGACGGAACGGCGAGAACGACGTAGAACAACAGCAGGCGACGGAACATGACAATTCTCCTTTGGTTCGAAGGACAGTTGAGTTACGCGTCGGCCGGTATTCTGACTTCTGGCTTCGGACCTACTCCCTCGCCTTCTCCGTTTGGATGGCTGATGAGGTTTCGTAGCCAGTTACAGCAGCGCCACTGTCGCCGAGTTTCACGGCGTTCCCTGCGCCGACGTGTTGAGACGTACAGCCCGAAATTCTTCGGGCTGAATCTCAAAGAACTGGGCGCAGCGTAAGCAGAAGGGAGGGCAACTTCAAGAAGTTTTGCGGCGGATCATTTGCGGACGGAATCCGCGAGCGCGGTTTCGACGTGTTTGGCGACGAAATCGATCATCATCGGGTCGGCCATCATGGGCGGGCTGATTTCGTAGGTGACGCCGGGATATTTCTTCAGTGTCTGCTCGAAGATGAACGGGATGTCTTCGCGCAGGTGTGAGCCGGGCACGAGAAAGAACGCGTAGCCGAAGATGTGGTTGGCGCCGCGCCGGATGAGTTTCTTGATGGCGACCGGGATGAGCGGCTTGCCGAGTTCCATGAAGCAGGGCTCGATGAGGTCGCAGCCGAGGCGGCGGCGGACCTGGTCGACGAGTTGGACCATGATCTCGTTGCCTTCCTTGAGGCGCGAGCCGTGGGTAAAGATGAGCACGCCTGTTTTCCGTTGCATCGCGAGGCCAGTATAGCATTAAATGCGGGCGCGACAACCATGGGCGACGAGATCAAACGGCAGTACGTCAACTATCTTTTTTTCAAGGTCGATCCCGCCTGGCGGCGGCTGTCACGCGAAGAACGCGACCGCGGCAAGAGCGAATTCGAGGGCGTGGTAAAGGATTGGAAGGGCCGCGCCATGATCATCCCGTTCACGACGGTGGGCACGCGGGCGGACACGGATTTCGTGCTCTGGCGCATCAGCGAGCGGCTGGAGGACTTCACCGAGATGAGCACGCAATTGCTCAATACGAGTCTCGGCAAATGGTGTCACACGCCTTACAGCTACCTGGGGATGACCAAGCGCTCGATGTACGTGGACCACCACGAGCATGAAGGCAGCGAAGGCCGTCGCGGCCGCGTCGTGCCCGGGCGCACCAAGTACATTTTCATCTATCCGTTCTGGAAAACCAGTGAGTGGTACCTGTTGCCGAAGGAGGAACGCCAGCGGATGATGAACGTCCACATCGAGACGGGCCACCGCTATCCGAGCATCAAGATCAATACCATCTACTGTTTTGGGTTGGATGACCCCGAGTTCGTCGTGGCGTTCGAAGGCGGCAAGCCCGAGGACTTCATCGATCTCGTCATGGAAATGCGCGAGCACGAGGTCCGCAAATACACGCTGCGCGACACGCCGATTTTTACCGGCATCCGTGGCAGCATTGGCGACGTGCTCGGGGCGCTGGGATGAAGCGGGTGTTCCTGCTGGCCGGGCTGCTCCTGCCGCTGTCCTGTGCCGTGGCACAAGAGACGCAGGAAAAACAACTCCCCAACGAACTGGTGCTTGCCAATTCGGTTACGCTGCAAGACGCTGATGAATTGGAGACAACTGTCAACTTCGAGTTCCTCAAGATGCCGGATGAAAAGCAAACCACTGTCACCACCGAGTTTGCGTACGGTCTCACGAAGCGATGGGAACTCGACGTCGACGTGCCCTATGAGTTCGTCAAGTCCAACCACGTGCACACGGTCGATGGAATCGGAGACATCGAGGCGGATGTGCGGTATGGCGTCGTTCCGGTGACCAACCAACCCTTCGCCGTGACCGCCGGCCTCGGGTTCGGAATTCCCACGGGAAACAGCGCCCGCGGTTTCGGCGGGGGGCGGCTGACGTTGGAGCCGTTCGTTACGGCAAGCACGACATGGTTCGAGCTGTTCGACGTGGAGCTTACTTGCGGCTGGCAACGGGCGGTGACGAACGGCGGCGATGACCCGCGTGACGATTTTGAATACAACATCGCGATCATTCGGTCGATTGGGGACTGGGATCTCACGCTCGAAGGCAACGGCGAGTCAAACCGCGATCGCACGCTGTATTCTGTAGCGCCGGGGGTGATTTGGAACCAAAGCGATACGCTGCAGTTTGCACTGGCCATCCCCATTGGTGTCACCCATGAGTCAGCCGACTACGGCATCGTGGTCTCGGTGACGTTGGAGTGGGAACATGTTGCGCATCGCAGTCCCGGCAAGGATTAGTGGCGGGTGGCAAAATTCCCATGGTTTATGATTGGATTTCTGCGCGGGTTTTGCTAGGGTTCACGGCGCGGTTAGGCGGCCATGCTGATCAGTGTCATCATCCCGACTCTGAATGAAGAGGGAAACCTCGCGGTGGCGTTGCGTCAACTCGCCGACCGTCCGGACGTGGAATTAATCATCGTCGATGGCGGCTCGACCGACCGCACCGTGGAGATTGCGCAACAATCCACATCCTACGTGTTTCACGCGCGGGCGGGGCGCGCCCAGCGGATGAATCTCGGCGCGCGTCACGCAACGGGAGACATCCTGTTGTTCCTGCATGCGGACACGTTTCTGTTGCCCGGGGCGCTGGACGAGATCCAACGGCGCATCATCAGTGATGGGGCCGTGGGCGGGGCGTTCGACCTGCAGATTGACTCACGCCGACGCCTATGCAGGTTCATCGCGCGGGTTGCCAGTCGCCGGTCGCGCTGGCTGCGGCTGCCGTACGGCGACCAGGGGATTTTCGTGTGGCGGCAGGTGTTCGAGGCGCTCGGGGGCTTTCCCGAGATCCCGATCATGGAAGACATTTCGTTCACGCGGCGGTTGCGACGGGCGGGGCGTCTCACCTTCATTCATTCCGGGTTGGTGACCAGTGGGCGGCGCTGGAGCGTACACGGGGTGGTGCGCACAACGCTGGTGAATTGGTGGGTGACGATGTTGTTTTTTCTGCACGTCCCGCCGAGTCAGCTCCGCCGCATTTATGATGGTTGGCTCATCTCCAGCAAACCTCGCCGTGACCGGAGCAAGCAGATCTCACGCAGCAAGAAGCGCCTGCAAGAGCGGACGTAGTTGGATCGCAGGGCAAACACGCCGCTGACCGAATCTTTTTTCCCGTGAACCCGAGCGGTCGGCCTGCGACCTAGTGGTGGTTGATCACGTCGATCAACGACCGCAACCGGCCAAAATTCGTGCGGTTGAATGGAAACACGATGCGATGCAGGTCCTTCAGTTCCGCCTCATTTTCCTCTTCGGGTAACGGGCCGGAGGCACTGAAGTGCCCGCCATTGAGGCAGATATCAGAGAAACCCGCATTGAGCCTTCGCAGGAGGTTTTCCGTGACCGGATATTTCACGCGCAACACCATCGCATCCTTGACGTACCGGCAGGAGTGGTAGTTGCTGTAGAACTGGGTGATTTCCCGGCAGGCTTCCTCGACGTCGTCGGTGACCTTGAACAACGCGAGATCCTCCTTGCTGATCAACGCCTCGTCCAAGAGCTGGTCCTCGACGAACCGCCACCACGTCTTCCAATAATTGCCGCGCGGTCGATCGACGAACACCAGCGGTTTGGGCTGGCTCTTGCCCGTCTGCATGAGGGTGAGCGCCTCGAACCCTTCGTCATGCGTGCCAAACCCGCCGGGGAACAACACGATGGCGTCGCTTTCCTTGATGAAGCAGAGTTTGCGCGTGAAGAAGTATTTGAAATTGATCAGTTTGCGGTCGCCCGCGATCTCGATATTGGGATCCTGCTCGAAGGGCAGGCGGATATTGAGACCGAAGCTGTTGTCGCGGCCCGCGCCGCGCTGCGCGGCACCCATGATGCCTTCGCCGCCGCCGGTGATCACCATGAAACCATGCTGCACGATCGCCTTGCCGAAGGCGACGGCCTGTTGGTACTCGGCCAACTCGGGTTTGGTGCGCGCGGAACCGAACACGGTGACCTTGCGCCGGCCACGGAAGGGCGCGAAGATTTTTGAAGCGTACCGCAACTCCTTCAACGTGGAGGTGAGGACCTTCATGTCGAGGCGGTTGGCCTTGTCGTCGATGAGCCGCAACGCGGTCTCGATGATGTCTTCGACGAGGTCGGCGCTATCAAAGCCGCCGTGTTGCTGGATGAGCTGCTGGATGAGAGTTTGGTCCTGATTCGATGAGGACATAATGCTTCCTTATGGATGTAGAGCGGGGAGCACTGCTTGAGTCGAACTTCGAATCGGCTGGTCGGTGAGTCGAGGGCCGACACCAGCGTTGCTGCCCCGCACGTGTTTATTTCAGTTGCGGGCGAGTGTACCCGCTGATAGCGGCGTGTAAAGGTTTTTTTGCGTGAAGGCCTGCAAAACGGCTTGCAGATGGAGGTTGGCTTGTGTAGACGAGCGCAGGCATGACTGCAGAGGAAATCATCGCGTGGCTGAAGCTGAAACCCCATCCGAAGGAGGGCGGTTTCTTCTCGGAGACCTATCGCGCCGGGGAAACGAGGGCAGATTGGAAAAGAGTGGCCGCGCAGGCGGTTTGTGAAGTGGAAAGAGGCGACCCGCTTAGACTGGAGGGCGTCAAGAGTCAAGCGTTGACGTCACGCCCGCCTGCGTTTGCGGAGTGCGCATAACGTCAACACCCCGGCACCGGTCAGCAGAAGCGTGGACGGCTCGGGGACAAACTCGAACGTGAAATTGTCCATGGCGAACTGGTTTCCGCCGTCGAAGCCGAAGGCAACCTCACCACCGAAGGAGTTGAAATACAGACGGTCAACGTTGAGGTAATCAAAAGTAAACAAAGTCGGGCTTGTCGCGCTGGCGACTACGGTTGTGTCGTACAGCGATATGCCACCACGGAATCCTTGGACTTCAATGCTTAAATTGCTATGCCACCCGCCAGTAAGGTAGGCACTCAGGAAATTGAAATCGGCCACGGAGTCGATCTGCGCGGGCTGGCCACCGGCGTTAACCGCCACATTAGAAACCGACACTACGCCATAGTAAAAACCATTCGTGAGGTGCGGATAATCATCGGTAGGGTTAAGGATGCCGCTTAGGCAGCCGAAGTTGCTCCAGGTAAGCCCTTGGTAGGTGCCTCTTATGAATGAACCAGAGCCCGTTTCGTGGAGGTCGTCAAAGGTGATGACGGTTTGTGAATGAGTCGAAATGGCGCAGAAAGTAAATAACACGGAAACCGCAAATGGTAGGAGCAATCTGGCCTTCATGGGCAATCGGCCTTTCGGTTTCTACGTCAGCATCATAACGCGGAAAGGCCGCAAGTCGAGGCAATTCGGGGCAGGCCGCCCTCCCACGGATTTTCGGTTGTCCCAGGACGGCGGGCTAGGGCCAGCCCGCCCTACCGGGCACGTCGGAGGAGATCGGTGTTGAAAATGAAAAACTTCCAAACCTTCCACGAATGTCGGCGATTGCCGCGGGAGTACGGCGGGCGGCGTGTCGTCAGACGTCGCTATCAGAAATCGATAATTTTGCTGGACGCGGCGTTGCGGGGGTGGTATAGGGGCGATGGTTGTTTGACATAAGACGTAGGGCGTACAGAGGCAAGGGGAATTGCAGATCGGAGATTCGAGATCTCAGAGGGGGCGAACACGCCTCGCAGAGGCGTGGCTACACCGAACACGCTACACCGGGGACGGCGCGGTGGGCCACCGCGCCCTACCAACGGCGAAGGAAGGTCGGTTGGCACGGGTCTTTCCTAAAAAGGTAGTTTTTTACCAAACGAACCCAACTGAAAAATATGGAAGTATTTAGGAATGAAGATGTTGGAGAAAAATACGAGTTGGGTTCGTTTTGCAAAAAAGGGCAAAAAATGGGGAATAAATGGTGAAAAACAGACTCCGGGAGGGTGTTTTTGGGTAGGAATGAGGCTGGTTAATGGCGTCAACGTCCAACCACGTGGAACGTGGCAAGCTTTCAAGGGCCGGATGGGCTGGGGACAGGCGACAGCGGCGTCTCGTCCGACTCGGCTTCCCACGCTACACCGGAACGCGGATGAGGGCGAAATGGGGTGGCGGGCACGCCTCGCAGAGGCGTGGCTACACCGGTCGAGGAACGCAGTCCATGAATCGCTTGCAATACTTGGGTCGAACGGGTGTACTTTGTGCGGTCATGAAGAGCCTCTTTCTCCGTTGGTCGAGCCTGCTCTTCCTGGCACTCCTTGCGCGACCGGTCTTCAGTGACGGGGCCGGCACCAACACGGCGGCGGAATTGATTTGGCGGGGACGCGCTGAACTTGCTTCCAACCGCTGGAGCGCCGCCGAAGAAGATTTTCGTCTCGCTGCCGAGTTCGAGCCGACGAATTCCACGGCGTATGCCTGGCTCGGAGCGAGTTTGTCTGCTTTGAATCGGCGTCAAGAGGCCACGGCGGCCTACGAGAAGGCGTTGGAGTTAAACCCGCTGAGGACGAACACCTGGTTTTACTTGGCGGGAAGTTATTATTCATTGGGAAACCATGAAAAGGCCGCGGACGCGTATCAGAAATATGTTTCCCTGAGTCCTGGAAACGACAAGGCGTACTACTGGCTTTACTCTTCATTGACCCGACTGAAGCGCTACCGCGAAGCCGAGAAAGCGTGCCGGCAGGCCATCGCGATCAATCCGACAAATTCGGTTTATTATCTCTCACTGGGCTATTGCCTGAACGAACTTGGGCGCTACGGCGAAGCCGACAAGACCCTTGAAAAATCGCTGTCGTTGAATCCGCAGGACCCGGACGCCCACCTATGGCTGGGGATTTGCCGTTATCACGAGAAGAACTACCAGCAGGCGATCTCTTCACTTCGGAAAAGCCTTACATTACAACCGGCAAACAACGAAGCGGATTACTGGATAGGCCGCAGTTTTGCCGCCCTGTCCCGGTATGAGCAGGCGGTCAACGCTTTCCGGGAGGCCGTGCGCATTGACCCGAACGATTCCCAGGCCCATGAGTGGCTCGGTTTCAGCCTGTTGAGGTTGGGGCGATTTGACGAGGCCACGGCGAGCATTGAGAAAGCCTATGAAATCAAGAAAGACAAGGCGACACGACGGGCACTGTTCTGCGGCTATCTATTGTCGGCGCAATATGAAAAGGCGTATCGGCTCTACCCGGTGGTCTTCGCTTTCGGCGGCGGCGCGCTCCTGCTGAGTTACCTGATCGAGTTGACCGCGCTCTTGCGTTCCAGTTTCAAAGTTTCCGCCGAGCCGTCTCCCCGTGTTGGATTCTCCCTAGCGTGGCTGGCGGTCTTCTTTCAGGGGCAAATCGCCCTCATCGTTTGTCTGGCATTGCTTTCCTTGATCAAAGTGTCCGAGAATTTCTTGTTCGCCATCATATTGTCCGGAATTCCGGTCATCCTGGCGGCGGCGCTGGCGTTCGCGCGTCAGCCCTGGGGTCAACCGTTCTCCTGGCCGCTCCGGCTGGGAACGGTGAAGGTGATCGGGTTGTCGCTGGTCGGGCTCGTGGTGGCGCTGTCGTTCGGCTCGTGGTGTGTGGAGTGGCTGGCGCGGGTGATGCATCGGCCGGTGACGGTTCAGGAAACCATTCCGCTCATCAAATACGCGTTGAGTGCCAGTCCGGTGGCGGCGATCTTGTCCATCGTCATGGTTGGGCCGATTGCGGAAGAGATTATTTTTCGCGGCCTGATTTACGGAGCCTTGGAAAAGCGGGTTCGTGTTTTCGGGGCCATGCTGATCAGTTCGTTCCTGTTTGCCCTGGCGCATCTGCAGGTCACGCATTTCATACCCATCTTTTGTCTCGGCATGGCCCTGAGTTGGGCACGCTGGAAGAGCGGCTCGCTCGGACTGCCGATACTGCTGCATGTTCTTAACAACGGTGTCGCCCTGCTGTTTCTGAAGCTCTTTGAAAAGTTTTGAGCCGGGGCAACGGAGCGGGTCGGTCGGCGAAGGCCGGCTATCGTTTCCGTTGCACAAGTGCGATAAACTCGCGCGGTGGAAATGCAACCTCACATCCCTGATGCTCTTGTCGATGCGCTGCGAGAGGCGCGGGCGACCGTGGCGTTGACGGGGGCGGGGGTGTCGGCGGAGAGCGGCATTCCGACGTTTCGCGATGCGATGGAAGGATTGTGGGCGAAGTACGATCCGAGCCAGCTGGCCACGCCGGAAGCGTTCGACCGCGATCCCGAGACGGTCACGCGCTGGTACGATTGGCGACGGCAGAAATGCGCGACAGCGAAACCGAACCAAGCGCATCTGGCTCTGGCGAGGCTGGAGAAACATTTTGCAGAGCAGAGACGCGGCTTCACATTGCTGACCCAGAATGTGGATCGGCTTCACCAAGCGGCGGGCAGCAACAACGTGGTCGAATTGCACGGGACGCTCTGGGTGTGGCGATGCACCCGGTGCGGCGTCGAACGCGAGGAGCGTGAAGTGCCGTTGGAGGAATATCCGCCGCGTTGCCCGTGCGGTGGTGCGCGCAGGCCGGCGGTGGTCTGGTTCGGCGAGATGCTGCCGGAGCAGGCGCTCAAGGAAGCCCACGATGCCCTGGAAAGCTGCGATTTCTTCTTTTCCATCGGTACGAGCGCCGTGGTCGAACCGGCAGCGAGCTTCATTCACATCGCCCGCCGTCACGGCGCGAAGACCGCGGAGATCAATCGCGACCCGACACCCGTTTCGCGTGCTGTCGACTGGTCGCTGCTCGGCAAAGCGGGTGAAATTCTGCCGGAGTTGGTTGAGCGGGCGTTTGGGATTTAAGACGATGGCCAGAGCGGCAAACCGCTGCTACAAAAGCGCACGGTCGCGACGGAGGTTTTCGACGATTTGGCGGGTGGCGATAGATTTGTTGAGCGTGTAGAAGTGCAGACCGTCGACTTTCGCGGCGAGGAGTTCGCGGCATTGGCGGGCAGACCATTCGATGCCGTATTGCAGGACGGCTTCGGCATCGTCGGTGATGGGGTTGAGCTCGACAAGCATTTTCTCGGGAATGGTCGCGCCGCACATGGCGGTGAATTTCTTGATCTGGGCGACGCTGGTCACGGGCATGATGCCGGCGATGATGGGCACGGCGATGCCCATCTCGCGGCAGCGTTTGACGAAGCGGAAGAAGTGTTCGTTGGCGAAGTACAACTGCGTGATAATGAAGTTGGCGCCCGCGTCCACTTTGTCCTTCAACCGCCGCAGATCGGTTTCGAAGTCGGGCGCTTCGGGATGTTTTTCGGGGTAGCCGGCGCACCCGAGGCTGAACGTGTTGCCGAACTGCTTGCGGAGGTGACGGATCAGATCCACCGCGTTCTTGAAATCGGGGAACCAACCTTCGGGTGGTTCGGGCTGGTTGGACGGACGGTCGCCGCGAAGGGCGAGCACGTTTTCGATGCCATGTTTCGCGAAGTTTTCGAGGACGCCGTCGATGTCTTTCAGGGTCTGGCCGACGCAGGTGAAATGGGCCATCGCTTCGAGGCCGAATTGTTGTTTGATCTTGAGCGTGACCTCCAGCGTGCGGGCGCGGGTGCCGCCGCCGGCGCCATAGGTGCACGTGGCAAACGACGGACGCAACTCATGCAGGTGTGAGAGGGTCTCGAGCAAACCGGTCATCGCCTCGTCGGTCTTCGGGGGAAAGAACTCGAAGGAGATCGTCGGTCGCGCGGTTTTGAGGATGTTGCTGACTTTCATTGATGATTGGCCAGCGGGCCGCCACGGGGAACCACGTAGAACGTGGCAAGCGTGGCGAGCGTACGCGACAACTCATTTATCCAGGAACTTCTTATAAAACGGCGACCCTTCATAACCGCGCGCCACGCGTTGGAGGATACGGTCGCGGTGGTCGATGAGACGTTTCGGTTTGCGTGGTTTCACATGGTCGAGCGCGTACGCCGTGATCAGCGGCAGCGCGATGGTCGAGTCCGTGTAGCAAACGACCGCGTCGGGAAGCTTGCGGGGATCGACCTTGCCCCAACTCACCGCCTCGGCCGGCGTCGCGCCGGAGAGGCCACCCGTGTCGGGACGCGCGTCGGTGATCTGGAGAAAGTAGTCGTGTCCTTTCTCGTCGAGGCCGAGGACTTCCTGGATTTGCGGCTCGGTCTGCAGCAGGAAATTCTTCGGCGAGCCGCCTCCGAGGATGAACACGCTGGAATTGCGACCGTGGCGTTTGGCGTCGTAGACGATGCCGGCGGTCTGGTTGACGTCGCGATTCACGTCGAATTGGAGTTTATTGCCCGCGAGGCTCATGGCGGCGACGTTCATGCCGATGGAGCTGTCGCCGGGGCTGCTGGTGAAACAGGGGACGCCGTACTGGTAGGCGACGGAAATGAGCGAGTTGTCTTTCAGGCCGAGCTTCTTCTCGCGTTGGTGGACGTATTTGCCGAGGAGGTGATGGAATTCGTCTGTGCCCAGGGGGCGTTGGAATTCGCGTCCGCTGATGACCTGGCGGATGAACGCGTCGGTACCCAGCAGTACGGTGTAGTCGAACAGAATGTCGTAGATGCGGATGATGTGACGTTTGCGCAGCTCAATGTCGTCGAGAAACGGCGAGCCGCGATAGAGCTTCATGTCGAGGCCGTAATGGATATCGTGGTAGAGATTGGCGCCCGTGGTGATGATCCAGTCGATGAAGCCTGCCTTGATGAGCGGAATGAGGCATGATTTTCCGAGTCCGGCCGGCACGAGCGCGCCCGTGAGGCTGGCGCCCACCAGCCCGTTGCGCGGCAGCATCTTCTGCGTGAACAGTTCGCAGCCTTCCCGAAGGCGGGCGGCGTTGTAGGCTTGGAAGGTGTCGGCGACGAGCCGCGACGCCTTCGTACCCGGGGCGATGGGCCGGGGATCGAGGCGCGAGAAACGGCGAAACTTGCTGGCGCTTTTCATGTGGTTGAGATTTTTCTTCGTGCAAACGGCTGAGCGAGGTCATAGAATTAGCAACCGCCTGAACTTTTGGCAACCTATTTAGGAGAACCATTCCATCATGGAGCCACGAGAAATTCGCATCGGCCACAGCCCCGACCCGGATGACGCATTCATGTTTTATGCGTTAACGCACGGCAAGCTCGACACCGCCGGGTTGACATTCGCGCACGTGATCAAAGACATTGAGAGCCTGAACCATCTGGCAGTCGAGGGCGAGTTGGAAGTGACTGCGCTCAGCGTGCACGCGTACGGGTATGTGATGGACAAGTATGCACTACTTGGCAGCGGCGGAAGCTTCGGGGACAAGTGCGGGCCGGTGGTCGTGGCGCGAAAACCGATGGACATCGGGGAATTGGCCGATGACCGGATTGCGGTGCCCGGAACGATGACGAGCGCTTATCTGTTGTTGAAACTGTTGTTGATGAATTTCAAATTTGAGGTCGTGCCGTTTGACAAGATCATGGACGTGGTCAAGAGCGGGGAAGTGGACGCAGGGTTGCTCATTCACGAAGGGCAACTCACCTACCAGCAGATGGGGCTGCACAGGATTGTCGATCTCGGGGAGTGGTGGTATGCGGACACCGGCTTGCCGACGCCGTTGGGCGTGAACGCGGTGCGCAAGGATCTCGGCAAGCAGTTGATGCGGAAGATTTCGGAGTTGCTGACGGCGAGCATCCGTTACGCGCTCGACCATCGGGACGAGGCCGTCGCGTACGCCAAGCAATTCGGACGTGGCATGGACGCTGCTACTACCGATCGCTTTGTGGCAATGTATGTCAATCCGCTGACGCTGGACATGGGGCCGAAAGGCCGCGAGGCCATTGCGTGTCTGCTTACGCGCGCGTATCACGCGGCGCTGGTGCCGCGGCCCGTGAATCTGGAGTTCGTCGAGTAATGGCGCCCGCAGGAGGCAACCGAGGGCGCGGCCCGTGAAGCGAAGCCGGCGAATGTCAATCCTGTGGCCGGTGTTGGTCTGGTCGCTCCTAGCAGAGCCTTTTGCCTTCGCGGCTTGGGATCTCACGAAGCCTGGTGACCCAAACCGGAGCTGGGGCGTCAGCCTCAGCTCTGGCGTGCAGTATAACGATAACATCTTCGAAACCCAAGACCATCCGGAGGGGGGCGTCAGTGACACTTCCGACATCAGATTCCGTGCGGCCGTTCCGTTTGAACGGCTTTTTATGGGAGTACAGTACGACTACCAAATCATTTACCCGGAAGATATTCACCTTGGTACTGTCGGGCAGACTCATAATCTCAGCGCATCGGCGAATTACATCGTCAACCCGCGGCTGGAGTTCGGCCTCTCTGAAGCTTATATCAGCAGCCTTCAACCGGGACTCGTGACAGGGCCGACTGGTGTGCCCATCTCGATTTCGAATGCTGGTAATTACATTTACGATGCGGTGGGGGGCAGTGCGACCTACGGGCTGACGCCCCGCTGGATCGTTGCGGCCAGTGGTAGTTGGGACATCTGGAGATATGAAACGATGACCAATGCTGTCATCAACGACCATGAGGATCTCTCCGGGACGCTCTCCGCGCTCTATGCACTCGACACGCGCACGACGGTCGGACTGAACTATCAATACTCTGAAGACGTCTACGTCCATCCCGGACCCAACGACTCGCTGAACGGAGACATGAACACGGTCTATCTATCACTGGCGCGCAGATTCAACCCGCGTCTGTCCCTGACACTCAACGGTGGTTATTCGGTTCGCAATTCGAGCGATGGCAGCACGAGCTCGTCCCCGTCGGGGTTGGGATCGGTAGTCTACAACTATGGCCCGAACGACACAATCACGCTCACCATCGCGGAGTCGCTGGCCCAAGCCAGTGTCGGAATCACCAGCAGCTTCAGCGCTCAAAAGAACACAAGTTTGGCGCTTCAGGCAAGCCACAGGCTTACGGTCCGACTGCAGGCCTCGGCGGATTTGACTTATACGTATAGCACATTCATCTCCCGAGTCGCAGGTGGTACAGGGTCAGCCAATGAGCAAGCCTCGACAGTTCATCTTGGTCTTTCCTACAAATTCAGGGACTGGCTGTCGGGGGGGGCAGATTATAACCATAATCAGATTCTTACATCGAATCGGGGGGTGGTGGCGCCATATTCCAGCAATCAGATTTCCCTCGGAATGACTGTGTCATACTAGTGCTTCGGCATGGTTGATCTTGCGTGTGAAGGCATGGGCAAGCCGTGCCGTCGCCCGACGTCCGTTGCAGGAAGTCACATCCCCACCGGGCCCCGTCCGAATGAAAGTGGTCGCCATTATGAGCGGTACAAGGTTGGTCGGCACGATAATTGCGCCTATTGCACCTTTGGGGATGTGTGACAAATGCAAGCAGGAACCTTGTGCCTAGCGGATTTGTATGGCAGGGCTGGACGGGACTTTTTCGCTTGCGCGTGACCTAAATATGGTGTTTAGTACGTGGCTCTTACAAAATCTGACTGACTGATGGAATCGACTCAACTATCCCCTGAGGCGCGGTTACATTTTCTGGACTATTGGCGCGTCATTAGAACCCGGAAAGTGATTGTCTTTCTGGTGTTCCTTCTGGTCGTTTTGACGGTCTTTACCATTACTATATTCCAACCAAAGCTTTACGTGGCCGTAGCCCGTATCAAGGTCGAGCCGGAAAGACCCACGGTGTCGATGGTTGAGGGACGCGATATGGCCACGTACGACCCGTTTTTCCTGCAAACCCAATACGAAATTATTCAGTCCCAGAAGATTCTGTATCCGGTGATCGACCGTCTTAATCTGCGACGGACCCCGGGGAGCAACGTGGAACTGCCCCAGGACATCGCTTTCAGGCACCTCAAGGGGCAACTGTCCGTGCGGCGTTACCGAGATACTTCCCTCATTGAAATCACGGTCTATGACCACGACGGCGGTAAGGCGGCGGAGATTGCCAACACCGTTGCGGAAATTTTTGAGCGTGATCGCCTGGAAGTCAGGCGGCAGCAAACGCAGAAGGGAATTGACAAGCTCCGCGAGGAAGTGGCGCAACAGTTGGACAGGGTCCGTCTCGTGCAGGAGAAAATCGAGCGGCTCCGCAAGGAACTGGATATTTCTGTTATTGGGACCGTAAAGTTGAGCGACATGGCGCTGCAGCAACTGCAAACCCAATTGTATGAGGCGCGCGCCGGTGCCGTGGCAACCGCAGCGCGGCTCAGCGAATTCAAGAAACTCACGATACAGCAACTGAAGGGCGCCGTCACCACGCTGATTGCCGACAGCACTGCCCAGTCGCTGCTGCAGAATCTGACGGATACGGAAACGCATCTTGAAATACTCAAGGAGGACTTCGGGCCGGAGCACCCCACCGTCCGCGCGATGATCGCGATGCGCGATAAACTGCAGGATCAACTCAGTGAGCGTCTGGCGGGGATCACTCGCGGCATTGAAATTGAATACCAGGTCACCAAGGCCCGCCTCGATGAGGTGCAGAAGCAGGTCGACGAAGCAAAGAACGCCAGTCTGCTCATGGAGAGTGAAAAGTACCTTCCCTTCCGAAACGCCCAGCGGGAGGAAGAGTTGGAGATGAGGCTTTACGAAGCGGTGAAGGGCCGTCTCCAGCAAGCCTCGATTGAAATGGATCTGCCACGCAGCCCTGTCGAGGTGATCGACCGCGCCGAGCCCCCGCTGCCGCAAATGTATGTCAGCCCCAAGATCTGGGTGAATATTCCCATGGGTGCGGCGGCCGGCTTGGTGCTGGGGGTGGTATTGGCGTTTTTCATCGAGTTCCTCGACACCAGCATCAAGAGAATCGAAGACGTGGAAAAGCATCTTGGATTGCCCGTCCTCGGCATCGTTGGCCAGAACGCCAAACTGCTCCACCGCGGCATCGCTTCCGTGGCCCACCTCGAAGCCTATCGCATGATACGTACGAACATTGAGTTCGCCAAACCAGAGGGGGCGACCACCCAACTCTGCGTACTCAGCGCGGGCGCGGGCGAGGGCAAGTCTTTCACCATCGCCAACCTCGGCTTCGTGTACGCACAGCACGGGGCTCGCGTGCTCATCGTCGATTGCGACTTGCGCCGTCCCGGCGTCCACGAACATTTGGGAATATCCAACAGCATTGGCTTGGCGGATTATCTCAGCGGCCGGAAAACTGTTCAGGAAACTGTCCAGCCGACGAGTGCGCCGAACCTTTCGTTGATCCCGGCGGGTGGCGGCACCGTTTCGAGTTCGAAAGAAGCCCTGCCCTTGCTAACATCGCACCGGATGGCAGAACTCATCGAATACGTCGGACAGCACTTTGACGTCGTGCTGTACGACACCCCGCCAATCCTTGGTGTCAGCGATGCCGCCGTCGTGGCCCGCGAGGTGGGCATGTACATTCTCGTGATTCAGCATCGCCGGTACCCGCGTAACATGGCCCGTCGCGCGGTGCAGCTCGTCCAGAATGCGGGCGGCAAGCTTCTCGGCGTGATCGTCAACAACGTACAGCTTGGCTACGACGAGACATTCTACTACTATCACGCCCAACATGAGCCGGATCAAAAATCCTCCGTGCGAGAGATACAGCCCGTGGCGGTGCCAAAGCCAGCTGCCAGTGATGAGATCGATATATCCGGAAAGTATTGAGCGTGGCCCAGTCGTCGCCGTTTCCTGTCGCGATGAGATCAGGCCACGCATGGTGGGCAAATGACTTCATGAACCAGACTCGACCAGCCAATCGTTACGCGGTGTTCGTTTGCCTGTTTCTGCAGGCAACCGGTCTAACTCTGTTGCTGGGATGCAGCACTGTCGACAACCTGCTGGGCTGGTCATCTCCGCGCCGGCCGTCGAAAAACATGGTCGCAACCGGGGTGGATGAGATTTCGGGACGGCTGCGTCCCGGGGACGAACTCTCGGTCCGGATCGACGCCGGCCCGGCGCAAGCAACGACAGCCGCGCCGACGGACGTGATCGTCAACGAGGACGGGGAGATCACGCTGCCGCTGGTGGGCCGCATCAAAGCGAGCGGCCTGACTCCAAGCGAACTGGGAGAACGCATTCAGGCCAACTATGTGCCGCGCTACTATGTGCGTTGCACGGCGACCGTGCTCGTTGCCCTGCGGTTCTTTTACATCGGTGGCGAAGTGCGCAATCCCGGCCGCTTCCCGTGGAGCGAGGACACGTCGTTGCTCAAAGCCATCAACACGGCCGCCGGCTTCACGGATTATGCGAACCGTCGCAAAGTACAATTGGTTCGCGGCAAGCAACAGCAGGAATTCGACTGTCAGGAACTGCAGCGGGATCCGTCCAAGGACGTACAGATTCGCCCTGGTGACACGATTACGGTACCGCGCAGCATTTTCTAGGGCGGTCAGCCAACGATTTGCTCTGCCAAACAAGAGGCGTCGCACAACGGGTACGGTGAACCGCCATTCCGCCAACCCGAATGTCCGCAGGGTTTGGACAGACCCGCAGTGTGCCATGAGGCAAGCCTGCCAATTCGTCGTTGTTCTTCCCAGCACCTTGATTCTTGCGTTCGGCTGGCGGCTCGATAAACTGGGTTCATGAGCTTGCCGGCCAACACGTTGCGCAGACTGGCCGAAATCGTCGGCCCTGCCAATCTCCAGCATTCGACCGAAGAACGCCTCGCCTACAGTTACGACGCGACGCCGATGCTCGCGCGGCAGCCCGAAGCCATTGTGTTCGTCGAATCAGCACAACAGATCGCCGATGTCCTGAAGCTCGCCAACGCCGACGGCTTCAAAGTCGTCCCGCGCGGCAGCGGCACCAACCTCAGCGGCGGGACGATACCCACGGAAAACTGCGTCGTGCTTGTCACGGTGAAGATGGACAGAATCCTGGAGATCGATCCGCGCAACCTCACTGTGCTTGTCCAGCCGGGCGTGCTTACGGCCCGCATTGACGAGGCCGCCGCGGCGCACGGATTGTTCTACCCGCCCGACCCCGGCTCGATAAAGTTTTCCACAATTGGGGGCAACGTCGCGGAGAATTCCGGGGGCTTGCGCGGGCTCAAGTACGGCGTCACGCGGGATTACGTGCTTGGGTTGGAGGTTGTGCTGCCGACGGGCGAGCTTCTGCGGTGCGGCACGAAATGCG
Organism: Verrucomicrobiia bacterium; assembly: GCA_049511095.1. Classification (GTDB taxonomy): domain Bacteria; phylum Verrucomicrobiota; class Verrucomicrobiia; order Palsa-1439; family Palsa-1439; genus Palsa-1439. The sequence continues at coordinate 27,165 of JBEKYJ010000010.1, forward strand.
TCAAAGACGTCGCGGGCTATTCCATCAAGGACCTCTTCATCGGCAGCGAAGGCACGCTCGGCGTCATCACGGAAATCCTGCTGAAGCTCCTCCCGCGCCCCGTCGCGCGCAAAACCATGTTGGCGACATACGCCGCGATGACTGACGCCGCCGAAACCGTCTCGGCGATCATCGCCGCGAAAATCATTCCCTGCACGCTGGAATTCCTCGACCGCACCACGATGCGTTGCGTCGAGGAGTACGCGCACGTCGGCCTCCCGCTCGACGCGGAGGCGATCTTGTTGATGGAAACGGACGGACACCCCGCGGTCGTCGAGGAACAATCCGCGCGGATGATCGAACTGGCCCGCGCGCATCGCGCCTGTGACGTGCGCGTGGCGAAGGATGCCGCCGAAGCCGAGAAACTCATGTCCGCCCGCCGTGGCGCGGTCGCGGCGCTCGCCCGCGTGGCGCCGACGACCATCCTGGAGGATGCCACCGTCCCGCGCAGCGAATTGGCAACCATGATTGCGTTTGTCCAACAGACCGCCGATAGATACAAGGTGCGCGTCGGGACGTTCGGTCATTTCGGTGACGGCAATTTGCATCCGATGTTCCTTTGCGACGAACGCAACAAGGAAGAGATTGAGCGGGTCCACGCCGCCTTTCGCGAGATCTTCGAAAAAGCCATCGCCCTCGGCGGCACCATTACCGGCGAGCACGGCATCGGCCTCTCGAAGAAGGGGTTTCTTCCCCAATTCGCCGGCAAAACGGGCCTCGACGTGATGCGCGCCCTCAAACGCACGCTCGATCCGAATGACATCCTCAATCCCGGCAAAATCTTTGACTGAGCCCAACCTGCTTCAGCAACTCGACTATTCGGTCCTGCAGCAATGCATTCATTGCGGGATGTGTTTGCCGATGTGTCCGACGTACGATGCCACGAAGCACGAGACGAGCAGTCCGCGCGGGCGCATCGCGTTGATGCGCGCGGTGGCCGACGGCAGGTTGGCGGCGGATTCCGCGCAGTTTGCCGAGGAGATGTATTTCTGCCTGGGTTGCCTCGCCTGCGAAACTGCTTGTCCTGCAGGGGTTAACTACGCCGAAATGGTTGAATTCGCTCGCGCTGAAGTGGAGTCCAACGGCGCGAAAGGCGGCGTGAAACGAAGCCTGATTCGCGCATTTGCGCTCCGCTGGTTGTTTGGCAAACCGGGCCGGCTGCAGTTTATCGCCAAGCTGCTCCGCCTCGATCAAGCCGCCGGATTTTCCGGCACGATTTCGGCGTTTCTCCCGAAACCTCTGCGCGCGTTGCACGCACAGCAGCCGAGGATTTGCGACAAGTTTTCATTCGATTTGATTCAAGAAACTGAATCGCCCAGCACGGCCCGCCGTTACCGCGTGGGTCTGCTCACGGGTTGCGTGCAGGACGTGGCGTTTGCCGACGTGAACCGCGACACGGTGGACGTATTGCTGGCGAACGGCTGCGAAGTGTTGACTCCACGCACGCAAGTCTGTTGCGGCTCGTTGATGGGACACAACGGTGAACTCGAAGCGGCGAGGAAACTGGCGCGACAGAATCTGGACGCATTCCAACTGGAATCACTCGACGCAATCATCGTCAACAGCGCCGGCTGCGGCTCGTTCATGAAACGCTACCGGCATTTGCTGCCCAACGATCCCCGCGCCAGGCTTTGGGATGAGAAAGTCCGAGACATTCACGAGTGGCTGGTGAAGATCGGCATCCAAACACCGCGTGGGGGCACGCGACCAACAACCATTCGCGTGACCTACCACGAGGCCTGTCATCTGGTGCACGGACAGAAGATCTCGCAGCAGCCGCGCGAGCTACTCCGCGCGATCCCCGGCGTGGAACTCGTGGAGTTGCCCGAGGCGACATGGTGTTGCGGGTCGGCGGGAATCTACAGCATCACCCAACCGGAAATGAGCATGGCGCTGCTCGAACGCAAGATGAAACACATCGCGGGCACGGGCGCGCAAGTTGTGGCGACAGGAAACCCCGGTTGCATCGGCCAGATTCGCCACGGCGCGAAGAAGCATGGCGTAAACGTCGAGGTTGTTCATCCAATCACGTTGCTCGCGCGAGCGTATCGCGGCGAGAGGTAGGCGTTTCCCCGGCAGGCTCGTCGCTGCTGGTGACTGTCCGACATGGCGGAGGGGGTGGGATTCGAACCCACGAATGCCTTGCGGCATTACTGGTTTTCGAGACCAGCCCGTTCAACCACTCTGGCACCCCTCCAACCAATTTATTATCAATATATTACACTGTTTTAAGCGTCGATCATTTCGCTTGTCCGAAACGCCCATGTGACGTGCAATTGCCTCTTGCAGGCAAAGAGAGCATGGCGCGACGCAAACGAGCAGTGCGAAAGAACAGTCTTCCGATTTATACCCGAACGCTACCCAGCGGTCAAATTAACTGTATGGTTGACCGACGAACACTCGGCGGCGAGCCCAAGTGGAAGACTTTCTTCAACAAGGATAACGCGGAAATCCATGCCCACCAAGCCTGGATAGAGCGGCAGAATCAAGGTATCGAAGTGCTTCGTACACCGCAGGAACTCAAATTCGAGGCCATGCGGTGTCAGGGGCGGTTGAAACCGCGCGTCCTAACAGACCCGCCTCTCTCTAGGGAGAGCCAGAGAGGCGGTTCAAAGGATCGCGTTCCAGCGCAGCGGATTACGGCGAGCGACGACGCATTCGGCGACGGTCGAGCAACGCAACGCCGCCCAACGCCAGCAACGCCCAAGTCGAGGGTTCGGGGACTTGCGCTGCGGCAAACTGCGGGTCGAACAAGCGGTGGTTGCGCACCTCGCGGGCGATATCTTTGTCCAGCTTGTTGATGTTCACTGACATGGGGTGGTGTGCGATCCTCAAGAAAACCGAGCCGTACGGAGGAGCCGGCAGGAGAGTGCCAGGGGTCGGGACGACAGCGCCAATGCCCACCACAATGCAGAACACCGAAACAAAGCTGCAGAACGCCGAAACAAACATCCGCCGTCTGAACAATAGAACGCTGCCCATCAGCGCCACGGAACAGGCGGCCGCTGCTACGCCAACCAACAGGAGTTGAGCAGAAGGGTCGAGAGGGTAATTGAACTCAATCAGAAGTGCGAGCAATTCAATAGCCAGGGCAACAAGTGGTAAAAGCGCCGTCCTCTCACACACCCTCGCGATTCCTCGCACCCACATCATCACTGGGCTGCCTCGCATCACATTCATCCTGCACGGGGGCGTGAAATACCCCCCGCCTCAAGACTAGACCCTCCTCACTTCGAGTGAGGATTCTACAACGCGACGCGTTACGATTTCAAGTGAAAACCTCCACTGTGTAGCTCCTTCGTAGTGCGTCAGTTTTGGTGTTGCATCTGGAAGCTCGTGCCAGTCCTCAGTGGGTGTGCCATGTTGCGGCCATGACTGTGGGATAACTGACCCGTTTCGTGGGAAAGGTTCAGCGCTGGGGCTGAGACGGGCTTCCTGCGGTTGAATCCTTGTGCGTCAGGGCATTCTTAACGGACTCGGGTAGCTCGTTCGCCTTCGCCAAAACCAGACTGACCTGCCAAAGTTGATCGTCTGTCAGGGTGCTGCGGAATCCGGGCATACCCGTGAGGCGAATACCGTTTGCCACCTTCCAGTAAGTCTCTCCCGGCTCATCGTCGGTCACGCCCTTCCCCTGGAAAAGCTGGGGAGGATGCGGGAACATCCCCGCAGCGATGGCGGTCTTTGATGCGCCGGGCAACCCATGGCAAACCGCGCACTGCTCTTTGTACAGCACCGCCCCCGCCATCAAATTCGCCTCCGTTGGCTCAATGGGCACATTCTTCGGCATCTCTTTCTGCAACCGAGCATCCAGGGCTTTCTTCGCCAGCATCTTCTCGAACGGCATCGGCGGGGCCGAAGTCGCCACCGGGGCATAGCCTCCGGCAAAATAGAGGTAAGCGCCAACGGGAATGAGCAGGACGCCCACGATAAGTCCGATAACAAAACCAAGTTTCATATGGTTCCAGCAACCTACGGGCGGCTGAACAACTCGACGGTTCCGATCGGGTTGATGCCCCCTGCCTGCAGGACCTGCAGGGCGGCATCGGGATCCGTAAAACGGAAGACCAGCAGCGCGCGGTCGCCACGTTTCTCAGCGAAAGCGTACATGTACTCGATGTTCAAGCCCGCACGGTCGACGATCTCGAGGATTTGCCCCAGACCGCCGGGCCGGTCAGCCACCTCGATGGCGAGCACTTCGGTGACTTTCACCACGCAGCCAGCCTTTTCCAGCACGGTCTTCGCCTTCTGCCAGTCCTGAATGATCAGGCGGAGAATGCCGAACTGCGCGGTATCGGCCAGAGACAACGTCACCAGGTTGATCCGCGCCTTGGTCAACACCTCGCACGCCTCGCGCAACTGGCCGGGCTTGTTCTCCAGAAACACAGAAAGTTGGTGGATTTTCATTGCAATGCTCCTCGTCACATTTTGCGTTTGTCGATGACCCGTTTGGCTTTGCCTTCGCTGCGTTGGATCGTGTGTGGCGCCACCAGTCGAAGGGCGGCGCGGATACCGGTGACGGTCTCGATGGAATGAACGAGCTTCTTCTTCAACTCTTCCAGCCCGCGCACCTCGTCACTGAATACGTCCGGCGTCACCTCCACCTGCACTTCCATCTGGTCGAGGTCAGCCTCGCGCGTCAGCACAATCTGGTAATGCGGCAACGTGCCTTCCACCCGCAACAGGGCCGCCTCGATTTGCGACGGGAAGACATTGATGCCGCGGATGATGAGCATGTCGTCGCTGCGGCGCCCGATGCGGCGCATCCGACGGATGGTCCGTCCACAAGCGCACGGCTCGGTGGCGAATGCCGTGATGTCCCGCGTCCGATAGCGAATCATCGGCATCGCCTGTTTACTCAGCGTCGTCAACACCAGTTCGCCCTCGGCGCCGTCGGGCACCAGTTCCAACGTCTCGGGGTCGATGATCTCGGCCAGGAAATGATCTTCGAAGATGTGCAACCCGGCCTGATGGACGCACTCGATGGCCACGCCGGGGCCGATGATTTCCGACAGACCGTAGATGTCGTACGCCTTGAGGCTGCTTTCGGCCTCGATGCGTTGGCGCATGCCCTCCGTCCACGGTTCCGCGCCGAACACGCCGGCCCGCAACGGCAGTTTCTTCATGTCGATACCCATCTGCTGCGATTGGTCGATCAGGTGCAGGAAATAGCTCGGCGTGCAACAGATCGCCGTCACGCCGAAATCCTTCATCACCATCAACTGCCGCTCGGTGTTGCCGCCCGAAATCGGGATCACCGTCGCGCCGAGGGCCTCGGCGCCGTAATGCGCGCCGAGACCGCCGGTGAACAGGCCGTAGCCGTAGGCGTTTTGAATGATGTCGCCGGCGTGCAGGCCGCACGCGGCGAGGCTGCGCATGATCGTTTCTGTCCACACGCGAATGTCGTCCTGCGTGTACGCGACGACAATCGGTTTGCCGGTCGTGCCGCTGGAGGCGTGCAAGCGCACGATGTCCTTCATCGGGCTGGCAAACAGCCCGTACGGATACGTGTCGCGCAAATCGGTTTTCACCGTGAACGGCAGCCGCCGCGCGTCGTCGAGCGACCGCATGTCGGCCGGTTTCAGGCCGCGGTCGTCCATGCGTTTGCGAAACAACGGCACATGGTCGTAGGCCCGTCCCACCATCCGTTGGAGTCGGGACAGTTGGGTGGCCCGCAATTCGTTAACCGGCATGAAATCGGGTGCGCTTGCCGGATGACGTTCCGTTTGATTCATCGGTCACACTCCTTTTCGCCCCAGCGCGAATGCCTGCAGGTTGGCGGCGTGCAGCTTTTCGGGGAACGCCGCGCGGATCGCGTCCAGCCAGTGTCTCTCATCAACCTCCAGATGCCGGCTCAACACACCGAGCAACGCGACGTTCAAGGCTTTGCGGTTCGGCAAAAGCTTTACGTCCACCGCGTCGGGCGCGATCAACACGCCGCCGGCACGCAGTTGATGACGGTTCACCTCAATCTGGTCCGGGGCCACCACCACGAGGAAATCCGCTTCGCCGTTGGGCACCATCGGACTGAACACTTCGCGGCCGAACCGCACGTCGCTGCTGACCGAGCCGCCGCGCTGGCTCATGCCGTGCAGTTCGCTTTGTTTGACGTCCCGACCGGTCCGGAATGCCGCGTCCGCCACGACGCCGGACGCCTTGAGAACGCCCTGTCCACCAAGGCCCGCGATGACGATGTTGGTGACGCGGTCGTTCACGATTCCTCGGCCAGCGCTTCGGTGCATGTTTGTGACGCGGCGCGATCGTATTCCTTGATCTTGCCGGCGATGAGCAGACAGGGGCGGCGCGCGATGATGACGTTGAGTTGGCCGTTCGTGAGACAGTTCTGCAGCAGCCGGGTGAAGCCCGCCGGATCGGTCGATGGGTCGATGATTTGGACGTTCTCGATGCCGAGCGACCGCGCCAAATCTTCAAACGACAACTTGCCGGTCGGTTCGTGTTCCAAGGTGCGGCCGGTGCCGGGATGTTCCTGATGGCCGGTCATGGCGGTCGTGCTGTTGTCCAGAATCAGCAACACGTGGCCAGTGGGCGGCGGATTATAGACCATCTCCACCAAGCCCGTAATGCCGCCGTGCACAAACGTGCTGTCACCGATCACGCTGACGACGCGGCGCGCCTGTTCGGGCGGCAACACGTGGCGCAGTCCCAACCCGACGCCGATACTCGCGCCCATGCAAACGCAACTGTCCATCGCCTCGAAAGGAGGCAGTACTCCCAGCGTGTAGCAGCCGATATCCCCGGCGACGATGCAGTCGAGCTTGTGAAGCGTCTCGAACACGTACCGGTGCGAGCAGCCCGGACAGAGCTGCGGCGGTTTTCCGGGAACGGGAGCAGGCTCGGTCGAGGTGTCGCCCGCCAGAATGCGTTTTACCCGCGGCACGTTCAATTCACCGAAGCGGTACATGTCCGGCTTGCTCTCGACCTTGACGCCGGCGGCCCGGATCGCGTCGGCCAGATACGGGTCACCTTCCTCGATCACGAGGCAGCGGTTCACACCGGCGGCGAACGCGCGGATTTTTTCCAGCGGTAGCGGATAGGTGAAACTCAGTTTCAGCACGCGGGCTTGCGGCGCGGCCTCGCGGACGTGCATGTAGGAAATGCCGGAAGTAATGATCCCGAGCGACTTGTCCCCCTCGATCACCCGGTTCAGCGGACAGGTCTCGTTCGACGCCTGGATCTCCGACAACTTCTGTCGCAGCCGGCGGCCAGCGGGTCGGGCATAAGCCGGAATCATCACCCGCCCGCGGATGTCGCGCTCGAAATTCGGCGTCGGCGGTGGAGCGTTCGCCACGAGTGGACGAACGACCGTCTTGCTGTGGCAAACCCGGGTGGTCAGACGCAACAGAACGGGAATCTTCCAGCGTTCTGAGATTTCCACCGCTTGGAGAGTAAGGTCGTAGGCCTCTTGTGAATCGGACGGTTCCAACATCGGCACGCCGGCGGCCACGGCGTAATGGCGGTTGTCCTGCTCGTTCTGGCTGGAAGCCATGCCGGGATCGTCAGCCGATACCACGATCAGCGCGCCGGTCACGCCGGTGTACGTCGCCGTAAACAACGGATCGGCCGCCACGTTCAGGCCGACGTGTTTCATCGTGGCGATGGCCCGGGCCCCCGCGAAGGCCGCGCCCAGCGCGACTTCGAGGGCGACTTTTTCGTTCGGAGCCCATTGCGCCTGCCCGCCGAGTTCCGAGAAACGTTCGAGGATTTCCGTGGACGGCGTGCCGGGATAACCCGTGCCCAGCGCCACGCCGGCGTGCCAGGCCGCCAGCGCCACCGCTTCGTCGCCGCTCAATAATACCCGTTCGGAATCGCTCATACCCAACAACGTGACCTAGGTTGTAGCCGTTTTCTGACCGTTTGGAAAAGCAAAAGTGGGGCAGCAACGTCTACAACGTCAGTATTTCCTCCTGCGACAGCAAACGCAGGGGTTGTTTGGCCAGAATCTGCCGGGCCTTGGCAACATCCTGGACCTCGATGAGCAACACCGCGCGGTTGTGGGAGACGAAGCCCGAAGAGTTCTCGACGTTGATCTTGTTGCGGGTGAGGCAGTCGGCGACAGCGTGAAGCCCGCCCGGTTTATCTTCCACCTCGATGGCCAGCACTTCCACGAGCGACACCGTCCATCCCTTCTGCTGCAGGCTTCGGTAGGCGAGGTCGCACTTGTCCACCAGAAACTTGATAACTCCCAGCTTCTCATTGGTGGCGATGGTAACCCAGCGGATGTTGACGCCCGCGTCGGCCAGCGCCTTGGTGATCCGCGCCATCTGGCCCAGTTGGTTCTCGGCGAACACGGCGATCAGATTGACAGCGCTCATGGTCTCACTCCCTTCTTTGGCGGTTACAGCGATCGAGTGTCAATCACTCGCTTGGCCTTGCCTTCGCTGACCGGCAAGGTGCCGGGCGGCACGAGATGCACCTTGGGTTTCGTCAGGATTTCCGTCCGCAACCGGTCGGCAATCTCCGATTGCAGCCGGGTCAGGTGCTCGACGTGACCATCGAACCCGGCTTCGGCCAGTTCGACGTTGACCGTCATTTCGTCGAGACCTTCCAGCACGATCTGATAGTTCCGGCCCACGGCGGGCAGGCTCATCAGCACGCGTTCGATCTGTTGCGGATAAATGTTCACGCCACGCACGACCAACATGTCGTCGGCGCGGCCGGTGATGCGGTGCAGGCGCCGGTGCGTGCGGCCGCACGGGCACGGGCCGGGCAGGATCGACGTGATGTCGCGCGAGCGGTAACGCAATAACGGCATGGCTTCGCGGCACAGCGTCGTCAGGACCAACTCACCGGTTTGCCCGTCCGGCAGCGGTTCGCCGGTTTGCGGATCTACGATCTCGAGCAGGTAATTGTCCTCCCACAGGTGCATGCCGCATTTGTGTTCGCATTCGAAGGCGACACCGGGGCCGTTCATCTCCGACAGGCCATACGAATTGTACACCTCGATCCCCAGCGCCTGTTCGATCTTGCGCCGCGTTTCCTCCGTGTACGGTTCCGCGCCGACAAACGCCTTGCGCAACGCCAAATCCCGGCGCGGATCCACACCTTTCTTTTCCAAGAAGTCGGCGAGGTAGAGCGCGTAGCTCGGCGTGACATGGATGACGGTGGTTCGGAAATCCTGCATCAGCAGCAGTTGCTTCTCGGAGTTGCCCGGCCCGGCGGGGATCACCAGGCACCCGACTTTTTCCGCGCCATAATGCATGACCAGCGCACCGGTGAACAAGCCGTACGTCATCATATTCTGGAGCACATCGTGCCGGGTCACGCCGGTCATGACCAGACAACGGGCGATCAACTCGGCGGCGTTGTCCACGTCCTTGGCGGAGAAGAATAGTGCCTTCGGCTTGCCGGTGGTGCCGCTGGACGTGTGCAACCGCAACACCTCGTCGGGCGCGATGGCCAGCAGACCGGCGGGATAGGTGTCCCGCAGGTCGGCGTTGGTCGTGAACGGCAGCCGTTGAACGTCGGCCAGCGACCGGATGTCGCGCGGCTTGGCGCCGCAGTCAGCGAGTTTCTGCTGATACCGCGGCACTTTGCGAGCCACCCGGCGCACGGTCGCCTGGAGGCGCTTCAGTTGATGCGCCTAAATCGAGCATTTTTGATTTGTTTAGTGCTTCTTGTAGGTTAAGAGTTTTTTTTCCG
>JBEKYJ010000011.1:0-35687 GCA_049511095.1 Verrucomicrobiia bacterium
CAGCAGGTTCTCGATAACGCAATAGGAGCCCAATTGCTGCAAGTCGAAGAGCGAAAGAGCAGCGACAAATAATCGCGAAAAGGCGTCAGTTCGTTTTTCGTTATCATAATGAGTCGAGCGTGCGCCACGTTCGCTGCAGCCTCTTGTCACACGATGCCGTCGCTTGCGATGATATGCTCCAGTGGAGACTATCATCCTGTAATCGCCACCGACCTGATCAGTGCCGTTTGCGAACTCCTTGGCGATGGGCAGACCGCTTCGTCGGCGATTGAGTCGTAAATGCAGAAGTGGCGTGGCGGGGATCAGAGCGGCAGGAGATTTCTCCGGATTTCCAGCAGAACTGCAGACTACTTCTTTTCCTGCTTTGACTTTCGTCGCGCAACCTTCAACGCGTCAACACTTTGTTGAAGAACCGCAAACTCCTTGAACAGTTTGTCATGGAGTTTATCGAGTTCAGCAAGTGTCTTGGGTTTCATAACGACGGAAATCCAGTCTTACATGATGAAGCGAGCACGGGCTTCTGCCTTTGCCAGTTGCGTTTCATATACTGCGATTCGGCTTTCCCATGAACTCCGCATGTTGGCATCCGTCGATTTGGCGAGATAGCGGCGCACCTTGCCGAGTTGTTTGCGGATGTTGCGCTCTTCAGGGCTTCGTTTAGGGCTTTGTTTCGGATGAACTTTAGAAATGGGCAGGGTGCCCTCTGTTGGTATCATGCTCTAAATTACGCAAACAAGTGGCGGGTGCGCTATGGGGTGTTGACCCCATTGTCCGGGTGGGGGGCGGGCTGAGCGGCGGAAAACGTTGGAGAGTCGAGGCTCGAACTGCTCTGCTCTATCGCCGCAACTTCAACTTGCCCTCGACTCTCCACTGCAATGTAAGCCGGATTGCGGGAATAGCAAGTGACTGTTTTGCGGAGAGAAAAGTAATTGGCGATTTCATTAGGTCTATCAGTGAATGGGGCTTAAGTTGTAGTTGGTCTATTAAGCTCGTGACAATTCGTTAACTGTTCAAACCACGCCATGAGTTGGGGGCGCTCGATCAAGCGGCCCCAACGCTCGTGGCAGAAAGTAGAATAAGGCTTGTCGATGGAACCCGTTTCCGCTGCAACCAAAGTCCCGTTACGGATAAAGAATAAATATCTGGAGCTCGCACAGCAACGCATTCCCGTCCCCGAGGTGCTTGTCAACGTCGTGCGGCGACGTGTCCGCCAACTCATTCAGGGGCATCGCCCCATCACACAGACAAATGCGCAGATGGAATTCTCCGATATTGCGCTGAAGGAAATCAGCGAGGGCAGGCTCACTTACCAACTCGACGGCGAAGGCGAGTTCGTGCCCGAGGCGTCTGCCGTCATCGTCGCATCTCCTTTGACCCCCGATACCCTGGCGGCGTAAAAATAAGTGGCGAGACGTTTTGGGGCATAAATGCCCCAGAAAAGCGGTCAGTTCGTTTTTCGTTATCATACTGAGTCGAGCGTGCGCCACGTTCGCGGCAGCCTCTTGTCACACGATGCCGTCGCTTGCCATGATATGCTCCAGTGGAGACTACCATGTGCGGGGTCAACACCGTCCTCTTGGTGCCTTGGTGTCTTGGTGGTGAGAAAACGCGAATGTCTATGGGGTCAACCCAATCTTGACCAGCCGCGCAAGGAAGCGCGTCAGGCGTTGGATTCAGCACGCATTGCGGCCAGTTCGTGGTGGACGCGTTCGTGGAGCGGGGTGGCGGCGAAACGACGCCAGACTTTGTCAAGTTTTCCCAGATTCTGTTCGCGCTGCTGTCGCAGGTAAATCGCCAGCGCCCGCGGCGGCAGCGGCCCTTCGTGCGCCAAATGCTGCATTCCCATGTCCAGATCGTGAATGAGCGCGACCACGCGTTCGACCCGCCGCAATCGTTTGACGAGCCGGGCGGTATCGGCTCCCAGCACGGGCGCGAAGAACTCCGCCAGATAACGGGCTTTGCGCAGCGTGATGCGCAGTTGATGCAGTTTTTTCGGCGAGGCCGAATGACGGAGCCGTCCCTGCTTGAGGGCGCGGCGCAACGCCTTGCCGAATTGCGTCGCGGCGAGCTTCGGCAACGAGCCCGGCGGTTCGATTTTGATCAACCGCGGCAATTCCTCGCGCAACAGCCGGTTGATCCTGAGGCGCTGGCTGGCAAAATGCGGCCCGCGCAAACAGCGGCGCACGGTCGCGTGGACAAGCTGACGCCGCTGCTGATGGTGCCGCAGGTACGCGGGAAAAAGCCGGCTCCGCGCCATCCTTGATCGGACCGAAGAGGACTGCAGCAGGTCCACCCAGACGTCGAGATCGCGGACCGGGCCGAGTTCCTCGCTGATTTCGGTCAGCAGATTCTCGATTCCCCGTCGCGGCTCATTCGGCAGATGTTTGCGAAACACGCGCAGCAGGCTGCACATGCGGCGTATGGCGACGCGGAGGTCGTGCAGCGGCTCGCTGGTTTCCCCGGCAACCGCGCCATCCAGATTGGCAAGGATGGTCTTGAACTGTATCCACAGCAGCCGCCGTGCGGCCTCGACCGCGTGCATGTTGGCGCGAACCAACGGATCAGGATGTCCGCCTTTGATCGGCGCGGAGACGAACCGGATCTCGTACGGGAACACCGCGCGCCAGAGGTCGGCCTTGCGATCAGCCCTGGCCAGGCATTGCGGAAACGCGTCGCTACGCACCGTCACAAAAATGGTTCGCTGCGCGCGGCGGATGCCAACGATTCTCGCCGTTTGCGCGTGGCTGTAATCCAATCCATCACCGATGCGCAGAAACGCGGCCAGTTGCAGCACGTGCTTCGACGCCCCACTCGGGTAGGCTTTGCGGGAGTGCCGAAACATGATCTGGATGATCTGGTCACGCTCCGATTTGCGAAAGCCCTTGACCCCTTCCTCCAGCACGATTTCCACGCTGGCTTGCACGTGATGCACGGGATCGACGCTGTACCCGACATCGTGCAACCGGCCCGCCGCATTCAGGACCCGCCGCCCGCTGACGGGTAGGCCGAGCCACACGCGGGTGTGATCGAACATCTGCAGTGCGAGCGCCGTGACGTGCTCGGTGTGCACGTCCTCGTTGTTGTAGGCCGCGCACAACTCGTCGATGGACAACCGACCAATCCTGCGGATTATCGATGGCATATCAACCGGTGGACGGCGGCGACGACGGCCGCTCTGGAATGAATGTTTCATAACGGTCCTTCCGGGCTCGCTTGGCCGCTTCGAGCGCCTGCTCGAAGAAGGTTCGTTGCGAGCGCAATGCCTTTGCCGCGCCGGACGGCTGCAATCTCTCGTAGTGGCCGTCGGGCTTGAGGCGGCGCGCTTTCACGTTGTCCTGGAAGGTCGTGTTCAAGATGGAAACCAGCCGCGCCTGACACGCCGGATCCTCGACGGGCACGAGCAACTCGACGCGGCGGTCGAGGTTGCGCGGCATCCAGTCGGCGCTCGAAATAAAAAGCAGCGGTTCGCCGCCGTGATGAAAATACAGGATGCGGCTGTGTTCGAGAAAGCGGTCGACGATACTCACCACCTCGATGTTCTCGCTCAACCCCGGGACGCCGGGCCGCAAACAGCAGACGCCGCGCACATTGAGTTGAACCTTTACGCCCTGTTGGGAAACGCCGTACAACGCCTGGATGACATCGGCGTCGACCAGCGAGTTGAGTTTGGCCATGATGTGGCCCTGCTGGCCCTGCTTGCAGCGTTGCGCTTCGCTCTCAATCAACGCCAGCAGTTGCGCGCGCAGTCCCAGCGGCGCGGCCTCGAGGCGCCGATACTTGATCGGCTGCGAGTAGGCCGTGATCGTGTTGAAGAATTGTGTCGCATCCGCCCCGAAATCCTCGTTGCACGTCATCAGGCTCACGTCGCTGTAGAGTCGGGCGGTGACTTCATTGTAGTTGCCCGTGCCGAAATGAACGTAGCGGCGGAGCCCGGTCGCCTCACGCCGGACGACGATGCAGACCTTGGCATGCACCTTCAACCCGCGCAGGCCGTAGATGATTTGCACCCCGGATTGTTCGAGCGCCTGGGCCCAATCGATGTTGCGGGCCTCGTCGAATCGGGCCTTCAATTCGACGATCGCCGTGACATGCTTGCCCTTGCCGGCGGCCCGTGCCAGCGCGGCGACAATCGGGCTGCTGCCGCTGGTGCGATAGAGAATCTGTTTGATCGCCAGCACGTCGGGATCGTCCGCCGCCTGCTCCAACAGGCGCACCACAGGCTCGAAACTCTCGTAGGGATGGAACAGCAAAATGTCGCGGCGCGCGATGGCCTCGAACATCGATTCGCCCGGTTGAATCTGCGGCGAGGCTTGCGGGGGCCAGGGTTCATGCTTCAGGTTCTCGTAGCCGGCCCGGCCGGCCATTTCACGGTACGGCGCCAGATCGAGTGGCCCGGGGATCTGGTAAACCTGGTCGTCGTTGACCTCGAGAACGTGCTTCAGAAACGCCAGCGCGGCCTTCGAGATGCTCTGGCCAACCTCCAGCCGCACGCAACCGCTGCGCTTGCGGGCGTCCAGCACCTCGCGCATCTGCGACAACAGATCACCCGCCAGGTCTTCACGGATGATCAGGTCGGCATTCCGCGTGATGCGGAACGGGACACACTCGACGACCACTTCGCCGGGAAACAGCGTTTCCGTGAACATGGAGACGACGTCTTCGAGCAGCGCATAATCGTAGCCCTCTTGCTGCACGGGCACGGTGATAAACCGGCTGAGGCGTTTCGGCAGAGTGATGATGGCGAAACGCGGCTTGCGTGAAGTTCGTGTCGCGGGTTTCAGGCGCACCAGAAGCTCCAGGCCCAGGCCAATCAGCGACACGAAGTCGGCGGGCGATTCGACCGCGCGCGGCGTGATGATCGGATAAATCTCGCGGTCGAACAGCCGTTCCAGATACTCGAGATACTCCGGTCCAATCTGCTCGGGGGCCAGGCGGCGGATGCCCGCGCCCGCCAGCTTCGGCCCAATGTCCTGCAAGAAACACCGATATTGCTCGGCCACGAGTTCGTGCGTGCGCCGGCTGATTTGAATCAGTTGCTCGCGGGTGGTCATGCCCGCGGGGTCGAACATCCTCTTGCCTTCGTTGAGCAATTGCCACAAACCCCCGACGCGCACCATGAAAAACTCATCGAGGTTCGCGCTCGTAATGGAGAGAAACTTCAAGCGCTCCAGCAACGGCACGGATGGATCGGTCGCTTCCTCCAGCACCCGGCGATTGAACTCGAGCCAGCTCAACTCGCGGTTCAGAAACAGATCGCGGGTTCTACCCATCGGACACCAGCCCCTGCGTCGATTCCGCGTTGCGGACGACGGCCTTCATTCCAAAGACTTCCTCGAACAGGTTCGCCTTTTCCTTCAGGGCGAGACGTTCCAGCGTCAGGTCCGTGGCATCACTGATGGAGATGACGAACTGGCCGGGCTCACGGGTGAACGTCAGGGCGCGCACCTGCTGCATGTGGTCGCGATCCAACGCGTCGGCCACGCGCAGGATGGCGGCCATCTTGGCCACGGCGATGCGGCTGTCACGGTCCAGGGATGTGTATTCCTCGTGATAGGGACGCGGCGTGGCGCGGCGATGGTAGCGGGCGACGAGTGCAATCAGCGAAAGATCTTTCCGCGTCAGCCCGAACAATTCGCTGTTCATGATGATGTACATCGAGTGCTTGTGGTGGCTGCGGTCGCCGATAAACATGCCGATTTCGTGCAACAGCGCCGCAATCTTCAGCAGCAACTCGAACCGTTTGTCGAGGCGATGCTCGGGCTGCAGCTCGTGGAAGAGACGGACACTGAGTTCGGCAACCTGCTTCGAGTGTTTTTCATCAAAGTTATACTTCTCGCCCAAGGCGAGAGCGGATTGGACCGCCTGTTCGGAAAACCCCTCCGTCCATGTACCGCCCGCGGCAATCTCCCGGAGCAAGCCTTCGCGCAAGCTCGTTTTCGGGACGAGGATTTGCTTCACGTGGAACACGTGTGCCAGATGCGAGTACGCAAGCAACGCGGGACCGACCGTTTCCGCCTCCTGGTATGGAATGCGATACTGGCGCACGAGATCATCCACGGGAATGGGGATGAGTTGTTCCGTGAGTGATGAAAACGTCTTCACGTTCACGGAGCTGATCCGCGCCTCGGCCCACTTGGGGGAGAGCATCGAAGCCGCAAACTGTGCATCCCCAGAAATCGCGACCAGATATTTCACTTTGTCCACGGGCACATTGCGATACAACTGGTCGACCACGCGGTGGATGTGCTGGTCGAGAATGGTGCGCACGCGTTCGGCGGGCGCGCGAAAGGTTTCCAGCGTCTCGCGCATGCGCAGTGAGCCGAGGCGATAACTGTTGGCGAACGTGACGCTGCCCTTCTGCACCAGCACGAGTTCCGTGCTGCCCCCGCCGACGTCCACGATGATCGCATCGGCGTCCTTCAGCAAATCGTCCTGTTTCAGGACGTCCTGCACGGCAATGTAGGTGAGGCGGTTTTCCTCCGCGCCCTCGATGACTTCGATGTTGATTTGGGTGGACATGTAGATGCGGTCCACGAACGCGTACCGATTCTCCGCCTCGCGCACGGCGCTGGTGGCGACCGCGCGAATCTGATCGTCGCGGGTGATGCCATACTCGGTCATCACCCGCCGGAAGCCCAACAGCACTTTGATGCAGTCCTCAATAGTGGAAGCCTGGATGCGGCCGGTGCTGAACGTGTCCTTGCCAAGCCGCAACGCCTGCTGGAGTGAATCGAGATTGTGGACTTCGCCGTTCGGGCCAATCTCGGCGATGCGCATCCGGATGGCGCTGGCGCCGATATCGATCACGGCCACCGGTCGCGCGTCCGGGGTCGCGTGGGTCGTTGTGTCGGGCGTTGGCGTCTTCGAATCAGCCATGATTCCTGTCACCCCCGTGCGCCGCGCATGGATTCCGCGGCCAGTGCGGCGGCGCCCATCACCACCGCATCGTCACCGAGTTTCGCCACGACCACCTTCAATGATTTGGTGAACGGGCGCATCGCCTGTTTCTTGATGGAAGTCCGGACCTGTTGAACGTACAGGCTGGGCATGGCTTCGATCAGGCCGCCGCCCAGGATAACCATGTCGGGTGCGAGCAGGTTCACAACGCTGCCAATGGCGATGCCGAGATCCCTTGCCGAATGGCGGACAATTTCCTCGATGACGCGGTCCCCCGCCTTGATTGCCGAAGCCAGCGCGCCACTGCGGATTGCGGCCACGTCGGTCCCGGCGAGTTCATACAAATGCGGGGCCTCGCCGCGATACGCGGCCGCGCCGGCTTCCGCGGCGAGCGCGAGTCGGCTGGCCACCGTCTCCAGGCAGCCACGCCGGCCGCAGCCGCACAATCGGCCTTTCGGCTGCATGTGAATGTGGCCGATTTCCATGCACGAGCCGGAGCGGCCCCGAAAGAGCTTGCCCTCATAAATCAATCCGCCACCGATGCCGGTGCCGGGAAACACTCCGAGCAGGCAACGCACACCTTGGCCGGCGCCGAAGCGGTATTCGCCATAGGTACCCGCGTCCACATCGTTGGCGACCACGACCGGGCATCCGAAATCCTTGGTGAGTTCCTTCTTTAGCGGCACGTTGCGCAGGCCGAGGTTCGGCGCGTGCAGGATGACGCCGTGGTCGAGGTCAAGCCAGCCGGGGGTGCCGATGCCGATGGCGCCCAGGCGCTTGTGGCTGAGATGCGCGGCCTGCAAGGCCTCCTCAATGGTTTCGACGACGCGCGCAAGAATGCCCTTCCCCCCCTTGGCATCCTTGGTCTTCTTGCGGCGATAGGCGACGATGTTAAAATCCTTGTCGAAGACCGTGGCCATCATCTTGGTTCCGCCAAGATCGAAGCCCAGCCAGTAACGGCTTTTGGAAGATGATTTCATCCGTTCTCCTTCTCTCTCAACCGGGCCGGCCTCTCGCGGCGGTCGCCGACGGTTGCGGCACAGTCTACCCGTTTTGGTGGCGAATGTCGCGCCCTTCGTAGAAATAGACTAAATCTTCATCTTCCGCAATGTTGGCGGGCGTGATCGGCAATGAGAATGGATTTGTACTTCGGCATCGGATGACCCGATGCCTACGATACCCGCGCCGTGCGCCATCACCGTCGCAACCGGGTTACAGGGCGGTGACGAATGGCCTCAGAGGGCCCGAAATGATTGCCAAGGTTCGTGGAATTGAAAGTCACGGAGTTAATCGAGAAGAGGTCTGCGCATCCACCTTGAGTAAACGGTGGATTTGACCCGGCGGCGTTCAACGGCGCTGAAAAATGTGTCAATAGTCGACCCCGGTCATTGACTGCCCGCGTCGGGGTGCTCGATTGTTTTACAGTACGAGGCGGATCCTGTAGTAGCGGGCGGGGAAGTTGGTGGCGGCACCGAGGTCGAGGTAGTTGGTGCTCGTACCGACAGTGTTCGTGACGGTGAAAATGTCCGCAAAATCGTTGGCGCAGTAGCTCCCGTCAGCACCGCCCGTTGTCACTTGCAGCGCGTTGGTCGTGCCGGGGCCCGTCGTCCAAGTCACCCGCATGTCGTCGCCTTTCTGTTCAATTGCGGTAATTCGCAACGCTGAGCCACTGTCGTGCGGATCGGTGCCAGCCAGATACTCCTGCAGGTTACTGAAACCATCGCCATCGCTGTCCACGTTGGCGTCGGCAGCGTTCAACGGGTCAAGGCCGTGTGACTGCTCCCAGCCGTTCGGAATGCCGTCACCGTCCGCGTCCAGATTCGGGTCGAGCACAGCCACGCCGTAAATGAATGTGCCGCCGGTGCGGACAAACTGTGCGCAGGCGTTGGTCATGACGAACCGATCAACTTGCAGCGTGCCACCATTGAGAATGAGCTTCCCGCGCCGCACCTCCAGCACAGCATCGTGGGTGGCGTTGGTGGCGATCACGCTGCCGCTGTCCAACTGAAGGAGATTGTCGCAGCCAGTGTCATCCAATGCACTGAGGATCTCGGGGGTGGGGGGCGGAGTGTCGTCACCAACGACAAGATTCGTGGCGAGAACTGTGCCGCCGGCTACCAGCAATGAGTTGCCCGATGTGTTAGAATAGCCAATGAGCAGTTCACGATTCTGCCACACTCCGTCTACTACTTGCGCACTGTTGCCGTTATCCCATCCGCCCAAGTAAGTGGTACCGGCGAACACTTGTCCGCCATTGCTGATCACCAGGCTGGTGCCCGAGCCACAGAGGCAGAGAGATGGCAATGAGTCGGGGCCGGTGTCCACCTGCCCCCCATCACTCACCGTTAGGATCGTATTCCCACCCTCGATGTAGAGCGGACCCGCATTCGTCCAGACCGAGCCGACGCCAATGACCAATACGTTGGTGCTCAGGCTGCCATAGTTGTCAACCACTCGGCCACCGTTGCTAATGACCAAGCTCACGCCGACATTCAAGTAGCCGTTATTGTACCATACTGAGTCGGGGCCGGTGACAAGCGTGGGGCAACCCACGTCACATCCATCGTCAAACACCTGACCTCCATCGCTGATGGTCAGGCTGTTGCCGGCGCTAAACCCGCCCAAGAACAATACCGCGTTGCTCCAAATCGAGCCGGCACCCGTGACGACGACGCTATTGTTACTGGAGTTAGGATCTGCTCCCAAGTAGCTGGTGTGGGTCACCATGCGACCGCCGTTACTAACGACCAAGCTGTTACCCGGGCCATTGAAACCGATGAAAAAGTCGCTGGAATTGCTCCACACCGAATTACTTCCCGTAATCAGCAAACGATTCCTGCTCGCGGCGAAATCGTACGCCGCGTAGGCATAGTCAGTGACGACCTTGCCTCCATCAGCGATTACCAAAGCGTTGCTCACGCCGCTGGACCCGATCGCCAACACGCCAGGGTTCCAAACCGAACCGGGGCCGGTGACTACCAACGTGTTATTGCTGGCAACCTGCTGTTCACCGACGGAACCCGTGCCGCTGGACACCTGGCTCCCTCCGCTTATCACCAATCGGTTTCCCGACCCGGAGTAACCAACGTAGACGGTCCCATAGTTCATCCAAACGGAGTTGCTGCCGGTAATTGCGACGGTGTTGTTGCTGCTAGCAGAGTCTTGCCCAATAGTACAATTACCGTTGAATGCCTGGCCGCCATTGCAGATCACCAGGCTATTACCGACGCCAGACAAACCGACGGAAAGGTCAAAGCTGTTACTCCAAACCGAGCCGCTACCCGTGATAAGCACACTGTTGTTGCTGCTGCTCGGTGCGTAGCCCAAGAATCCGTTTCCATTGAACAGCACGCCGCCGTTTTGGATCAGCAGCACATCAGCGAACTTCGTGTTTCCGACGTAGTAGTCGCCTGACCAGTTGTTGGTCACGGCGCTGATGATGTTGGTCTGGAAGTTGGCGGTGAATTGGGAGCGGGCGGCTGGCGCAAAGGTTAGACCCAAGGCTACGGCGAGGATGCCGATGACCGCGCGGACAGCGTGACGTTGGAAGGGTCTCGGTTTCACTCCCGGCCTTTGGGCTGTGCTTCTCCGAAGCAGCAGTAAATCAAACGCGGGAAGGAAAGTCGAGCAGTTTCCATCGGCGAAGGAGTGGTGGGAGTGGATCTGCTATGAGGCTGAGGCATGGAGTTACCACCGTTCCTGTCCGCCCGTCTCGCCGGTGTTTGGTCTGGCTAAAGTTCCAGGGGGCCGTTGGCTCCAGCGATTTGTTAGCCCGCTGATTGGACGAATAAGTGTTTTGCACAGAACTCTCTTCAGATAAGTGCCTGTTCATACAATTCGGAGTATTTGTCCGGGTTGAAGATTGGGGCGGTGTGTCCTATGTTGCCCATGTCAATCACTTCCACGGCGCGACCAAACAGCCTTTCATACCGGGGAAAGTCCCTCTTGCTCTGGGTCGGATCGTTGTCAGTTTTGAGCACAATGATACGGCCTGTCCAGTTTCGATAAGCGGCGGGAGTAACGAGACCGCTCCGGATCAAATCCCGCCCGTATAGCCCGCGCGGCCTCACTCCCCGCAACACTCTTTGTCCCGGTTCAGATCACGCTTGAGGAAATCGACGTCGCAGAGGCAGTTCTTCACACAGCGGAGCAGGGATTCGTGGACGGTGGATTGGGGTGGGGCGAGCGAGTAGTGGATCCATTTGCCTTCACGGCGGGCCACGAGCAGTCCTGAGCGCCGCAAGTAGGCGAGATGACGCGAAATCGTCGGCTGCGGCACTTGCAGGATTTTCTGAAACTCGCAGACGCACCGCTCGCGTTGCGCGACCAGATTCAGGATGCGCAGCCGCGTCTCATCCGCAAAGGCTTTGAAGAGTTGGTTGGGTTTGTCCATGGTTCAGTGACGGTCTGTGGGCGGCCACCAGCATGTTGATCGTTCCGGCTTAGCCGCAGCATTTCCCCCCGGTCTGCGGCTCACTCGCACCTTGTGACCCGCAGCATGGATCGCTGGCATCTGCCGGCTTGCTTAACGCGCTGCCAGTCAACCGGTCGGCCAGCCGCACGATCGCCTGATGGGGCGAATCCTTTACTTTGGCGCCCGTTTCCACCGCACGCGCCATGTCGGCCTTCGATACTCCAAGTTGCTGCGCCTCGTGATAATGATGTTTCAGGCATGGTTCGCAGTTCGCGGCAATGGCGGCACCGATGGCCACCAACTCATTTACAGCCGCCGAATACTCCACCGCCGACGCCGGCTTGCGGGCGGTCACGGCAAGGCTCGTGATGTAGTCCTTCGGTTCCGTATCGGCAGGGAGGTGCTCCATGATTTTTCGATAGAGGGGATCATTCCAGTCCGCTTTGGCCTGCACGTAGTCCGGCTTGGAAACAAGCTCCAGATCCGTCAGGCCCGCGTCGCGAATCATCCGTTCGGTTTCTTCGACGAGGACGGCCCCGGCGACGCAGCCGACGAGCGCCTCGACCATTTCACGAATCGCCGCCGGCAGCGGCTTGAGCAAGGCGAGGTCGGAAACGGCGACGCGGCCACCCGGCTTGAGCACGCGGGCGATTTCGTGCCACACTTGCGGTTTGTCTGGTGAAAGGTTGATGACGCAATTGGAGATGACGACGTCCACACTGGCATCCGCCACCGGCAAATGCTCGATCTCGCCCAGCCGGAACTCGACATTATCAAGCCCACTCTGCTTACGATACGGCGCGATGTTGCGGCGGGCTTTGGCCAGCATTTCGGGCGTCATATCCACACCGATGGCCCGGCCGGTCGGGCCGACCTTGCTTCCGGCAATGAACACATCGAACCCGCCGCCACTGCCGAGGTCGAGTACAACTTCACCCGGCTTCAACGACGCGATGGCGGTTGGATTGCCGCAGGAAAGACCCATGTTTGCGCCTTCGGGGACGACGCTGAGTTCTTCCGTCGCATAACCGATTTGTTGGACAAGGTCGTCCGAGCCTTTGCGGTCCGAGCCGCAACAGCAGCCGCCACCCTTGGCGATCTCGGTATAACCTTCGCGCACCTTCTGGCGGACGAGTTCGGGGTCGTTAACAAGTTTCGCATCTTTCATGTGATCTTCTCCTAGATAACGGGCAGAGAGTTGAGGGGTTGTCCGAAATACTTTCGCTGAAAATACAGGGCGACGTTGACGAGGCCGATGAGCGCGGGCACTTCCACGAGCGGGCCGATGACGGCGGCGAAGGCCGCGCCGGAATTGATGCCGAAGACGGCCACGGCCACGGCGATAGCGAGTTCGAAGTTGTTGCTGGCGGCGGTGAAGGAGAGCGTGGCGGTCTTGGAGTAGTCGGCGCCGATCTTGCGGCCAAGATAAAAGCTGACAAGGAACATGACCACGAAGTAGATGAGCAACGGCACGGCGATGCGGAGCACGTCGAGCGGGATGCGGACGATGCGGTCGCCCTTGAGGCTGAACATCACCAGAATCGTGAACAGCAGCGAGACGAGCGTCACCGGGCTGATGCGCGGAATGAAATCCCGTTCGTACCACGCGCGTCCTTTCGCTTTGAGCAGTGTGAACCGGGTGAGGATGCCCGCGAGGAACGGTATGCCGAGATAGACGAACACGCTCCTGGCGATTTGGGCCATGCTGACCTCGACGACGCGGCCGTGCAGTCCGAACAACGGCGGCAATTTGGTGATGAACACCCACGCGAACAGGCTGTAGAAGAGCACTTGAAACACGCTGTTGAACGCGACCAAGCCCGCGCAGTATTCCGTGTCGCCCCTGGCCAGTTCGTTCCATACGATGACCATCGCGATACAGCGGGCCAATCCGATCAGGATGAGGCCGACCATGTATTCGGGATAGTTGTGCAAGAAGATGATGGCCAGCGCGAACATCAGAATCGGCCCGATCACCCAGTTCTGCAGCAGCGACAGACCGAGGACTTTCCAGTTGCGGAACACGTCGCCCAACTCCTCGTACTTCACTTTCGCCAGCGGCGGGTACATCATCAGGATGAGGCCGACGGCGATCGGGACGTTGGTCGTGCCGACCTGGAAGCGATTGATGACGCTCTCGACCTGCGGGAAGAAGTAGCCGGTTGCGACGCCTATGCCCATCGCGAGGAAGATCCACAGCGTCAGATAGCGGTCGAGAAAGGAAAGTCTACGGCTGATGGCGCTACTCATGTTGATTTGCCAAGAACAGTTGAATGCGTTGGCGGATTTCGTCGCGGACGCGGCGGAATACCCGCATTTTCTCTTCTTCGGTGCCCGGCGCGCGCGCGGGATCGTCGAAGCTCCAGTGCAACTGCTGGGCCGCGCCCGCGTACGCGGGACAAGCTTCGCGCGCGTTGTCGCACACCGTGATCAAGGTGTCGAACTTCTGTCCGTCAAAGACATCGAGCGATTTTGAGGTGTGGCGGGAGATGTCGATGTTGAGTTCCTGCATCGCCCGGATGGCGAGCGGGTGGACGTAGCCCGCCGGTTTTGCTCCGGCGCTGAAGATTTCGAAGCGATCGCCCCCGAGCGCGCGCAGAAGTCCCTCCGCCATGTGGCTGCGGCAGGAGTTGCCGGTACAAAGAAACAACACACGTATTTTATTCATGTCCGCCCATCAATTCGTCAGCAGTTTCTTGAGTTCGTCCACGGCTGGCACTTTGCCCGACGAGACGATCTTGCCGTCCACGACCAGCGCCGGCGTCATCATCACGCGGAAGGCCATAATCTGCTGAATGTCAGTCACCTTCTCCAGTTCGTACGGCACGCCGAGTTCTTTGGCGGCAGCTTCGGCATTCTCGGTCAGTTTCTTGCACTTCGCGCAGCCGGTGCCGAGGATTTGAATCTTCACGTTGTTACTTCTCCTTTCTCTTGGTTCTCACTTCAAATCGGTCGTCCGCCAAACCATCCCCCGCTGGCGCCGAGTCCAACCAGCCGCAACGAGTCACGTCGAAGCGATCAAAGCGCGGGACATACGGTTTGATGTCGAGCAAGGGCGTGTTGTCCAAAACGTCCAGGTCGGCCACGCGCAGGCAGTGGCCCGTGATTCCCAACAGGCGCACCGGTGATAGGCCGATCGGGTTCGGGCGAGCCGGTGCACGGGTGGCGAACAATCCGCGTGGCGTCGGGTCCAGATAGGGCGTCACAACCAGTTGGGCGGGCGCGGCCCGGTCAAACCAATACACCAGCCAGATGCGCTCGAAGCCGTCGAGATCGCGCAACCCCGGCGCGTACTCAGGAAACACCTCCACCGTCCCTTCCACGCCAACCGCCAACGATGCCTGGATCGGTGTTCCCGTCGCCTGCTGATGCGGCGAGTGGATGATTCCAATCGGGGTAAGTTTCATCGAGAGAACTTGCTGTATTTCAATTTGTTCATCATCACGCCTACATGATCAGGTTAAACAGATAGCCGACGATGATGATCCCCACCGCCACGATGCCAAAGAAAATCAGGATGAGCGGCCACTTGATCACCTTGCGCAGAATGACCGCCTCGGGCGTGGAAATGCCGATGACCGACATCATAAACGCCAGCACGGTTCCCAACGCTGCACCTTTGCCGAGCAGCGCCTGCACCACCGGAATAATCCCCGCTGCGTTGGAATACAGCGGCACGCCAATTAGCACCGCCACCGGCACCGCCCACCACACGCCCTTGCCCATGAACGAGGCCAGCAAGCCATCCGGCACGTAGCCGTGGATGCCCGCGCCCACGCCAATGCCCAACGCCACATACAGCCAGACCCGCCCCACAATGTCCCGCACGGCGTCTCGGCCGTAGTGGATACGCTCCGGCCAGGTCAGGGATTGTTCCGCGGCGTCCGGCGGGACCCGGGCGTGCAGCGCCCACGGCTCAACGTATTTCTCCATCCCCATCTGGCCAATCACCCAGCCCGAAATCAGCGCGATGACCAAGCCTGTGCCTAGGTAAATCGCCGCAATCTTCCAGCCGAACAGCCCGAAAAGGAGGGCCAGCGCGACCTCGTTCACCATCGGCGCAGACACCAGAAACGAAAAAGTGACGCCCAGCGGCACGCCCGCCGTGACAAACCCAATGAACAGCGGACACGCCGAACAGGAGCAAAACGGCGTGACTACCCCCAACAAAGCTGCCAGAACGTTACCGACAAATTCCCGCTTGCCAGAGAGAATTCGCCGCGTCCGTTCCGGCGTAAAAAACGAGCGCACGATCCCGACGCCGAACACCACTAGCATCAGCAGCATTAACACCTTGGGCGCTTCATAAACAAAAAACTCCACCGCCGCGCCCAGATGCGAACCGCGTGGCAGTGTCAGTAGCGAATAAGTGAGCCACGCAGCAAGTGGCGCGAGACTGCGGTAAACCAGCCACCACACCACCAGCCCGGCGATTCCCAACAGGATGTAGCGCGCCAACGTCGGCTTGGATGCGGCGTTGACCGACAAACGATCTGGCTCGTCCAGCGATGCCGCACAGCAGCCGGCGGGTTTTTCGGATGGATTCATTGGATCGCTCATGAGGAAATGCTCACGGCGCGGAGTAGACGAGCCACACGCCGCCGAGAATCACCAACACCCCGCAAACGGATTTCAAAGCGGTGACGCCTTTCGAATGTTCGTTCCAGTTCAGGAATCGCTGCACCAGCCCGGTGAACGCCGCCGCGAGCACGATGACCGAGCAGTGCCCGACGCCGTAGGCCAGCAGCAAAGACGCGCCGTAGAGCGGATTCGTTTTCGCGAGTTTGAACGTCACGCCGAGCATCGGCGCCATGTAGGCAAACGTGCAAGGGCCAAGCGCAATGCCGAACACCAAGCCGAGAACGAACGCCGCCAGCAGTCCCTTGCGCTGCATGTTCACCTGGCCCGGCCCGGTCCACGGCATGGGAATGATGCCGAGCAGATACAACCCCACGACGAAGAAAATGGCGGCCACGAAATAGTTCCCCCAGCGGCCCACATCGCCCATCATCCGGCCCGCCGCCACTGTGATGGCGCCGATGACGCCGATGGTGATGAGAATGCCAACCGCGAACAGAGTTGCCGTCCCCAATGCCCGCGCGGTGCTCATCCGGCCTTGGCCGCTGATGAATCCGACAATCAGTGGAATGCTCGCCAGATGGCACGGACTGAGCACGATGCTCAAGATGCCCCACGCAACCGCCGCACAGAGGGCAATGACTGCAGTGCCTTCCACGGCGTGGGTGAGCGAGGTGAAGATAGTTTCCATGTCTAATCGTGCTTTGTATTGCCCGCACCTGACGAGGCAGAGGGTTTCACCGAATCTGTCGAGCCGGGTTGACGGCTCAGGTCAACGCCAAGTTCCTTCCACTTGGCCAGAATGTCTTCTCTGCCGTAGAAGCCGGAGTGGCGGAAAAGCTCTTTCCCGGAGTCGCTGTAGAATATCTGCGTGGGGATCAAATCGATCTTGTACTGCTTGGCCGCGTCGGGATTCTGCCACACGTCAATGAACTCGACTTTCAGGCGTCCGTCGTATTCCTCTTTCAGCTTCTCCAGAATGGGAGCCATCATCTTGCAGGGAATACACTTGGTTGCGCCCAAATCGAGCAGTCTGGGCAATCTGGCGAGTGCGACGGGCGCCGCGGTTGGTTCTGCCGTTCCTACCGAGGCAGGCACGGCTTGCGCGGCTGGCTGACTGTCGTTGTTCGGCGCATTTGCACACCATCCCTGCTTTGGGGTGACGGCTCTCGCCATCAGAGCAACGAATGCAACGACGATCACAATTCTCAGTGGTGCTTTTATCATAGAGTTCACGTGCGGTTATGGTCTGATCCTCAGGAAGGCGTTCCGACGGACGCCGGGCCCCAATGGACCGTCCGCCACGCGGCTGGTAGCCGGGGCCCAACAAACCAGTTTTGACCAAACTGCCCAAGCATGTCACGCAAACATATTCGCGTATGCGAATATGTCAAGCATTCCATCAGCCCCAATCTGCCTTAACATGCGCCAGCGATTGCCGCGGGAGTACGGCGTGCGGCGTGTCGTCAGACTCCGCTATCGAAAATCGATACTTTTTGCTGGACATGGCGTTGCGGGGCGGGTATAAGGGCGGTGGTTCTTTGAAAAGAAGAGGACGGGGAGAGGAAAACTCGAAGCACCGGTTGGCAGGGGGGCTTTGCACTCGCTCGCGCCCGCTCGGCTCGCCCTGATGGGACGCCTGCGGCGTTGCGTCGCGCCGCTCCCAGCGGCTTGGCTCTATAGAGAAGAGTGTTTTTACCAAACGAACCCAACTGAAAAATGCGTATCTATCCAGCTATGAATATGTTGTGTAAAACACGAGTTGGGTTCGTTCTGCAAAAAACGACCCAAAAACAGGGAATAAAGCACCAAAATACCGCGCCGGGAGGGTGGTTTTACGCACAAACGAACCCAATTTAAGGCGCCGGATCGTTTCGAAACGGGCTGAAACGGGGGTGTGCCAGCGAGCCTTGGGTTACGCGCGGGGCAATGTGAAATAGAACGTGCTACCGCTTCCGATCTGGCTCTCGGCCCAGACACGACCGCCATGGGATTGGACGATGTGTTTGACGATGGAGAGACCGAGGCCGGTGCCGCCGAGTTCGCGGCTGCGGGCCTTGTCGACACGGTAGAACCGCTCAAAAACGTGGGGCAGATGTTCCTGGGCAATCCCCGGACCATCATCGGTCACGGCGGTCTCGATCAGGCCGTCCTTCTCGGTCGCCAGAATGGTCACGTGGCCGCCGGGATGTGCGTACTTGATCGCGTTGTCGAGGAGGTTGAAGAGGACCTGGTGCAACCGTTGGGCGTCGGCGCGAACGGCCGGAAGTGGTTCGGGAAAGTTCAAGGAAACGGTGATGGACTTCTCTTCTGCCTGGCGCGCCAATTCGTCGAGAACCGATTGGGCCGCCGCCAGCATCGAGACCGGCTCGAAGTTGAGGCGGGCCTGCTGGGATTCCATCGCCGAGATGCTCAAGAGATCCGCAATGAGCGCTTCGAGCCGATGCGAGTGGCGCTGGATGGTTTGGAGAAATTGCCGCGTGGTCTGTTCGTCCGGCGGTTGTTCGTCGAGCAGCGTCTCGACGTAGCCCTTGATGATCGACAGGGGCGTGCGCAATTCATGGCTGACATTGGCGACGAATTCCTTGCGCGTGTTCTCAAACTGTCGCATCCGGGTGATGTCGTGAAACACCACGATCACGCCCGTGACCAAGTCGTCGCCGTCTTGCAGGCGGGTGGCGCTCAGTTCGTAGGCTCGCTCATTGGGCGTCAGGAATGTCAGTTCGCGCGCGGACACATCACCTTGGTGAATGGCGTCATTGACCAGGTCCTGCAGCGGGACATTGCGGAACGCCTCGAGCACGGTTTTCCCAATGGCTTCCTCGCTGAGGCCGAATTGGCGCCGCAGCGCCTGGTTCGTCAGGCGAATTCTGCTATCGGGACGCGCGACCAGCACGCCTTCGGTCATGCCGGCGAGAATCGCGCTGAGATCCGCCTTCTCTTCGCTGAGTTCACGGATACGCGCCTCCAATTGGGATGACATGTCGTTGAGGGCGGTCGCCAGTTCACCGAGTTCGCCGCTGACTCTGACGGGCGCCTTCTCCGTGAAGTCTCCGTGGGCCACGCGCGCGGCCACTTCCCGCATTTGCAGGAGGGGCCGGGTCACCCGTCTCGACAGCCAGTACAGAATGGGAATGGCCGCGAGGCCGACCACCACGCTGGACACACCCACGGTGTGGAGCACCCGTGCGGTCGTGCGCTGAATCTCCAGGAGCGGCAGGGCCACGCGTACGATTCCCACCAGATTGTCGTTACGGACCGGCACCGCGACGTACAACAGGTTGACGCCGATCGTGTCGCTGTGACGCGTCGCACTGCCGACGCCTTCGCGGATGGCCTGTTGAACCTCAGGCCGCTGCAGGTGGTTCTCGATGGATTGCAGGGCGCTTTCCGGCTTGTCGGACTCGCCAATGACCGTTCCATCGCGGGCGATCACCGTGATGCGGAGGCCGGTCTCTTTCGCGAGTTCGTGGCTGAGGTGGTTGATGTCCGGCGCGCCTGGACGTCGCGTTTGGAGTTGCGCTTCAAACATGTCGCGCACCACGAAAGCATCGCGTCGCAAGTCCGCCTCGATTTGACGCACCAGGTAGGGTGGCAACGTCAGGCGAATGGCGAAGTAGGCGACCAGCAATAAATCCCCAAGCAGGATCGCCAACCCGAGGAACCATTTCGATGGCAACGAGAGTTTCACGCTTCTGATGCGACACGATAGCGGAGGCGATGCGCCGTTTCAACGAAATCGCATGACAAAAGCGTGTCGGGCCAAGCAACTTGTTGCTATTCGGACGGGATTTCGTTACACAATTGTCACGAGGAGAAGGCCCTATGCTGAGAGGACTGATTCCACAGGAGTACGATTTCTTCGAATCATTCGACCGCGCCGCCGAGCAGGCGGTCAACGCGGCCGGGCTGCTGCTGAAGCTGACGGAGAACTATGCTGACGCCGATCCCATCGCGCGCGAGCTGAACGAGGTCGAGCACGCCTGTGACGACGTGGCGCATCGCACGATGGATCAGTTGAACAAGTCGTTCATCACCCCCCTCGACCGCGAGGACATCCATGTGATGATTTTGCGCATCGACGACGTCGTCGATCTGACCAACGCGGCGGCCAATCGCATGGCTTATTTCGGCATCCAGAAACCGACTCAACACGCGATCAATCTCGCCAAGCAAATTGTGCGCGGCTGCGAGAAGCTTGCGGAAGCCGTTCACGGGATGCGCTCGACCAAACACTACGAGCAGGTCATGCGCGATTGTATCACGGTGCACGAGGTCGAGAATGCGGCGGATGACATTCTCCACACGGCGCTGGCCGAGTTGTTCGCGACCGAGAAAAATGCCATTGAAGTCATCAAGTGGAAGGACATTTACGAGACGATGGAAAAGGTCACCGACCGGCTGGAAGACGTGGCCAATGTGCTCCAAGGCGTCATCGTCAAGATGAGTTGAGCCGCGCGACGGGAGACCTGAATGTCCGCGTTCTTCACCGACCTGCTCCATATCATCCAGAGCCCCTATATCGCCCTAATTTTTTTCACAGCGCTGGTCTTTGACTTTATCAACGGCTTCCACGACGCGGCCAATTCTATCGCAACTGTCGTCGGCACACGCGTGCTGCGGCCATTTCAGGCCGTGCTCTGGGCGGCGTGGTGGAACCTTGCGGCGGCGTGGATCGGCGGTGTGCATGTCGCCAACGCTGTCGCGACGTGGGTGCACGCGGATTACATCACCGTCGAGGTCATTTTTGCCGGGCTGTTGGGGGCCATCGTCTGGAACCTGATTACGTGGTATGGCGGACTACCGTCGAGTTCATCGCACGCGCTGCTGGGTGGTTTCGGCGGCGCCGCCGTCATTCACGCCGGGAAGTGGGAAGGTGTTTTGCACACGGCCAAAGTTGTGTTGACGGTCGAGTTCATCGTCATTGCGCCGCTGGTTGGCATGGCGTTGGGCCTCTTCTTTGTGTTCATCGTGATGTGGGTTCTCCGCAAGGTTTCGCCAATCAAGATGGATCGCTGGTTCCGACGTGTACAACTTTGGACAGCCGCAGCCTATAGCTTGGGTCATGGTATGAACGACGCGCAGAAGACGATGGGCATCATTGCCGCGTTGTTGTACGCCAGCATCTGGAAAAGTCAGCAGGCGGCGTTTGCCGCGGGGAAAGTGGCGTTCCCATTTTGGATTGTGCTGGTTTGCCATTTGGCCATTGCGCTCGGGACGATGTGCGGTGGCTGGCGAATCGTCAAGACGATGGCCATGAGGATTACGAAACTGCGACCCTACGATGGCGCGTGCGCGGAACTCGCGGCGGCAACGTCGTTGTTTGGGGCGACGGCTCTGGGTGTTCCGGTCAGCACCACGCACACGATCACGGGCGCGATTATCGGCGTTGGGGCGGTTCACCGATTGTCTGCCGTGCGTTGGGGCGTGGCGCGGCGGGTCGTGTGGGCATGGGTGTTGACGATCCCGTGTTCAGCCTTGGTGGCAGCGGCCTTGTATTGGTTGATCGGCCTGCTGCCGCATCCGTGACGATCACGGAGCGTCCGCGAACCGGTACCCGACGCCTCGAACCGTTTCCACGTAATCGGCGGCCCTGCCCAATTTTTCCCGGAGCCGCCGCATGTGCGTGTCCACCGTCCGTGTGTCCACGTCACCCTCGTACCCCCAGACATCGGTAAGCAAGCGGTCGCGCGACTGCACGCGGCCACGCCGTTCCAGCAACGTGGCCAGCAGCTTGAACTCCGTGGCGGTCAGTTCCACCACCTTGCCTTTCAGCGTGACCTCGTGTTTGGCAAGGTCCACCGTGATGTCGGCGAACTTGAGAATTTCCGCGGGCGCGATTTTCCCGCTGGCCCGTCGCAACACGCCTTTCACGCGCAACGTCATTTCCCGCGGGCTGAACGGCTTGGTCACATAATCGTCCGCGCCGAGTTCCAGCCCGACAACCCGGTCCACCTCCTCGGCCTTGGCCGTGAGCATGATGATCGGGATGTGGGCGGTCTTGGGATCGGCCTTCAAATGACGACACACCTCCGTGCCGTCCATCTGCGGCAACATCAGGTCCAATACAATCAAGGACGGCATTTCGTCACGGGCTTTCTGCAGCGCCGCAGCGCCATCGCGCGCGGTAAGGATTTTGTAGCCCGCTTTCTGGAG
The DNA here is from genome assembly GCA_049511095.1 of Verrucomicrobiia bacterium. GTDB lineage: Bacteria > Verrucomicrobiota > Verrucomicrobiia > Palsa-1439 > Palsa-1439 > Palsa-1439. The sequence continues at coordinate 22,046 of JBEKYJ010000011.1, forward strand.
ATTGTAGACCAGCAAGTCGAGCACGTCCTGCTCGTCATCCACAATGAGAATGGCTTCTGGCATGGCGATACCCTGTAACGAACGCGTCACGGCCCGACGACGCCAAGGTTACAAATGTGTTACGAGCCTCACTGCGTGATGGCGCCTTCCGACGCCGACGACGCCGTCGAACAAATAACCCCGCGCAAACAACTCAATCGAGTCGGCAACAATCTCACGGCTGTAGATCCTGCGGCCAGTATTTATCACAGCTTGAAAGTGTGGGGAAGCAATTCTGACAGCAGATGGATGCGGACGCGCCGCAGGTTCCGCGAATCGACACAGATGACAACGCAATCACCGAACTCCGCGAGCACCTGGCGACAGGCGCCGCACGGGCTGAGCGCGATGCTGGGCGCGACGACAGCAATCGCCTGGAATTGGTGGTGCCCTTCGCTGACGGCCTTTCCCACGGCGACGCGCTCGGCGCAATTGGTCAGTCCGTAGCTCGCGTTCTCGACGTTGACGCCGGTGTACACCTTGCCGCTTTTCGTGAGCAGCGCCGCGCCGACGCGAAACTTCGAATACGGAGCGTGTGCGTTTCGCTGGGCCGCCTTCGCGGCGGCGATCAGTTTGCGAAACTTGAGAGAACCCGATTTCACAGCGCCCCGAGGAATTCGGTCAGCAGTTTGGCGAGTTTCTCCTGCGCCGCGCGCCCCACTTCAAGAACTTCCTCGTGCGAGAGTTTCTTGCTGGAGATGCCGGCGGCAAGATTGGTAATGCAGGAGATGCCGGCCACTTCGATGTTGTGGTAGCGCGCGAGGATGACCTCGGGCACCGTGCTCATGCCGACTGCGTCGGCGCCAATCCAGGCGAACGCCTTGACCTCGGCGGGCGTCTCGTAGCTCGGCCCGGTCGTGGCGAGATAAACGCCGCGCCAGATGGAGACTTGCGATTTCTCCGCGGCGGCATCGAGTTTTTCACGCAACCGCGGCGAGTAGGCCTGCGACATATCAATGAACCGGTTGCCTCCATTGCCGTTCATGTCGCCGATGAGCGGGTTTATCCCCATGTGATTGATGTGGTCTTCGATGACCATGAGGTCGCCGGGCTTGTACTGAGGATTGATGCCGCCGGCCGCGTTGGTGACGATGAGAACCTTGATACCGAACGCGTCAACCACGTGGATGGGATATGTGATTTCAGCGGGACTGCGTCCTTCGTAGCGATGAAAACGTCCGCTAAGGACCATGAGCTTCTTCCCGGCAAGTTCGCCGAAGATCATCTGCCCGGCATGGCCCGCGACCGTCGGCTTGGGAAAATGGGGAATGTCGGTGTAGGAAAGGACCGTCGGCTTGGCGACGCCCTGGGTGATGCCGCCCAGACCCGAACCCACGACCAGGGCCACGTCCGGCTTGAAGCCGCCCAGCTTCGCCTCCAAAAACTCCTTCGTCTCCTTCACGTTCGCCATCATCGGAATGAACCTCTCACTCAATCTTTTGTACGATCAACGGCAGCCGCGTGTTTACCGCTTTATTTTCGATTCTGTATGCGTTTTGCACCATGCGCGCGGCTTCGGCCCCGCGTGTCTCGTCATTATAATGCATCATCATCAGCGGTTCGCCCGCTTTCACGGCGTCCCCGACCTTCTTCGGTTGCTCGAATCCGACCGCGAAATCGACTTTGTCCGCCGCCATCTTGCGACCGCCGCCGAGCGCGATCACCGCGTAACCGATCTGGTCGCACTCAAGGGCCTGCACGAAACCGGATTTCAGCGCGGCAATCGGTTTCCTCTGCCTGGCCGACGGCAATCGCTTCACGTCGTCGCAAACCTTGGCGTCACCACCCTGGGCCGTGATCATCTCGGCGAATTTCCGTAGCGCCTCGCCGCTGGCGAGTTTCTTTTGCAGCATTTGCCGGGCGTCTGCAACATCTTTCGCCACCCCTGCCATGAGCAACATCTCGGCGGAAAGCGCGAGCGTGACCTCCAGGAGATCATCGGCGTGCGCCGAACCGTTCATCATCTCGATGCACTCGCGCACTTCGAGCGCGTTGCCGATCTGCTGGCCGAGCGGCTGGTTCATGTCCGTCTGGAGCGCGCACACCTTCTTGCCGTAGCGTTTTCCAACCTCGACCATCGCCCGGGCCAGTTCCGCCGACGTCTCGCGGGTCCGCATGAACGCGCCGCTGCCCCATTTCACGTCGAGCACAAGACCGTCCACGTTTTCCGCCAGTTTCTTGCACATGATGCTGGCGACGATGAGCGGCAGACACGACACCGTGGCCGTCACATCGCGCAATGCGTACAACTTCTTGTCGGCGGGAGCGATCTCGGCGGTTTGGCCGATCATGGCGCAGCCGACCTTGTCCGTGATGCGCTGGAATTCATCGAGCGAGAGATTCACGCGGAACCCAGAGATGCTTTCGAGTTTGTCGAGCGTGCCGCCGGTCGGGCCGAGTCCGCGCCCGGAAATCATCGGCACCTTCACGCCGCAACAGGCGACGAGCGGGGCGAGAATGAGCGATACCTTGTCGCCAATACCGCCCGTGCTGTGTTTGTCGGCGTAGAACACGCCGGGCTGACGCTTCCATTCGACGATCTTCCCGCTCTCGATCATCGCGCGGGTCAACCACATCGTCTCGTCGAAATTCATCCTCTGAAAACAAATCGCCATCGCGAGCGCTGACATCTGGTATTCCGGCAGTTCGCCGCTGGTGAAGCCGTTGATGAAGAAACGGATTTCCTCTTCCGTCAGCGCGTTTCCATCGCGCTTCTTTTGGATGATTTGTGCGGGGAGAAGCATCTTGTGATTTGTTGGGCGATTCGGTACGGTGCGTTTGGAAGCCGATTGTAGAAGGACTCGCAAAAATGGCAACCGAATTAGACCTCAAGGATGACAGAGGCGAATGGGATGAAGAATAAAGCCCTGTTCTGTTGGATGTTGGTGTTCTCCACTATCTCGCCGATGAGCCAGGTTGTTTCTGAGCACTTCCAGCGATCTTCGATGCCTTCGACCCTTTTAGGCTGTGTTGTTCCAATTGTGTCTTCATTCATTGGGCTGAGCCTTCTTTTCTGTGTCTACAGGCGCCAGTAGCCCCGCAAACTTCTTGTACAGCGCCTTTAGCTTATCGAGGTAGTAGTCGATGTTTTCGTCGCGGCGGGCCGGGTTGAAATCGGCGGCGAGTTTGCAGTTGTCGTAGACGCTGACGCGCTTGCCGTCGCCGGTGACATAGTAGGTGATCTGGTCGCCGGGCTGGTAGGCGCGGCCGGATTTGATGGCCAGTTCGTACGGCGCGCTGCGGTTGCGGGCTGACTTGGCAATCTTCTGTTGGTACACGTTGAGCGCGTCCTGCAGCGTCTCGGTTTTGGCGAGCATCTCGATGGGGAACTGGCCGCGCTCGATCTTCTGGCAGTAATCCTCGTAAAGCTGGGGCACTTTCTTCGCTTCGCCTTTGAGCGCAAGCGTGAGCATGTCTTCGAGGAACTGGCGCTGGAATTTTTCCAGCCCACGCGAGCGAAGCGCCGAGCCGGTGACATGGAGTTTGCCGTCGCTGTCCAGCAGCGCGTAGTTCTTCATCTTGTAGCTGAACATCGCGGGGAATTGGCCGTCGATTTCGACATCGACGCCCTTGGGGAGCGCTTCCTGCAACTCGCGTTCGAGCATCTGGGGATCGGTCTTGGGCGGCGGGATGAAGTACAAGCCATCGGTGTCGATCTCGATGACCTTCGCGCCGCCTTTCTGGAGCCAGTCGAGCATCATCTTGAGCGTCTCGCGGCCTTTCGCGGTGACTTCCTCCGCCGCGTTGAAATCGCCGAAGTGCGCCTGCGAGAACCCGAGGTAGCCGTAGAACGAGTTGATGAGAATCTTGAAAGTCTGCTGCATCGCGTCGAGGTGCTGGCGTTGTGCTGCGTCTTTCGCGGTCTTGGTGTCCGCCTTGGTTTGGAGGCGGAACCGGCGGAGGTCGCGCAGCAACGGCAGAAACAGGTTCAGCTCGTCGCCACGCGGTTTGATGTTGAACGCCAGCATCAACGATGGATACAGCGATTGGGCATCACCATGCCACACGTTGTGGACAATGCCTTCCTGGAATAAATCCGTGTAGCCGCCCGCAAACGGACGCGGTTCGCCAAATTGCGGGACGCTATGCCGCTGGTGCAAATACTCCCGCAGAAACAGCGCATCGATTTTCGTCGCGTTCCCGCGCACGACGACGTCCTGATAGCTATACGGGAAGATTTGCGCCTGGACGAAATAACTCGGGCTGAGCAGGTCGCTGATCTTTCCCGCCGCAGCCGCGCCGGTTTCCTTCACGCCAAAATGCGCCGCGACTTCCTCCAGTTCGAAGCCTTCCAGTTCGCGCGTGGACACATCGTAAAACACGGTGAGCAGAAACGTGTCCACCACGTGGCGGCCATGGATCTCGTGTTTCGGGTACTGGATGGTGCGCTCGGCGATTTGCACCCGCGACTGCCGCGCCCGAAGCGTGGAACCGTCGCGGCCGAGTTTCAGCGGCACGCGGGCCGCGCGGGCCCGCGCGGTGAGTTGCGTCAGCGCCCCGCGGAAAATGTCATGGCCTTCGAGCACGTCGGGATCGCGTTCGCGAATCGTCTCGACGAATTTCTTGAGAATCTGGCCTTCGGTACCGGTCAGTTCGAGTTGCCAGCCGCGGTTGTCGCCCAACTGCAGGGCCTTCAACGTGTTGTCGGCGGCAGTAACGGTTGCCAACTGCAGGCGGCAAAGCTGGTCGAAGCGCATTCCCTTGAACGACGTGCGGCCGGTGGTCATCAGATACTGTTGCCCGGGGTCGTTGACGGCGAAGTGGAGCGTGGGGCCGAGAAACTTGCGCGCCTGCTGAAAATCCGTCCACGACTGGAACCGGGCGAGAAACTTGAGTGCGCCGCTGCCTTGCAGCGGCACGTACTCAACCTTGCGGTCGAACCCCTGCAAGTGGACCTGCTCGGGAAGCCAGAGAAACGGCGGGAACGGTTGCGTCTCCGTCGTGAGTTTGCCGTCGAGCCGGCGGTACACGGTGATTTCCGAATCGCCCGCCAGTTCGGCGCTGACGATGGATGTGGTATCGTCGCGCCCGAAGAGCAGTTGGTTCTCGGCGAAGGGGGCCGCGCTCGGTTTCACGCCGTCACTATAACAAAAACGGCCTGTTCCGAAAGCTCCCGGAGCAGGCCGTGGTGGAAAGCGGTGGCGTTACTTTATGTCGCCCCAGCAGAATATCAGGTGGTACACGTTAATAAGGAAATGGCCGAGTTGGTGAACAAAGCAACCGATGGGGCCAAGATCGTTTAGATTTCCGCCTTGAATCGTGCCGCCCGACTGGATCGTGTCCGCCTGCGCGGCCAATCGGCAAAGCTGCTGGTCGCTAAGCTGCGACAGGCGTGCGTGCGCTTGTTGGCTACTCAGGCCGACGGCCTGCAGATGGCTCGCCACGGTCTGCTCATTGAGCATCGCATCGACCTTCTGATACGCGGTGGACGCGGCGGCGGATTCGACGGATTCGCAGGGGGCAGCGAAAACTGAGTTCGCGCCGATGACGACTGCAGCGACCACAGACAGGGCGGCAAAACGTGAAGTATTCATGATCATCGCCTCCGAAGAACTACCGTAACTATAACTGAAACCATGCATTGCACAAGGAGATTTTCTTTCGCACCCACGAAGCGGCAGATTGCACGGAAAGACATTTAGTGCGCCGCTGACGGAGCGGCCTTGGCAGGCTTGGGCGCGGTCGCCGCTGTGATCTTCTGGCAGGTGGCGTTCAGGAACTCGATGGAAGCGCGGGCCACCTCCGCGGCGCGATGGCTGTCGTGCGGGAGTTCCACGTTGACGAGCCCCGTGTACTTATTGTCGCTGAGCACGCGGAGGATGGCGACGAAATCCAGTTGACCTTCGCCGAACATAAGATGTTCGTGCTTGCGGTCGCGGATGTCTTCGATATGGATGTTGCGGATGTGGTTGTTAAACTTGCCGTAGACCTGCCGGAACGGAGCCGTCTCGGTGCAAAACACGTGGCCAATGTCCATCGTCAACCCAAAGCGCGCGCTGGCGAGGTGCTTCTTGAGCACTTCGAATTTCGCCATGTCGTCGACCAACATGCCCGGCACGGGTTCGAAGGCCAGTTGCACGCCGCGGCGCTTGGAGTGCTCCGCGAGTTGCAGACAGCCCGTGACGAGCCAGTCCCATGCCTGATGCTCGGGGACCTCGGGATCGCGGGCGCCGGACCAGAAGCTGACGCATTCGGCGTGCAGATCAGCGGCGATATCGACCGCGCGGCGCAGAAACTCCAGCCGAATCTGGCGGCCCTCGTTGCTGATCAGCGCGGGATACTGCTTGCGCTGCGGGTTGAGGAGGTAATGCGCGCCGGTTTCGATCACGACGCGGAGCTGCAGTTTCTCCAGGAGTTGGCGCAGGCGGTTGAGATCGGCGGGTTCGAAGGTGAACGGGTTGCAGTGATAATTGTCCAGTGTCAGCGCGACGCCGCGATAGCCGCAGTCGGCGATGATCTCCAGCGCGTCTTCGAGTTTGTGGTGCGCAAACCCGTTCGTGTTGTAACCGAAAGTCAGATTCATCTCGTCGATCTCGAACGACGGCTCGCCCTGGTCAATCCGGCTCGAAAAATAGCGTGAATCGGCTGGATTTGCCAGAGCAAATGAGCACAACGAATTACGCAGGCAAGAGCCGGCCCACTGGACCGGGCGCTCCACCGCGGCTCACGTCATGGCGAATGCCTTGCCCAGCACAAATGCAGGCACGAGCAACGACAAGACCAAGAGCGCGCCGATCCAATCCCCAAAGGGCGACAGGATGACAATGATCGCATCCACCACGATGATGCCCAGCAGCATTCGCTGGATGATTCTTTGGAGGGCAATGTTCCCCGCCTTGTGCGTTGAGAGAAACGTGATCGACCCCGTGTACAAGCCGAGCAGCGCCGGCATCCACGCGAGCCGCAACGGCAGGCAACGCATGCCGAGCAGAAAACCGGCAAAGTGGCATGTGCCCAACACCAGCGGGCGGAGCGCGGCGAAACGCCGCGCCCACGCATTGTAGAAAAAGATCATCGCCCCGAGAAAAACGCCGACGCCAAACGGAACCGGTCCGGCAAGGCCCGCCAGCGCCAAGCCGGCGATCATCAGCGCCGCTGCGAGCGTCCACGCGGTTCTCAGCGGCACCGCGCCGCCAGGCAACGGACGTCCGGGGTGTTCCACGGAATCTAGGTCGTAGTCAAAGCAGTCACTGAACACGACACCCGAAGTGTAGAAGCAAGCCGACGCCATCGCGAGCAAGGGCAGATCCCAGACGGGTGCGCCGCCGCCCACAGCAAACCAGCCGGCGAGCGGGTCCGCCATCGCCGCAAATGCGTTCGGCGGGCGGAGGAGTTGGGCGTACGCCAGAAACCGGGAACGCTCGGTCGTCATCGTGGCGTGATTCTTGCGAATGCGCGAGTTCTTTGCCAGTGGAATCGGACTGGAAATCCGCAGGCAGCTTGGCGACAATGCCATCCCCATGCACGGGAAACCTCTCAAAGTCCTTTCCGCCATCGTCGTGGTGCTGGCGCTCCTGTTCCCGTTTCTGCTGGCGCTGGAAAAAATCTCCGAATCCGACACGTTCTGGCATTTGAAGACCGGTGAGTGGATCATCGCGCACGGAACGGTCCCGCACGTCGACCCGTTTTCGGTGATCGTCAACGGCAAACCGTGGTTCGATGGGGAATGGCTGTTCCAGCTTGGGATGTATGTGGTGTACACGTGGGGCGGGTTCAACGCCCTCGTGATTGGAAAAGCGATCATTGTATTTTTGACGGGGCTCGTGCTTTTCGTCGCGGGTCGTCGCAACGGAGCGGGCGTGGCGCTGGCCGCGTTGCTGGTGATGGCGGCCTGCGTGGCGGCGCGCGAACGACTCGAGGTGCGACCGAACGTGGTGATGTTCTTGTTTGCGGCATTGACGGTCACGCTGCTGGAGTCAGCGCGGCGCGGGAAACCGTATTCGTTGCTCTGGCTGCCGTTGCTGCAGTTGGTCTGGGTGAACGTGCACGGCTCCTTTCTGCTCGGGATCGCGATCACGGTAATCTACGGTTTGGTGCACGGGATCGAGTTTGCGGCGCGAAAACAGTGGCGTTGCGCGTTGCTGATCGCGGCAACCCTGCTGCTGTCATGCGCGGCGTGTTCTGTAAACCCGTTCGGTATCCAACTGGTGCGGCACGCCGTCGAGCAGATGGGAAATTCGAGTCCGTCGGGCGCGATTGGGGAGTGGCGACCGACACGGTTGGTGTTGCTCACGGAACCGAACTGGGCGGTGTGGGTATTCTGGTGGTTGTTTTGGCTGAACCCGGTCGTGTTGATCGCTGTGCTGGCGATCAAACGTCGCGAGTTTCCCTGGGCCCACGTGCTGGTCGTGGCGGCGATGAGTGTGCTCGCATTGCGGGCGAATCGATTCACAGCGCTGTATGCAGTGGTGACCGCGCCGATCCTGGCACACGGGCTGGCGGTGCTGCGCGCGCGGGTCGCAGGAGAACAGCGCTCGGATTGGGGTGAAACGACCGCGGGGATCGTCGCGGGAGTCACGGCGGCTTTCTTGATTTTCGGGGTGGTGACGAATCGCTGGGCGGTCGCGGAGAATCGGCCGGCGAAATTCGGCCTGGGCGTGGACGAATCGGTTGTGCCGATGCGGGCGTTGGCGATGATGGCGAAGCTGCCGCCGGGCTTGAACCTTTTCAATACCTTCCTGTCCGGGGGACCGCTGATCTGGAAGGCGTATCCGCAATGGCAACCGTTTTGCGACGGGCGCGCGAATCTGTACGGGCGCGAGTTTGTGGATCAATACCGGCGGGCGATGTACGACCCCGTGGAGTGGGAGCGGTGGATGCGCGAGCGATCGGTGTCGGTGGCGTACATCCAGTACGGCACGGTGGACGACCTCGGCTTGCTGCAATACATGGTGAAAAGCCATGTGTGGGACTTGCTCTACTTCGACCATGCGGCCTGCATCTTCGTGCACCAGAGTTCATGGGCCAGATTGCGCGCCGACAAGCAACTGGCGGATTTCAGGCCGGTGCGGGTGACGGACACGAACGCCGTGCTGGCCTACGCGCACAAGCTCGCGGACGAAACGGCGGGCGGAAATTCGTATCGCCGCGCGCGCGTGGTGGCGACGGCGGGAAATTTTCTGATGACGATTGGCGCGGTCGATGCGGCACGGGCGTTGTTTGAGGATGCGGTCGCAACGCATCCACGGCCTTCGGAGGCGTGGATGAACCTGGCCGCCATCAGTCTCGATGAGGGAAACGGGAAACAAGCGATGGAGGTGACGGGAAAACTGCTGGCGATGAACCCGCGATATTTCTACGCGCGCTTGTTGCAGGCGCAAGTGGAAGCCACCGAAGGCGGTCTCGACGCGGCGGTGGCGGACGTGGAGACGGTGCTCGGCGAGCAGCCACATTCGGCGCAGGCGTGGCTGTTGCGGGCGCAGTTGGCGGCGCGGCAGGGCGACCGTCCGGCGGCGATCCGGGCGCTACAGCGCACGGCGGCTGAGCAGGTGGAGGATGCGCATTTGTACCTGTTTCTGGGGCAATTACTCGGGGCGGAGAGACGGACGAACGAAGCGGTCGCGGCTTACGAAAAATGCCTGCAACTCTGGGTCGGTCCGTCCCAACAGCGGGGGCAAATTGAGGCCGAGCTGGTGAAATTGCGCGCTCCAGCGCGGAAATGATATCGGGCAAATCGCACTTGCGCGGACCGGATTTTCTTATATTGTTTCGACGCAAACGATTGGAAAGGGGGCGAAGCAAGGATGGAAGAGATCACTTGCCCGAACTGCAACGTGGACGTGGAGTCCGAAGAATTGCGGCGGAACAATCTGCGCTGTCCGACGTGTGGTTTCGATTTGAGCGACACGGGAGACGTGGAAGATCTCGACGAGGGCGACGAGATCGACGACGAGGAGGAGGAAGATGAGGAGGACGAGGAGGATAAGAAAGAGTGACACGGGCCACTCGACACCCTCTTCATGGTGCTGAATGATCATTGAGACGTTCGAAGCGGGCCCGGTTGCAACCAACGGCTATCTGGTCGCCGACAAAGAGGGCGGGAAAGCGCTGGTGATTGATGCGCCCCAAGGGGTCGCGCGGCTGATGGTCGAGCAGGCCCGGAAGTGGAACACGCCGATCGTTACCCTCGTCAATACGCATGGTCACTGGGACCACGTTCTCGACAACGCCGAGTTGTTGCGGCTGACGGGCGCAACGTTTGGCATCCACCGCGAGCGCGCGCCACTACTGACTCTCCCGCAGGCGCGGTATTTCGGCTTGGATTTCGAGATTGAACCCGCGAAGCCGGATTTCTTTCTCGAAGAGGACCAGCCGTTGGATATCGGTGAGCTGAGGTTCGAGATCCTGCATTGTCCGGGTCACTGTCCCGGCAGCGTGGTGCTGTTTGAGCGGCGGCAACGCGTGGCCTTTGTGGGAGATGTACTGTTCGCGGGATCCGTTGGACGCACGGATTTGCCGGGCGGCAGTCATGAGGCATTGATACGTTCCATTCGTGAGAAGTTGTTACCGCTCGGGGACGACGTGCAGGTACTGGCGGGCCACGGAGCCGTTACGACGATCGGTGAAGAGCGTCGGACCAACCCGTTTTTGACCAAGGGATAATCGTCAAAACCCCGAAAAATCAATAGTTGCAAGGTTTCCGGCGGTTTTGTACTATTCGCCGAACCCTGAACCAAGGAGATAAACAAGGAGATTTATGGCAAAGTTGACGAAGTCACAGGTATTAGGACAACTCGCGGACAAGACCGGCGTGTCGAAGAAGGCAGCGGGTCTGTTCATCGATGAGTTGGTCAAACTGGCGTACAAGGAAGCAAAGAATTCCTTCACGATTCACGGCCTCGGCAAGATCGTGCTCGTGAATCGCAAAGCCCGTATCGGCCGCAATCCGGCCACGGGCGCGCAAATCCAGATTCCGGCCAAGCGGGTGGTGAAGTTCCGTATCGCGAAGGCGGCGAAGGACGCGATTCTCGGCGGGAAGTAATCCGCAAGAGTTGGGAAGTTCGAAGGGCGGCTGTGTCACCCACAGTCGCCCTTCTCATTTTCACGGGTGATTGACTACTTGGCGGACTTTTTCGTGAACGCCGTGATATCGGGAATGCCGGCCGCGCGCGCCGCATCCACAATGGCCACGACCGTTCCATAGCTGACGGTCCTGTCGGCGGAGAACTGGACCTGTAATTTCGGGTCCTTCTGTTTCGCCTGGCGCAAGGCGGCTTCGAGCGCGCTCGAGGCAATGGGTTTGCTATCGAGATATATCGTTTCGTCGGAGGTGACCTCGATCGAGATGCGCTGGATTTTCTCACGGCCAACCTCCTGGGCGGTTTTGGCCTCGGGTAGAACAAGCTTCACAGCGGTGGGTAAGTTCGCGCGAAACGTGGTGGTGGCGATGAAGAAAATCAGCAAGATGAACAACACATCCACCAGATTGATGAGGCGGATCGCCGGTGGGCGCTGGGTTTTGGTTGGATCGAAGATGCGCATGGCCGGTCAGGAAGGGGAACTGCGGTACAAGCGCGTGAGCAGTTCGTTGGTGTGACGCTCCAACTCCAACACGAGCACTTCGATGCGCCGGCGCAGATACATGTAGGCAATCAGCGCCGGAATGGCGATTCCCAGGCCGGTCATGGTGGCGGTCAACGCCTCGTAAATGCCGCGCGAAATCATCGTCGGATCGCCGAGGCCCTTCTTGGCCACGTCCTCGAACAAGTTCACCATACCGATGACGGTGCCGAGCAAACCGAGCAATGGCCCCAGCTCAGCGATCAGCGACAGCGTGGTCAAGCCCCGCTCCATGCGCCCGACAATTTGCCGTGCGAGCGCCTGCATGGCCTCGACGTTTTCGGTTTTCGGTAATGATGCATGAGCGAACACCGCTTGCACCAGTTTGCCGAGCACGGTCGTATCCGATTCGCTGAGGACGCGCACGGTCTCCGTTTGCTCTGCCGTCGCGGGTCGCTTCTCGACCGCCTGGGCCAGCGCGGGCGAAATGATGCGGCGACGCTGGAGCGCCCAGGTGCGTTCCAAGATGATGGCCAAGCCCGCGATGGAACACACCAGTAGCGGCCACATGGCGAGACCCCCCCGAAAAAACCATTCCGGCATGAAACTCCTCCGTAGTTAATAATAGAAGGTAAAACTTGCCTCGCGTGGTTCCTTCCCAACCAGCGCGCGCAGATTGTCAGGCAACGGCTCGAACGGACCAGATTCTATGATGGCTTTCTCGCAAAACAACGCTAAAATCTGTCCGGCCGTGTTGTCCGTGATCTCCATGACCGTGTTTTCAACCTGGTCCTTTTTCAGGGTCCCATCCTCCATGAGATAAAAGTGCAGGGTTACTTTTCCCGCCCGCTCATACATGCCGAAGTGGTCGATCAGGTGAAACCAACGGCTTTGCACGGCCTTGAATATCTTCTTGTCGTATGCGCCGAATGGGCTTTCCTCGACATTGAACGCCGCGACGCCCGTGCGTGAGACACCCACGGCGGTGACGTGTGCCTTGCGGGCGATGATCTCGCGGCCCGGCGTGCCCGGCTCGCTGGCAACCGCAGGCATGCCGCCATCACCCGTCATGGCCGGAGTGTTGGGAACCTCCGGACTCGTCGCGAGGGCTGGCTGAACGGCGGTCTTCGGCGCCATTGCCATCTTCTGTTCTTCGACAATCTTCACGCCGAGCGGGGCGATTTCCTTGGGCTGTTCCTGGGGTTTTGGCTGAGACTGCGAGGCTGTTTGCGCGACTGACGGAGGTGCAGCGCGGCCCGGCGCACCGGGCGAGCCGGGTTGGACAATCAGTGGAGCAGCGGCACCTGATTGCGTCGGCACATCCACCGTACTGTTCATCACGCGCGTCTCCTTGCCTTCCAGGTACGGGGTTTCACCTTCCTTGCCGGTCGGGTTGTGGGGATTGGCGGCGACAGTCGACTTGTCGGAATAATGCTTTGCATCCTTCGGTTTTTCGCCCGTGACTTGCGAGGCGTCGGTCTCGATGAACTGTTGGGCTTGCTTGTCGCTCTCCCGTTGGGCTTTCGTGCGCGGATCATCCACTTCCACAAACGTGATGGTCTGCACGTGTGGGGTCGCCGATATCTGAGGCAGATGCACCACGCTCGCGATTTTCGCCAAGGAGGAGAGCAATGGCAGTTTCATCAGGACCCCACGGTACTGCCAGCTGCCGAATGAGAGCACGTGCAGCATCAGCGACACCAGTAGTGCGATCTCGAAATTCAGGTTTTCGCGGTACATGGCCATCAGCATGATAGCAGATTGCGTTCCGTCATCAACCCCCGGTCGTGTTCAGAGCACGCCCAACCGTTCGAGAGTTGCCCACAATCTCTCGATGGGCAGTCCCATGACGTTGCTATAGCTGCCCTCGATGCGCTCGACGATGCCTCCGCCGTGTTCCTGGATGGCATAGGCGCCCGCTTTGTCGAGCGGGTTGATCTTGCCGAGGTATTCGGCGATTTGCGGGCGCGTGAGCGGTCGCATCCAGACCCGCGTCGTGTCGGCAAACGCCAGTTCCGTGTCGAGCGGGCGATGCACGAGACAAACGCCCGTAATGACTTCGTGTCGTTGTCCCGCCAATTGCCCGAGCATGTCCTGTGCGTCC
>JBEKYJ010000012.1:0-35529 GCA_049511095.1 Verrucomicrobiia bacterium
TGTGATTTGGATTACGTGCCCAACAAGGCCCGGCAGATTGACGTCCGCGCCTGCATCAACAACTCTCTCGGTTTTGGCGGCCACAACGCCACCCTGATCGTCAGGCGCCACGAGTAATCACGGCCGCCGCCACGGAGCGACCCTACGACGATTGCTGGTGACGCCGTTGCGCAACCAGGGCCATCTGCAACACGATCAGCGCCGTCTGAACGCCCGCGCAGAAGAAGTACGGCATGCGCAAACTGTGGTTGCTGCCGACCCAGCCGGCCAGCATCGGACCGAAAAACATTCCGCTGCCAACGACCGCCTCGTGAAACCCGCTGCCTTTGCCCTTCTCCGTCATCTCTTCCAGTGTGAAGTAGATGCTCGCCTGATAGGCATAGCCCGATACCACGCCGCCGATGATCCACGCCGTGGCAAACATCCACGTCGCATCTGCAAAACCGATCCATACCAAGCTGGCCGCGCAACCGAACTGCGCGATCCACAATGGCCAGAGCCGTGTTCGCCAGAACAGGAACCATTGCAGCGCGACAAACGCCAGCAGCGCCGCACCGCGTCCCACCGCGAGCAGCGCACCATGCACGTCCGCCCCGATGCCGAGATGAGTTGCCAACTGCGGAAACAGCGCCGAGGTGCCCGCCAACGCAAAGTTGGTCGTGAAATTGGCCAACCACGCCGTCTTGCGAAAGCCGCGGCCCTTGGGAATAGGCGCGGCAGGTTCGTCGGAACTGGATCCAACAGCGTTCGCTGGCTGTGTCGGGAGCAGCAAAAGCAGCGCAATGAGCAGGATAGAGCCAGTCGACGCATAGAACGCCAGTTTCGGTCCGTGCTTGAAGAGGATACCGGTAAGGGCATAACCGAGCAGCAGCCCGATGTTCCATGCCACGCCAAAGACTGTCAGTCGGGCGGCGAGTTTGTGGCCACTGAGTCCTTCACCGAGCCAGGCAATGACCGACGGCCAGAAACACGCCACGCCGCCGCCGAAGACGGCGCTGAACACCAGCAGCCAGCCGACGCGTGTTGTCAACGAGCATACCAACGCCATGCAGGCCGCAATCACGCAGCCGATGATGGCGAGTTTGCGGCGGCCCACGCGTTCGGAGAACCGGCCCGTCACCAGCGCCAGCATTGCGTACACGCCAATCCACACCGCGCCCAGCCAGCCGAGTTGCGAGGCGCTGGCGCCCAACTCCGCCGCCCGCCGGCTGATGGCAAACGTCACCCCCGCCACGCTCATGTCCATCAAAAGCGAGACGAGATACAGGATCTGAAGCTGGCTCATTTCAGAGCGCGCAGAATACGCCGCGCTCCCGGAAACCGACAAGCGGAATCGCGTTTACCTACGGGTCGGCGGGAACGACGTTGCCGCGAAGCGCACGCGCTTGATCGACCAGACTTATGAACTCGCCGCGGTAGCCATTTGCGTCGCGACCGCGAGCGCCTTCGGCAAGCTGCAGCACGAGATCGAAGTTGGCGGCCCCCTTGTACGGCGAATTACGCAAGACCATGCCGAACGCCGCCACCGAGGCGGCGAACCGGAAATCGTCCGACGTGCCGCGCCACGAGGTGCTCTGGTCCCTCACGGGAGCGGTGAGCAGTTGGCTGGAACTGGCTTCAAGATCTTTGTAGCGCAGCTTCACGGTCATCAGTTCGTCACCAAATGCCGTGCGGGGCGAAGGTTGGGATTGATACTTTAGCGGATCGACCCCGGGTGCGGTGGGGACTCCAGCGGGGACGATTTCATACAGTGCGGTCACGGTGTGGCCCGCGCCGACGTCGCCCGCGTCCTTGCGGTCGTTATTAAAATCCTGGGCGCGCAGCATCCGTTTTTCGTAGCCAATGAGCCGATACGACTGTACGAGCGCGGGATTGAACTCGATTTGCACCTTGGCGTCCTTGGCCACAGTGACGAGCGTGCCGCGCATTTGTTCGACCAGCGCCTTGTGCGCTTCATCGAGATTGTCGATGTACGCGTAGTTGCCGTTGCCCTTGTCGGCAAGTTTTTGCATGGTCGAATCCTTCAGATTGCCCATGCCGAACCCGAAAACACTGAGGAACACGCCACTCTTCATCTGCTGCTGGATCAACCGCACCAACTGGTTTGGGTCGGTGATGCCGACGTTGAAGTCGCCGTCGGTGCACAGGATGACGCGGTTCACGCCACCCTCGATGAAATGGGCCGTGGCTTCACGATAGGCGGACTGAATGCCGGCCCCGCCGTTCGTCGAGCCGTTCGCCTCGAGGCTGTCGATCACCTCCAGAATCGCCTCTTTGTCGTCGCCACTCGTCGAGGGGAGCGCGACGCGCGAGTCGCCCGCGTAGATGACGATGGCGACGTGGTCGCGCGCGCTGAGTTGCTCGACGAGAAGCCGCAACGCCTGCTTCACCAACGGCAGCTTGTTGGCATCGGCCATCGATCCCGACGCATCGATGAGGAACACGAGATTCATCGGTTGCGCTTTGCGCGGGGCGACGTCCTTCGCCTTGAGTGCGACAAGCGCAAGCCGATGCGCGGAGTTCCATGGGCATTCCGCCATCTCGACGTACAGCGAGAACGGCTCGCCTCGACGCGGCGCGGGGTAATCGTACGGGAAGTAGTTCAACATTTCCTCGATCCGCACCGCATCGCGCGGCGGCAACGTGCCCTGGTTCAGGAACCGCCGAATGTTCGCGTACGACGCCGTATCCACGTCGAGCGAGAACGTCGAGAGCGGATTCTGCGTGACCGCGAGGAACGAATTCTCAATCGAATGCGGGTACGACTCGGCGTCGGGGGACGAAGACGTCCAGTAGATTTCAACCCGCGACGAGGGGTTGTCTTGCCATCCGACGTGCCCGTCGTTGTAGGCGACGTTGCCGGCCATGTCATTTGCCTTGTCGATCCGCGATATTTGCCGCATCGGCTTGGGTTGTTGCACAAGTGCTTCAGCTGTCTTGGGCTCGTCGAGAGGGATGACGCGCCCCTCTGCTCCCCGGTAGACCATGATGCCGTCGGCGGGTCGTTCATTCATCACCGGGGTCCGGTAATAGCGTTGGATGGCACCGCTGCTGGACGATTCGGTAGGAGCAGAATTCAAGACAACATCAGGCTCGTTTCCAAGCGGCTGCGCAACGCTACTATTCATTGCGAGTTGGTCTTTCGTCATGGGGGGCGGCTGGACGACTGCGATGCCGACGGGCTTTGACGGCGGCACTGTCCCGACGCGGGAGAACCGAAAATCAGATTCCGCCGTTGCCGAGGGCTGCGGTTCAAGCCTGACTTCCTGTGACGCGAACTGGCGTGGTCTCACGGTCGCGCGATTGAGCGCCGGCAGCATCAGGGCGGCAAGGATCGCAGCCGTCCCGGCCAGGCCAATGCCCCAACCGAGAACCCGCATCCAAGGGATCGCCGGTGCATCCTCGTCAGACCGTCGGAACCGCCTCTCGATTTCGGCCACTTGCCCGGGGTTGAGCCGCGGACACGGTTCGGACTGCAACTTGTCCGTGAGCACGGTCGCCGCGCGACGGATGGTTTCGACTTCGCGGCGCGCGGTTTCGTCGTCCTGGAGCAGCGCCTCGAGATCGGCGCGCTCGGCGTCGTCAAGTTCGCCCAGCGCATGAGCGGTCAAGCGGGGATCATGGGGGTCAATCTTCATGCGACACTCCTTCAAGGGCGCGGACACGCAGGCGAAGCGTCTTGATGCCGGTGTGGATCAGGAAACCGACGTTGCTGACGGAGAGTTTGGTGATGCGGCTGATTTCCCGGTAGCTGAGGTCATCCTGGAACTTCAAGCGAATGACTTCCTGCTGGTTGACGGGCAATTCGTCAATCGCGCGCAGGATGTCGTCGGCGACTTCATGGCGCTCGGCGGAATGAGCCGGGGATGGGTCGGCGCTGGGACGCGATGACAAGTCGATGTCCGTCAGCGGACGCGTGCGGGCCTCCTTGCGGACGACGTCGAGCGCCCGGTTGCGGCAGACGGTGAACAGCCATTCGGTGAGATGGCTGTTGAGCCGCTCGGGCTGTTCGCGGCAGAGACGCAGGAACGTGTCCTGCACGACGTCGCGGGCGCGTTCGAGATCGCCCGTGATGCGGGTGGCGTAACGGAGCAATGGTCCTTCGTGCTGCGCCAACACCGACCGCATCCATTCCGCCCGATTTGGCTCGTTGCCGTGTTGCATATCGCTCCTCACCTACTGTAACGGGCCAGCGGCGGTTTTCTTAGGAAAAAAGATGCCGCAGCAAAGCAGCCAGTGTAACGTGCGGAGGCGGTTCGCCACAGCGCATGGCTCGGCGTTTCGGTCATCGGTGCGAGACCGAGAACTCACTATTCCGGAGCTTCTGAACCGGCCGAACCGCCTCTCCAGCGTGAGCCGGAAAGGCGGTTCGTAGCATTGCGTTGAGCGTAGCGGATTACGGCGAGCGGCGACGCAACCGGCGAGTGGCGAGGAGCGCGCAGATGCCCATCGCCACCATTGCCCAAGTCGCGGGTTCGGGAACCGCGATCCCAAACGGGTTGTCCAAACCCGAACTGGCATCGGCAAAAACGGACCAGTTTCCGCTCGGATCGAATTTCACAACCGTGTCGTTGCCATAATTCGCCACGTAGAGATTGCCGTCGCCGTCAAAGGCAAGACCCGTAGGTTTGTCCAAGCCCGAGTCCGCGAAGAGGGTTCCGTTTCCGCTAGAATCGAATTTCACAATCGTGTTGTTGAGATTCGCCACGTAGAGATTGCCGCTGCCGTCAAAGGCAAGACCCGCAGGGTAGTGCAAGCCCGAGTTGGCGAAGAGGGACCAGTTTCCGCTGGAATCGAATTTCACAATCGTGTCGTTACCTTCATTCGCGACATAGAGATAGCCATTCCTGTCAAAGGCAAGACCAAAGGGGTCGTCCAAGCCCGAGTTGGCGAAGACGAACCAGTTTCCGCCGGAATCCAATTTCACAATTGTGGGGCTGAGCACAAGATTCGCCGCGTAGAGATTGCCGCTGCTGTCAAAGGCAAGAGGAACAGGGCCGGCGACCGGCGGGCTGGCGAAGACGGACCCATGTCCGCTCGAATCGAATTTCACAATCGTATTCGAGGGCCAGTACCCGCCGTTCGCCGTGTAGAGATAGCCGCTGCTGTCAAAGGCCAGACCTGCATTCGCGTCCAAGCCCGAGTTGGCAAACAGGGACACGTGTCCGCTCGAATCGATTCTCTGAATCGTGTCGTTCGTAGGATTCGACACGTAGATGTCAACGGCATGCGTGCGGGCGTTGGTGAAGAACAAACACACCAGCGCGACAAGTCCGAGATTGAGTACTTTAGTTGCTGCCTTCATGTTGACTGCTCCTTTCTGGTTGTTACTTGTGCCTTGGTTTTGGGGTGCAAGCGACAAATCGCCTCCCCCGTGTTTTGGACAAGGATTTATCCCGATGTCTTTCGGTGAAAACGCGGGTTCGTGCCTGCAAGGAATGGGATCACCACAACTGGGAAAAGATACGGTGGAACTGTCGGAACCGCCGCGCTGGAGGCACTTGGAAAGCGGCGTCCTGTCAGTCACCCCCGCCATCGTATCAACCCGCATGATTGCTGGGTTACCTCGCAACGACCGCATGCTGCGCGGGGTCGGACCCTACACCCTGAGCCAGAGGAGAAACCTCGCCACTTGGTGGGCTTATACAACGCGCAGCTTCACGGCTACAAGCTGAAAACCGCACTAACATTGAAAAGACAGACAGGTGGTGGACCCTGTGGCGGGTTTGAAAGCGTAGCGTGGCGGGGCGCGCACTATAACTGCCCGTTGCCGGGGTTGTCGATGGGGGAGGATGTCATACGGCAAATGACTACCATGCCACCGGCCCAAACTGCCATTCCGAGCTTGCCCCGAAACATTCGTGGCTTTCGGGGCTTGTCGAGGAATCTCTACCGTTCTGCCACTCGGCGCTCAGATCGCGCCACTGCGGGTTCATCGACTCGATGAGAGCCAGCTTTTTCTCCCGTCGCCATCCCTTGATCTGTTTTTCCCTCGCGATGGCGTCGCGGATATTCTCGAAATACTCATAGTACGCAAGCCGGTTGACGTTATACTTGGACGTGAATCCCTCAATGATTTTCTGTCTATGATCGAAGAGGCGGCGCTCCAAATCGTTGGTCAGACCGACGTAGAGCACGCGCGATTTGCTGACAAGGATGTAAACGTAGTACTGCTTCATCAGTCAACGCTCTCCGGCTCTGTCACCCCGAGCCTGTCGCTGAGCCTTACCCATAAGTTCGAGGCTCTCATGGTTTGGCGGCTTCGAGAGCCGAATTTTCGTTCTGGGCTGGCGTGGTTGTCATGGTGGAACGGGCTTCCAGCCCGTTCGGGTCCGACCCTCGGCGCGGGCAAACGGGCAAGATGCCCGTTCTACTTTCTTGTGCAACAACGGGTTGAAAGTGCGGTTCTGTATCGGGTGGATCCTTTCGATGAATTCCCCGAGATGTGGGTAAGGCTCAGGAGCCTGTCGAGGGGTCTCTCGCCAAGAAAGACAGGGATGCCTCGACAGGCTCGGCATGACAGGGTAGGCGTGTTCACCTAAGCTTCTTGGCGATGAAACCCAGGCGTCCTTTACCGGTCAAATCGATACCCGAAGTGTAGAAGCGCGGAGATTCCTCGACAAGCTCGGAATGACACGCCCGCAGCCAGCGTAACATGCGGAGGCGGTTCGCCACAGCGCGTGGTTTGGCGTTTCGGTCACCGGTGTGAGACCGAGAACCCGCTATTCCGAGGCTTCTGACCTTCCAGAGCCGCCTCTCCAGCGTGAGCCGGAGAGACGGTTCAAAGGATTGCGTTCAGCGCAGCGGATTACGACGAGCGGCGACGCAACCGGCGACTGCCGAGGAGCGCGCCGGTGCCCATCGCCAGCAGGAGCCAAGTCGCGGGCTCGGGCACCGCGATATAAACCGGGCCGTTTAAGCCCGAGTCGGCGAACAGGGACGGCGTTCCGTCTGGAGTGATTTTCTCAATCGTGTTGTTGCCAAAGTTCGCCACGTAGAGATTGCCGCTGCTGTCAAAGGCAAGACCCGCAGGTTCGTTCAAGCCCGAGTCGGCGAACAGGGACGGCGTTCCGTCTGGAGTGAATTTCTCAATCGTGCTGTTCTGCATGTTCGCCACGTAGAGATTGCCGCTGCGATCAAAGGCAAGACCAAGAGGTTCGTCCAAGCCCGAGTCGGCGAAGAGGGACCCGTTTCCGCTCGAATCGAATTTCTCAATCGTGTTGTTGAAACCATTGGCCACGTAGAGATTGCCGCTGCTGTCAAAAGCAATACCACGAGGTTCGTCCAAGCCCGAGTTGGCGAAGACCGACCCGTTTCCGCTCGAATCGAATTTCTCAATTGTGTTGTGAAATTCACTCGCCACGTAAAGATTGCCGCTGTTGTCAAAGGTAAGACCATGAGATCCTCTCAAGGCCGAGTTGGCGAAGACGGACCCGTTTCCGCTCGAATCGAATTTCATAATCGTGTTGTTCGTAAGATTCGCCACATAGAGATAGCCGCTGCTGTCAAAAGCCAGACCTCTAGGGCGCTCTAAGCCTGAGTTGGCGAAGACGGACCCGTTTCCGCTCGAATCGAATTTCATAATCGTGTTGTTGCCATCATTCCCCACGTAGATGTCATCGGCGTGGGCGCGGGCGTTGGTGAAGAACAAACACGCCAGCGCGACAAGTCCGAGATTGAGTACTTTAGTTGCTGCCTTCATGTTGACTGCTCCTTTTTGGTTGTTGTTTGTGCTTTGGTTTTGGGGTGCAAGCGACAGATCGCCTCCCCCGTGTTGCGGACGAGGATTATCCCGATGTCTTTCGGTGAAAACGCGGGTTGGTGCCTGCAAGGAATGGAATCACCACAACTAGGAAAAGATACGGTGGAACTGTCGGAACCGGCGCACTGGACGCACTTGGAAAGCGCCGTCCTTTCGGTCACCCCCGCCATCGTATCCACCCGCATCATTGCTGGGTTACCTCGCAGCGACCGCATGCTGCGCGGGGTCGGACCCTACACCCTGAGCCAGAGGAAAAGCCTCGCCACTTGGTGGGCTTATACTACGCGCAGCTTCGTGATTGCAAGTGAAAGCCTTCACTAGCGTGGGAAAGCGCAGGCAGATCGTAACCATATAATATCGTGAAGTTACAAGGGGCTCAGTGCTCGGAGGCCGGGGAACTGCATGGCCACATCCGGACGTGACCGCACCGGACCAAGGCGAAAATTCATCATGAAAGGGCGTCGGGGTGGGAGGCGCACTCTGTCCTTCATTTTTGGCTGATTGCCAGTATAATGCGCGGCCATGCAACTGCTTATCGCCACGCGCAACCGACACAAGCTCAAAGAACTGGCCCCGCTGCTGCAGGATTTGCAGCTTGAAGTGATCTCGATGAAGGACGTGCCCAAGCTGCCGGAAATTGTCGAGGACGGCAAGACAGTCCGCGATAACGCGGTCAAGAAGGCGGTCGAGACAGCGCGGGCGACGAAGAAGTTGACGCTGGCCGACGACACGGGGCTGGAAGTGGACGCGCTCAAAGGCGAGCCGGGCGTGCGGTCGGCGCGGTTCGCGGGCAAGGAAGCGACGTATCACGAGAACAACAAGCTTCTACTCCAGAAGCTCCAGGGTGTGGCATACGACAAGCGGTCGGCGCGGTTCCGCTGCGTGGTGGCGATTGCGGACGAGAATGGGCTGTACGATTGCGTCGAGGCCATTTGCAACGGGACAATCCTCGAAGCCGAGCGCGGCGGCGGCGGGTTCGGTTACGATCCGTTGTTCCTTGCAGACGGCCAGACGAAGACGTTTGCGGAGATCTCGCCCGAAGTGAAGAACCGCGTCAGCCATCGCGCCAAGGCGATGCAGAAGGCCTGGGCGGTGCTGTCGCGGTATCTGCGCGAAAAGAGCACGGGCCCTGGCGATTTCACGCCGCCACCGCGACGCCAACGGGTATGAAGGCGTTCATCCTCGCAGCGGGATTGGGCACGCGGCTGCGCTCGCTGGGCTTGGAGGTGCCGAAGGTGATGGTGCCGATTGGCGGCAAACCATTGCTGGAGCATCATCTGGAGTTGTTCAAGCGGCAGGGGATTCGCGAGTTCATTGTCAATTTGCATTATCTGCCGAAGGAGATCACAGATTACTTCGGCGACGGCGCCAGGTTCGGCGTGAACATCACCTACTCGCACGAGCCGGAATTGCTGGGCACAGCGGGCGCCGTGAAGAAGATGGAGCAGGAACTGCGCGGCGGGGCATTTATCGTATTCTACGGCGACAATCTGGTGCGGGTGGACTTCGCCCCGCTCGTGGCCTTCCACCAGGCGCGACGGGCGGTGACGACGGTGGCGTTGTTCGCGTCGCCGGAGCCGTGGACGGGCGGGGTGGTGGAGACGGATTCGAACGGGCGCGTGGTGCGGTTTGTCGAAAAGCCGGATCCGAAACAGGTTTCGACAAATCTGATCAGCGCTGGTATTTTCGTGGTCGAGCCGCAAGTTCTGGAGGTGATTCCGGCCGGCCGGTTTTACGATTTCGGGAAGGACGTGTTTCCGAAGTTGTTGGCGGAAAGCCGGCCGGTATACGCGATGAAACCCGAGGCGTACATCCAGGACGTCGGAACGCCCGAGCGGCTGGCCAAGGCACAGCATGATTTTGAACGGGGAGTATTGAATTGATCATCACGCAGACACCGTTGCGGGTCTCGCTCGCGGGCGGCGGGACGGATTTTCCCGACTTTTTCCAACCGCACGGCGGGTGCGTGGTCAGCACCGCGATCGACAAGTACGTGTACTGCATTGTCAAGGAACGGTTCGACGACAAGATTTACGTGAACTGGACGAAGAAGGAGATTGTCGAGTCGGTCGACCAAATCGAGCACGAGCTGGTACGCGAGGCGATGCGGAAGGTCGGGGTGACGAAGGGCATCGAAATCTCGTTTCTCTCGGATATCCCCGCGGAAGGCTCGGGGTTGGGGTCTTCGAGCAGTGTCACCGTCGGCGTGCTCAACGCCCTCTACCATTACGTGGACGCCACGCCCACGACCGAGCAACTGGCGCGCGACGCGTGCGCAATCGAGATCGAGATTCTCGGCAAGCCGATCGGTGTCCAGGACCAGTACATCGCGGCGTACGGTGGATTGCGCTGCTTTGAGTTTGGGCCGGGTCCGGGCGTGAAGGTCACACCGATCAAAACGACGCGCACGGCGCTCGAGGACCTCGACAACATGCTGATGTTGTTTTACACGGGCAAAACACGGCAGGCATCGAGCATCCTTTCCCAGCAGAAATCCAGCGTTGGCCGGAATATCGAGGTGCTGCAACGGATGAAACAACAAGCGCATCAGGTGCGGCAATCGGTCGAGGCAGGGGACATTGACGGCTTGGGCGCCATTCTACACCAGGGCTGGGAGGCGAAGCGAAAGCTTGCGCAAGGCGTCAGCAGCAGCGAATTGGACGAGATTTACGAGCGGGCGGTGAGGGCGGGGGCGCTCGGCGGCAAGATTTCAGGCGCGGGCGGAGGCGGGTTTTTTCTCCTGTGCGTGGCGAGCGACAAACGGCAGGCGGTCCGGCAGGCGTTGGCGAACTTGCGCGAAATGCCCTTTCGCCTGGAGCGCGGAGGCAGTCGGATTGTTCTGAACATGCAACGATATTGAATTATGAAAACGGCAAGCGAGTTCGCGAAAGATTACATCCACGGATTGAAAGGCGTGCTCGACCGTCTTCCGTTGAAACCCGTCGAGGAGATCATTCAAGCCATCGAACAGGCTCAGAATGAACGGCGGCAGGTTTTCGTCATCGGCAACGGCGGCAGCGCCGCGACCGCATCGCACATGATGAACGATTTGTGCAAGGGGACGCTCGGCCACAAGGGCGACGCGCCGTGGCCGCGCTTGCGCGTCATCGCGTTGACCGACAACGTGTCCTTGATGACGGCGTGGGCAAACGACACGGACTACGACCGCATCTTCAGCGAGCCACTCAAGAACCTGGCGCAGCGCGGCGACCTTCTCATCGCGATTTCGGCCTCGGGGAATTCACCGAACATCATCGCTGCAGTTGAGGCGGCGAAGCATTTAGGCGTGAAAGTGATCGGCTTGGCCGGCTTCGGCGGCGGCAAGCTGTCGAAGATGGCCGACGTTTCGTTCGTGGTTGCCTCCGACGAGTACGGCCCGGTCGAGGACGTCCATATGATCCTCGACCACATCATCACGGGCTATCTGTACGAGAAGCTGAAGGAAACGCATTCCCGGTAGTAGTATGAGCAAAGGTCGAGCGCTGATTACAGGCGGGGCGGGATTCATCGGGTCGCACACGGCGGTGGAACTGCTGGGCGCGGGCTACGAGGTTCGCGTGCTCGACAACCTCACGCCACCCGTGCACACCGGCGATGGCACGTGGCCGGACTGGCTATCGGGTGACGTCGAACGAATGCTGGGCGACGTGCGCCACCGGGATGATTGGGCGAAGGCGCTACGGGGGATCGATGTGGTGGTTCATTTGGCGGCGTATCAGGATCTCCTGCCGAACTTTTCGCAATTCTTCCATGTCAACTCGGTCGGCACGGCCCTGCTATACGAATTGATCGTCGCGGAAAAACTGCCGGTGCGGAAGGTGGTTGTCGCCAGCAGCCAGTTTGTCTACGGCGAGGGCCGCTACCAATGCGCGAAAGATGGTGAAGTGTTTCCTGACGGACGCGATCCGCAACGACTGGCAAAAGGCTCCTGGGAGCCGGTGTGCCCGAAGTGCGGCGGGCCGATCCAATCGTTGCCGCTATTGGAGACGCACGCCAATCCGAAGAACCAGTATTCCATCGCGAAATACTCGCAGGAGTTGATGGCGGTGGCGCTGGGCCGCAACTACGGCATTCCGAGCGTGGCGGTGCGCTATTCGATCGTGCAGGGGCCGCACCAATCCTTCCGCAACGCATACTCGGGCGTATTGCGCATTTTCACGCTGCAAATGATGAAGGGCCAGCGGCCGTCGGTGTTTGAAGACGGCCAGCAACTTCGCGATTATGTCAACGTCGGTGACGTGGCCCGCGCCAACCGGCTCGTGCTGGAGAGCGACGAGGCAGACTACCAGGTGTTCAACGTCGGCGGCGGTCGCGGGTATACGGTCCTTGAATTCGCGGGCGTCGTCGCGGAAGCGCTGGGTGTGAACCTCGAGCCAAGCATCAGCGGCGAATACCGCGTCGGCGACACGCGCCACAGTGTTTCGGACATTGTGAAACTCCAGCGGCTCGGCTGGCAGCCGACCAAGACGCCGCGCGACAGCGTGCGGGATTATGTCGAGTGGATCCGCCGCCAAAAGCCCGACCGGGATTATGCCGCGGAGGCGCTGGTGAAGCTGCGCGAAATGGGCGCGTTGCGCAAGGCCATCTGAGCCGGCGATGGAAGCGTGCCCGTACCTGTCGGTCGTCATCCCCGCCTACAATGAGCAGGAGCGGCTTCAGCGTTTCGTGCCGGGAATCGTCGAGTTTTTGCAGTCGAAGGGGCAGCCATTCGAGATCATTGTCGTCAACGACGGCAGCCAGGACGACACCGCGCTTGTGGCGCGTGAATTGTCCAAGAAGTTTCCGATGCTGCGGCTGATCGATTATCGCCCGAATCGCGGCAAGGGGGCGGCCGTGAAGGCAGGGATGCTCGATGCACGCGGGCAATACGTGTTGTTCACGGACGCGGACCAGAGCACGCCGATTACCGAGGTGGACAAGCTGCTCGCGAAAATGGAGCGCAGCGGCTATGACATAGCGATTGGCTCGCGGTCGATGCCGGGCGCACGCGTGGAGCAGCCGCAAGTATGGTACCGCGCGTTGGCGGGAAAACTGTTCGGCCTGGGAACGAGGCTGTTTTGTATCCACGGCATCCACGACACGCAATGCGGCTTCAAGGCGATGAAACGCGAAGTGGCGCAGAAGGTTTTCCAGCAGGTCACGTCAAACTCGGCAATTTTCGACATTGAAATGTTGGTGGTGGCGACGCGGGAGGGGTTTCGGGTCGCGGAAGTCGCGGTGAAATGGGTGGATGATCCCGACACGCGCATCCCCTACAACCTGCAACGCGCACTACACATCTGGGTCGAGTTGTTTCGTATCCGCCGCGCGCAGCGGCTGCGGTGGTCGCTGAAGGCGAGGATCTAGGTCCAGGCAAGGGCATTGTGGGTGGCAACTTCACATTTTACTTGCCGCCGGTAGGCTCAGAATGACAGGTTGATTGGCGGGTGAGGGTCACGATATAACATATGGCAACTGCAGGCAGAATGACCACGCGCGGGCATGGGTGGTTGGAGCCATTCGTGGCAAAACTGCGGGCGCATCAGGCCAATCGCCTGATTCCGGCTCATTTACGGTCGGGACGGATTTTGGACATCGGTTGCGGTTCCCAACCGTATTTTCTGTCGCACACGTCGTTTCGGGAGAAATACGCCATCGATCAGCTTACGCCGGCCGGCATGGCGGAGAGTATCTCTTGGCACACGTTGGACTTGAACGTGCAACAGAAACTGCCCCATGAAGACGGTTTCTTCCACGTGGTGACGATGTTGGCCGTGGTCGAGCACTTGAATCCGAACATTCTGGTGCAGTTGTTTCGCGAGATCCACCGGGTGCTGGTGCCGGGTGGCTGGCTGGTGGCCACGACACCGGCATCGTGGTCGGATGGGCTGTTGAAGCTGCTGGCGCGTGCCGGCGTCCTGAGCGCCGAGGAAATTTTCGAGCACAAGTACGCGTACACACTGCCACTGTTGGGCTGGTACTTCGGGACGGCGAACTTCTCGATGGACAAGATTCGATTTGGGTATTTCGAGTGCATGCTCAATATGTGGGCCACGGCGGAACGGTAAGGCGGGGAGGCGGAAACGGAACACAGCAGTGGCGAAGACACAGAAGACAGCGCAGCCAGGCACGGGGATGGGGGCCTTGGAGTGCAAGTGGCTGGGTGTGGCGTTGTGGGAATGGGCTGGTTTGGTTGTGCTTGTGGCGGTGGGCGCTTGGTTGCGGTTTCAACACCTGGAGCTGTTGGAGTTCAAGGGAGACGAGGCATTTGCGGCGAATCGAGCGCTGGAATTCGTACGGGGCGGCAAGCTGCCGACATCGGGGTTGATGTCAAGCGTGGGCATACCGAATCCCCCGTTGTTCTGTTGGCTGTTGATCCCGATGTTTTTCATCACCTCGAATGTGGCGGCGGTGTGCTGCATGATCGCCACGTTGGGGCTGGCCACGGTGGTGGCGACTTGGTGGATTGGGCGGAAATACTACGGCGCATGGGCTGGCTTGGTGGCGGCGGCGCTGTTTGCCACGGCGCCGTGGGCGGTCATCTATTCCCGCAAAATCTGGGCGCAGGATTTCGTGCCGGCGTTCGCCACGGCGGCCATGTGGGCGGCGCATGCGCTCGTTGTCGGAAAGAAACCGAAAGCGGTGTTCTGGGTATTGTGCCTGCCGTTATGCGTGATCCAGATCCATTACAGCGGGTTTGCGTTGACGGCGACGGTGCTTGCGATTCTGGTACTGCTCCGACCGAAGATCGATTGGCGATTTGCAGTGGCCGGCGTGGCGGTGGCGGCTGGGTTGGCCCTGCCGTACGTCGCGGAGCAGCAGAAGAGAGGCTGGGCGGAGTGGAAGCGGATGTCGGAAGAAAGCAGCAGCAGCCACTGGGAGCAGCTTCCGCCGGGCATGACGATCAATCCGCAGAGCGGCTACCCGTTTCCGCGGAGGCCCACCGAGGCGTGGCGGCATGCGTTGGCGATCATGAATGCCGGAGAGATCGAGGATGTGCTGGGGCTGAGCACGAGCGAGAGGTTGGACCCGAATCGAATCTGGGTCAGCAAGGGCGCGGGACAGAATGTGTATTTTGATTCATCGCTGACGCTGGGGGATTGGCTGCCGGCTCTGCAACAACTGGCATTTTGCGTGGCGTTGCTGTGGTTCGGCGTGGTCGTGGCGCGATCTTTGAAAACGGTGTTCCGCCGGGAAGTGACGGCGGATGAAGAATCGAAAAAAGCCTGGATTCTGGTGCTGTGGTTTGTTGTGCCGTTGGCGATGTATCTCGTAGCCGGGTTGTGGACATACTTGTCATACTACGTCATCTTATACCCGGTGTATTTCCTGGTCTTTGGAGCGCTGGGTCAGCGCGCCGTGCCGGCCAAGGTGTTGATTGCGGGAGTGGCGGTGTTTGTCATCGGCAATGTCATTTTCATGCTGGATGTGAACCGATATTTGGGCCGATATGGCGGGGCGCAAGGCACGTACGGATCGGGGTTCGGCTTCAAGCAGTCAGCGGCGGAATTTGTGGCGGCGCGCGCGGATGCCGGTAAACTGGTGGCGGAAAGCCGGTTGCTACAGATGGATCATTGGCAGCGGGTCGAGCCGGTGCAATTGGATTTGCCGTTCCTGGCCATGTTGCATGGTCGTGGCGATCAGTTGGGAACCAATTCGGTCGTGCTCGTGGTGGATGACAATCGGACGAGTTTCGACGCGGGGCGGGCGAATTTCGGCGGAATCAGCACCAACTTCGGGCCGATGCGCGTCTCTCTTATCAACAGACCATGAAGTCGCCGTTCGAGACAAAGCGGGAGCGCCTATTTGCCATCGTGTTGATGGCGGTGTGGGCGCTGTTGTTTCTCCCCAACCTGCGCACGAATCCGAACTGGTACGGTGACGAAGGCGAATGGATGGAGAAGAGCTGGACGTTCATCCACGGGACACCACGCGCCGGCCCGGTCGTGATCGACTTCATCTTCCCGTATCCATATCCGCCGCTCTACATGCTGATCAACGGCGCATTGCTCCGCGTGTTTGGTGAAGACCTGGTGGTGGGACGCGCCTTGGGGGCGGTGACTGCGCTGGGAGCGGGGGCGTTGTTGTTCTGGATCGGGACGCGGCTTCGCGACAAGACGTTTGGTTTTCTTTGCGCCGGTGCGTTTCTGGTTTATTCCGAAGCGAATGTCAATTTCCGTTGGGTGCGTTCGCATCCGATGGCGGGGACATTCGCGTTGGCGTCGGTCGGGTTTCTGGTCCGCTACGTGCAGGAGAAACGTCGGCGCGACGCCGTTTGGGCTGGGGCGTTCTGTTCGCTGGCGACGGCGACGAATTATTTCACGTACCCGTTGGTCGGGGGCGTGGTGGCGACGGTGGCGGTGTCGAATTGGCGCGAGTGGAGATCGCCCCGCGTGTGGCGTGACGTGGTCGCCGCGGGCGCGGCGGCCTGCGCGTATGCAGGCTTATTTGTGCTGTGGTATTGCGCCGCGCAGGGGTGGGGACAATTGATGACGCAAGTGGGACGGTTGACCAGCGTGGCGAACAACGAAGCGCGGCCGACGTTCGGCGGCGAGGTCGGGCGATTCATTGAAAACGTCTGGAATCTCGGTTTCAAGACGCCGACCCAGGGCCCGCCGATGCCGTGGTCGGGCCACGATTGGTGGCTGACGATGGCAACCATCGGGTTTGTGTTCCTGCCGACACGAGACTGGCGGATGCGGCTGTGGGTGCCGTTCTGGTTGCTGGTGTTGATGTACGGCGTGTTTAAGAAGCTCAACAACGTGCCGATGTTTTTTTATCCTGCGACAATCTTCCTGCCGCTGATGGCGGTGGGCGCTGCGGGCGTGCTGGTGTGGGTCGGGGAGTTGGTCAAACGGTTTTCGATCCAGTCGGGCGAGGCGGCGGCCGCGACCGTCGCGGTCGCCGTGCTGGCCCTGTTCGGGGCGCCGTCGGTGTCGGGGGCTTGGGGACATTTTCACACCCGAATCGACATGTGGGCGCAACAATCGGTTGCCGATGCCGAGGCGGCCATGGCCTTTGTCAACGCGCATACGACGAAGGATGACTTCGTGATCGTGCCGAAGCAGGTTTACTGGCTGGCGCGGTGCGACCGCCGCAGCATGTTGACGTTTTGCGCGCGATATGAAGGTGTGGTCAACGATATGCCGGTAGCGGTGCCGATCCCGCGAGACGCGTATTGGTTTGACTGTCGTTGTGAGAACGCGAAATATCTGGTCATGGCTTCGGGTGTGAACGCGACCAGCGGACAACCGGTGGGCATCGACGTAATCTATGCCACCGGATTGGCGGGCGTGCCGGAGCGCGTGGAGGCGATGCTCAACGCCGGCTGGAAACCCGTGTACGTGGGCGGCAGCGGCCAGATGGCCATCGTCAACGTTCGCGGCTACAAATGGCCGGTGGCAGTGAACGGTGAATACCTTGTGTTGGAGAATCCGCGGTTGGTGAGGTGACATGGAAGAACGAGCGCTGGTCATTATTCCGACGTACAACGAGAAGGAGAACATCCGCTCGATTGTTGAGTTGGCACTGTCCCAAGTGCCCAACCTCGACGTACTCGTTGTCGACGATGGCTCGCCGGACGGCACCGCGACCATCGTAGGGGAGATGGCGGAGGCGGATCCGCGCGTCCATCTGATGAGCCGCGCCGGCAAGCAGGGGTTGGGTACGGCGTACATTACGGGTTTCAAGTGGGGTTTGTCCCGGGGGTACGCATACCTCATCGAAATGGACGCGGATTTTTCACATGATCCGCATGAGATTCCCAACATGTTGAAGGCCATTCAGGCGGCCGATCTTGTTCTCGGCTCGCGATACCTTGACGGTGTGCGCGTCGTCAACTGGCCGCTCTCGCGTCTTTTTCTGAGCAAAGGCGCCTCCTATTACGTCCGCATCATCACCGGGTTGCCGGTGTACGACCCGACGGGGGGCTTCAAGTGTTTCCGCCGTTGCGTACTGGAAGCGATTGAACTCGACGGGATCCGCAGCAACGGCTACGCGTTCCAGATCGAGATGTCGTACAAGGCATGGATGAAGGGTTTCCGGGTCCGCGAGATCCCGATTACGTTCGCCGACCGTCACGCCGGGCAATCCAAGATGTCCGGCCATATCGTTCGCGAAGCGCTGTGGATGGTTTGGTCGCTGGCGCTCTCACACGGATTTCGACGAAAGCCGCGCTCCGAGCGGAAGACCGATGTGTGAGCGGTGGCTGGCGCCGTGGAATCGCAGTCAGCCGCTACTTGCCGATCGGCAGCACCAATTGCACACCGACAAATGCGCGGCCGGCCCCCATGTTCAAATCGATGTCGGATCGGAACCGCGCGTTCTCCATGGTGTCCCACAGGGGGATTGGAACCGACGAAGTTGCAAGACGATTGGCCGAAGACGAGGAACGGCCAAAGCTGCGCAACTGATAATCGAACGAAACGGCGTTTTGGAAGTCTTGCACGAACTCCTGCATCCCAAACAGGGTGCGATCGAGCCGGTACTTGGCGGTCTCCATCGAACCCTTGAATAGCGAAGAATCCTTGTGAGGGATTCCGAACTCAACTTCGAATTTCTCCCAACGTTCGCCCGACGTTGACGCCTTGCGTGGTGACTGGACATTGGGGACCGCAAGGTCGTCATTCGTCGCGCCGGGCTTCTGATCGAAGGAGAGTGAGATTGCCCCGGACCGCGGCTCGCAGGGCGAGGAAGCGGTGACGTATTCGATCAAGGGTCGCCGGCTGGCTTCCTGGACTTGGGCGAACAGCGCGGCAGGGACTGCCGCAAGGCAGATGACGAGGAGGACGAATTGCGTCCTTCGCCATGGTTGGCAACCTACCCTGTAGATTGTGCCCATGAGTGATCTCACTGTCCAGCCGCCTAACGGTAAGGCGCTTTTCAGATGCCGTAAAGGGCTGCCGGTCGCATTATTTTTCACGTTCCCGAGCAGACTTGGCGCGGGCATTGCTCTTGCGGCTACCTGCAATGAAGATCGCCAAGTGCAATCAGCCCCCCCAATTAAGCTTGGCGTTGCACGCATTGAAGGAAGCGATCCTCAGGGGGGCCACCTGGCAGTACGAGAAATTGGTGGCGCTCGCATCGAATGCTGGCGCGACTGACGAGCAGATTGATCTCATAGCGCACGAAGCGATCGAAGTGCTTTTCACACGGGCGGAACGACCAATCACTCCACGCAATCTCGCGCAATTCCACAGCGTGGGCCATTTTCGTCGTTGAAGTTGGACGTTTTTGGACTGCTCGCTTGTAGGCCGCCGACAGTGCGCGTTTTGTCCCGCGTTTTCGGAGCCGTTTTGAGGCGCAATGCTCCTTGACGTAGCTACCGAGCGCGTGGTAGCGTCCCCCCCGCTTTGCTCAGATGCCAACTCATATCACCCAAGGGGAACTCATGAAGATCCGGGCCTTTTTCGCCGTCCTGACTGCTGCGGTCACTCTCGTCTGCCAGACTTTCGCCGCTGACAAGCCGAAGAATGCGGCTGAATCCACCAATAAAACCGCCGTCGTCGCGGCCCCAGTTCCAGCCATCGGTGAAGTCGTGGTGGCGCGCGTCAACGGGACGGAGATCAAACGCAAGGACCTCGATATCGCCGTGCAGGCATTGGTCATGCAGATGGCCCGGCAGAATCGTTCTCTCCCGCCGAGCCAGGCCTCGACGCTGGATCAGAATGTTTTGGAACAATTGATCGGACGAGAACTCCTCCTGCAGGAAGGCAACAAACACATTCCGGCTGATCTTGAGAAGAAGGTGCGGGAACAGGTTGATCAAACGAAGGCCCAACTCGGGGGCGAGGAGGAGTTCAAGGCGAAACTGGCGGAGTCCGGCCTTACGGTCGAGGGATACATCCGTAACGTGCATGATAGCTTGATTGTCCGCGCGGCAGTTCAGGCTACCGTCGACAAGGAGGTCAAGATCGCGCCCGAGGAGGTCAAGGGGTTTTACGACAAGAATCCCGACCAGTTCAAGCAACCCGAGCTGGTTCGCGCCAGCCACATCCTGATTCGGTGTGCGGCCGATGCGAGCGATGAGGAGAAGAAGGAGAAGCGCGTGCAAATTGATGCGGCGCGCGCGTTGGTCAAAGGCGGTGAGAAGTTTGCCGACGTGGCCAGGAAAGTCTCGGAAGACCCGGGCAGCGCCCCGACCGGCGGTGATCTCGGGTTCTTCGCCCGTGGCCGGATGGTGCCGGAGTTTGATACCGTGGCGTTTTCGCTGAAAACGAACGAAGTCAGCCCCGTCATCACCACCCAATACGGCTACCATATCTTGGTCGTCACGGATCGTAAACCCTCGCGAACGATGCCCTTTGACGAGGTGAAGGTAGAGCTCGCCGAATTCTTGAAGCAGCAGAAGGGCGTCGAAGTAACCCGCAACCACGTCGCTGAGTTGCGCCAGGCAGCCAAAGTTGAAATCCTCCTGCCCGGGCCGCCGCCTGCGGCGGTCGTCGTGACCCCGCCCGCGCCCGCGCCGGGCAAGTGACGGCGGACAATTCGCCCGCGCGCGTCGCCCTGACGGGCCATTGACGCCGCCTGCAAAAGTTTCATAGACTTGCAGCGGCGCCCATGTTGACCATCACGCTGATTCTCGAACTGCTCGCGCTGGGAGGGCTGCTGGTCTTGTCCGCATTTTTTTCAGGGACAGAGATCGCCCTGTTCTCGCTCAGCAAACTGCAGCTTCGCCGTCTGCGACAGGAACATCCTGCGCAGGGCCAGATCATCAGCGAGCTTCTCGACCAGCCGCACCGGCTGCTTTCGACAATCCTGTTCGGCAACACGGTCGTCACCGTCGCCGCCGCGATCCTCGGTTATGCGATTTTGCAGACGCTCACCCCATTGCACGCCGAGGCGGTTGCCGTGCCCGTGATGACGGTGGTGATTCTTCTGTGCGGCGAGATCACCCCGAAGACGCTGGTGATCCGCAGTGCCGGTTTTTTTGCCGTCCACTTCGCCCGACCCATCCAATGGACGGTCGCTTCGACTTCCTCCATCCGCCGCGCGGCCGAGGGTTGGTCGGCGGCGATCGTCCAGCGCGTCGAGCGGCTGCCATTCTTCGCCCTGCACAAGGTGCGCTCCGCCGCGCCGACCGAGGACGAGTACCGGACGTTGCTTACCGTCAGCGAGCGCGCCGGCGTGGTTCGCAAGGAGGAGCGCTACATGGTCAACCAGATCCTGGCGCTCGAAAAAATGCAGGTGAAGGAAATCATGACCCCGCGGGTGGATATGCAGTGCGTGGACGACGCGCTCAACCCGCAGGAAATGGCCGAGGCGTTGCGGCGGATCAAACACCGTCGGGTGCCGATCATCCACGAAACGCCCGATACCGTCGAGGGGATCCTCAAGGTGAAGGACTTTCTCGCAGACCCCGCGTGCGAGCTCGATGAGGTCGTCGAGTTGCCGAATTTCATCCCCGAGACAATGTCCGTGGCGAAGTTGTTGAAAAGTTTTCGAAAACAGGAACACCCGGTCGCCATCGCGGTGGATGAGTACGGCGGCACGCAGGGAATGGTCACGCTCGAAGACATTCTCGAGGAAATTGTGGGCGAAATCGAAGACGAGTTCGACAAGAGCGAGATCATGGTGCAAAAGCTCGACGAGCATCGCTACCTCATCAACGGCAAAGCGCGGCTGGAACTGGTCAACGAACAATGCGGACTGGTGCTGCAGGCCCCCGATGTCGAGACCATCGCCGGCTGGGTGATCGCCCAACTCGGCGCGTTGCCGAAGGAAGGCGAGCAGGTGCGCACCGGGAATGTCTGTGCCACGGCGCGGAAGGTCATCAAGAACCGCGTCGGCGAAGTCCTGCTGGAGATTCAACCCGAAGTGTATGGGACCGAGGGACTCTAGCATGGAACTCATTCTCAGGGACCTGTTCCTCATACTCGCCGGCATCGCCGGATCGGCGTTCTTCTCCGGCACGGAAACGGGCTTGATCTCTCTGAATCGTGTTCGGCTCCGGCACGAGGTCGAACGCAAGAACCGGCGCGCCATCATTATCAGCGGTTTTGCGGAGAATACGGAGCGGCTCTTCGGGGCGACCCTGCTCGGGAACAGCCTTGCCAACGTGCTTGTCGGTGTCTACGCCTCGGCCTTGGCGGCGCACCTCCTGCATTACGAAGAGCTGTGGATCAACCTGACTGCCACGGTCGTCGCCTCGATGGTTCTGCTGATCCTGGGCGAAATCGTCCCGAAGACGCTTTTTCGGCATTACCCCTACCGGCTCTGCATGAGTATTGCCGACGCGCTCAACGCGACGGCGTGGGTGCTGGCGCCGCTCGTGTCGGTGCTTGGGTTCGTGATGCGGGCAGTGGTCCGCCTGAGTGGCGGTTCCGAAACGCCGAAAAGTTTCTTCGTCACCCGCGAGGAGTTGAAACATCTGGCGAAGGAGGGTGAGGCCGGCGGCGCGCTCACCGCCGAGGAACGCCAGATGATCGACGGCGTTTTTGATTTTCCCTATAAGACGGTGGATGACGTGATGCTGCCGATCTCGCGCACGGCCACCGTCCTTCGCGACACTCCCGTGGCGGAACTATTCGAACTGTCGCAGCGCACCGGGTTCGCCCGTTTCCCCGTATGTGATGGCGACAAGGTCGTCGGCATCGTCAATGTCTACGAAGTTCTCTTTGAGAATGGGGGCCGTGACGGGAAGACGGTGGGTCAACTCATGCAAAAGCCGCAGTTCGTGGCGTCGACCGAGCGTGTCAACCGCGTGTTGCCCGTGCTGCGCGCGGGGCGTCGTCCCATCAGCATTGTCGTGAACCCCGAAGGCAAACATGTCGGCATCCTCACCATTGAAGACATCGTCGAGGAAATCGTTGGCGACGTGGAGGGGTGAGAGATGCCACAGCGGAGGCTACACTCATGAAACTGGACAAACGGTTCACAATCGTGTCGCGCAAGCAGCTGAGGCTCCGTGATTTTGACCCTGATGACACGGCGGGTTTCGACAAGGGCGACAAGGCCGACGCTCACTTGAAAAAGAATATTTCGCGCATGGAAGACCTGCAATATCGGTTGTACGCGGAAAGTCGTCGGGCGCTGTTGATTGTGCTGCAAGGTATGGACGCCAGCGGCAAGGACGGGACGGTGCGGCATGTGATGTCGGGGCTGAACCCGCAGGGCTGCCGCGTGACATCCTTCAAGGTGCCTTCCAGCGAAGAGGCCGGTCACGATTTTCTTTGGCGGATCCACAAGGCAATGCCCGCGCGCGGGGAAATCGGCATCTTCAACCGCTCGCATTACGAGGACGTATTGGTCGTTCGCGTGCACGAGTTGGCGCCGAAGTCCGTCTGGTCAGCGCGCTACGACCAGATCAACGCGTTCGAGAAGTTGATGAGCGACAACGACGTCACGATCCTGAAATTTTTCCTGCACATCAGTAAGGCCGAGCAGAAACAACGGCTCGAAGCGCGTCTCGACGACACGACCAGGAATTGGAAAATCAGCCCCGCTGATTTCAAAGAGCGTCGGCTTTGGGGTGATTACGTGAAAGCCTACGAAGCTGTGCTGAACCGCTGCAATTCGTCCACCGCCCCGTGGTTCATTATCCCGTCAAACAAGAAATGGTTTCGCAACCTGGCGGTCTCGCAGATCATCGTCGAAACCCTCGAACGGATGAACCCGAAGTTTCCGAAGCCCTCCTTCGATCTGTCGGGAATCAAAGTGAAGTGAGCTTCGCGGCTGACGGCACGGCAGCCTTCATTCTGGATTCTGCTTTTCAGATGGTGTATCCTTCCCATCTCATGCTTGCCAAACGCGTCATTCCGTGTCTGGACGTGGACCGGGGTCGCGTGGTGAAAGGAACCAAGTTCCTGAATCTGCGTGACGCGGGTGATCCCGTCGAGTGCGCGAAGGAATACGACCGCCAGGGCGCGGATGAACTGGTCTTTCTCGACATCACGGCCAGTTCCGACAATCGCGCGACGATGATCGACGTGGTGGAGCGTACCGCCAGCGAGTGTTTCATGCCGTTGACGGTCGGCGGCGGGATCCGGACGGTGGAGGATATTCGCGCGATGCTCAAGGCGGGAGCGGACAAGACAAGCTTGAACACGGCGGCGGTGCAGAATCCTGATGTGGTTCGCGCGGGCGCAGAGCGATTCGGCTCCCAATGCATCGTGGTGGCGGTCGATGCAAAGCATTCGGACAAAGGAAGATGGGAAGTGTTTACACACGGCGGACGGAAGCCGACCGGTCTTGATGCTGTCGAATGGGCGCAGCGCGTCGAGGCGCTCGGTGCCGGCGAAATCCTGTTGACCAGCATGGACGCTGATGGGACAAAGGCGGGGTACGACGTGGCGTTGACGCGCGCGATCAGCGGGGCAGTGCACATACCGGTGATCGCCAGCGGCGGCGCCGGGAAACTCGATCACATGGTCGAGGTGCTCACTGAAGGAAAAGCGGATGCGGTGTTGGCCGCGTCGATTTTTCATTTCGGCGAACACACCGTCGGTGACGTAAAACGGTTCCTGGAGGAGAAGGGCATTTGTGTACGGCTATGAAGATACTCGATGAACTGAAGTACGATGCAAACGGGCTGATTCCCGCGATTGTGCAGGAACAGTCGACGGGGCGCGTGTTAATGGTGGCGTGGATGAACCGGGAGTCGTTGAAGCGAACGCTGGAAATCGGCGAGACGGTGTTCTGGAGCCGCTCGCGCAAGGAAATCTGGCACAAGGGTGCGACCAGCGGCCACACGCAGAAGGTGAAGGACGTGGCGTTTGATTGCGACAAGGACGCGCTGCTGATTCAGGTTGAGCAAAGCGGCGCGGCGTGTCACGAAGGCTACCACTCGTGCTTCTTCCGCAGCATCGTGGATAGCGAGGTCAAAGTGACCGAGCAACGGTTGGTGGACCCGGAAAAGATTTACGGCAAGAAATAGGACGTATGTTTACGCCGTCGAAAGCGGAGTTTCTGGAACTGGCGAGGCACGGGAACCTGATCCCTGTATATCGCGAGATCGTGGCGGACGCCGAGACGCCGGTGTCAGCGTACCAGAAGATGCAGAAGAGTGGCGGCTCGTTTCTGTTCGAGTCGGTGGAAGGCGGCGAACACATCGGGCGTTACTCGTTTCTCGGTTCGCATCCGCACAAGGTGATCCGCGTTGACAAAGCCGACGGCAGTGACCCACTGCAGGCGGTCGAGAAGGAGATGGCCCAGTTCAAGCCCGTCGCGGTACCCGGCTTGCCGCGGTTTACGGGCGGCGCCGTCGGTTTTCTCGGTTACGAATACATTCACCAGATCGAGCCGAGTGTCCCCAAGCCCGTGAGCGACGATCTGCACACGCCCGTGCTGTGTTTCATGATCACGGACACGATCCTGATTTTCGATCGTGTCAGCCAGACGATAAAAATCGTCGCCAACGCGCATGTCGACGGCAAACCCGAAACCGCGTATGCCTCCGCCTGCGCCCGCGTGGACGAGATTGTCCATGAATTGCAGCAGCCACTCGAGTCCCGCGCCCGGGAGTTTCGCAAGGACGCGCCGGAGGTTCATGTCGCGTCGAACATGACGCCTGAGCGGTATGCCGACATGATTGGGAGGGCCAAGGAATACATCTGTGCGGGCGACATCATTCAGGTGGTGCTGGCGCAACGGTTCCAAGCGAAGATAAGGGCTTCGGCCCTCGATATTTATCGCGCGCTGCGCTCGATCAACCCGTCGCCCTACATGTTCCTTCTCGATTTTGGCAGGTTTCATCTGGTCGGCGCATCGCCCGAGGTGCACGTGCGGTGTGAAGACGGAAAGGTGGAGATCCGTCCGATTGCCGGCACGCGCTGGCGGGGGAAGACGCCCGAAGAAGATGTGCGATTGGAGAAAGGATTGCTGGTTGACGAAAAGGAGCGCGCGGAGCACTTGATGCTCGTGGACCTCGCGCGCAACGATATTGGGCGCGTGTGCGATTTCGGCAGCGTGTGCGTGCCGGAATTCATGGTGATCGAAAAGTACTCGCATGTGATGCACATTGTCAGCGGGGTCGAGGGGCGCTTGCAGGCGGGGCGTTCGTCGTACGACCTCATGCGGGCGACATTCCCTGCGGGGACGGTGAGTGGTGCGCCGAAGATTCGCGCGATGCAGATCATCAGCGAATTGGAACAGACACAGCGCGGACCGTATGCCGGTGCCGTGGGCTATTTCAGTTTCAACGGGAATGTCGATAGCTGTATCACGCTGCGCACGGCGTTGCTCAAGGACGGCGTCGCCTACGTGCAGGCCGGCGGGGGGATCGTGGCAGACAGCGACGCGAACTATGAGTTCCAGGAGACAGTCAACAAGTCCAAGGCCATGCTCAAGGCCATCGCGCTGGCCGAGACGTTCCGATGATCCAGTTCAACGCAGGATGCGAAAAGTTCGGCAGCAGAAGATCAAGAGAGCGTAGATACGAGGGTATGCTCCAAAGCTGTTGTCCGCGAGTGTGGGAATTCGTGCTCGTCATCGCGTAGACGGACTACAAGGTCGCGGGTGAACTGAGGGACGCTCACCGGTTCTGGTCGAGCCAGCGGCGGATGTCATGGGCCAGGGGCGAATTCGGCGAGAGTTTCAGAAACGCCTGATAATGTTCGCGGGCCCTCGCGTAGGTTGCGCGGTCGCGGGAATAGAGGTTGCCGAGCGACAAATGGGTGGAAGCGTCGTTGGGGTTTCCCGCAACGATCCTTTCGAATTGCGCGGTGGCGTCGTCGGAGTAGCCTTGCTCCTGCAGAAGGACCGCATAGTTGAAACGAGCGTCGGCATAGTTGGGATCGGCTATCAGGGCAAGCTCATAGTTGTCCAATGCGCGATCTATCTGGCCGGCGTTGCGGCAGGTGATCGCGAGGTTGTAGTACGCCTTGGCGAATGCCGGGTCGGCGGTGATGGCCTTGGTGTAGTTGGCGACCGCGTTGGCGGGTTTATTCTGTAGTTGAAGGGCTACGCCTTC
Organism: Verrucomicrobiia bacterium; assembly: GCA_049511095.1. Taxonomy (GTDB): domain Bacteria; phylum Verrucomicrobiota; class Verrucomicrobiia; order Palsa-1439; family Palsa-1439; genus Palsa-1439. The sequence continues at coordinate 26,649 of JBEKYJ010000012.1, forward strand.
ATTGAAATAGGCCAGCGCTTGTGTGTGATTGCCCGGCTTGAGTGTCTTGGTGGTGAGGGGTATGCGCACTTTTCTGACTGGTGGTTGGGGTGGCGCAGGGGTTGGCGTTGCTGAAACTGCGGATGCGGTGACGACGGTCGCCGGTGCGGGCGTGACTGGTTTCGACGTGGCGGGCTCTGGTTGCGGGGCGGCTGACTTGGGTGCCGCCTGCGGGGTTTCGACCGGCGGAGATGGAGGCTGTTCGGGAGGCTTGGCCGGTTTCGGCGGCTCGACAGCGTGCGCGGGTTGCCTGGTGGCGACGAGCATGTCCTGATGGATCTGGAGCATCGCCAAGCGAACATCTTCATGCAGTTGAGACTTGGGAAGCAAATCAATGTAGGCCTGGTAATGGGCGAGGGCTTCCTTTTTCTGGCCGAGTTGATGGTTTTCGAGGGACGCGAGGTTCAGATAGGCGGTGGCGAATTTCGGATCGGTCGCGATACACTGCTCCAACCAATGTTTGGCTTGCGGGAACTCGTGTTTGCGGGCGGCGACAACGCCCAAGCAGTTGAGGGTATTGATGGAATTGGGGTTGGATTGCAGATGCCGCTTGAACGCTTCCTCAGCCTGACCCCACGCGGAAACACGCATGTAGGCGAGACCAAGTTGGTAATGGGAGTCGGCGGGCGCAGCACTGCTGGACACGACCTGTCGGAGGTTGGCGACAGCGTCGTCGGCCTGACCACGCTCCAACTGGGCGAGCGCGAGATTGTAGCGTGCGGGAACGTAGTTGGGATCGAGCCGTACGGCGTCCTGCAAGTTCCGCAGGCCGGCTTCCATTTCGCCCTCCTGAAGGCGGCAGACGCCGAGAAAATTCAGGGCGAGCGCATTCGTTTGCATCGGGATCAAGGCGTCCTCGAAGTGAGGGATGGCCTTGTCGAACTTGTTCTCCTTGTAGCAGGCGAGTCCTTTGGCGAAATGTTCCTCGCCGGTGGGTTTTCGGCCGCAACCCGAGGCCAGGGCGGCGAGCAATATCAGGCCGAGCAATTTTCTCGTCGAGAAGTCCATACGAAACGTGACAAACACTGGCCTGCATCTTATAATCGCGGGCAGATTTCGCAACAAAAATGACCGAGTGGGACATCCAATCTCGTTCCGACGCTTGCACGAGCTGTCGGCGGCCGTTCGTGGACAAGGAGGCGTACCAGACACTGCTGAGCATGGAGGCGGCTGGCTACACACGGCGTGACCTGTGTGTCGCCTGCTTTGCGGGCGCGCCGCGTGACGGCGTTATTTCATACTGGCAAGGTGAGTACAAGATGCCGGTGCCACCTCCGCCAGAGGCGATCCAGAAGGAGACCGCAGAGACGTTACTGCGGAAGCTGGTTGAATCAACCGATCCATCCCACGCGGCGACGCGGTATATATTGGCGGTCATGCTGGAGCGGAAGCGGATATTGAAACACCGTGACACGGTGCGCGAAGAGAATGGCGATGAACTGCTGGTCTACGAGCACGCGCGGACGGGGGAATCCTTCACGCTGCCCGATCCTCATTTGCGGTTGGATCAATTGGTGCAAGTGCAACAGGAAGTGGCGGCGCTGCTGCATCCAGCCGCCGAAGGCGCAAAGGCTGAGCCCGTGAGCGGGCCCAGCCCCGGCGGGTAGTACCGTTGACCGTCAGCCGATCTTCACTTCGATCTGCTTCGGTTTGGCGTCTTCGGTCTTTGGCAGCGTGACATGCAGCACGCCATCCTTGAAGCGCGCTTCGATCTTGCTCGCGTTGACAGCCATCGGCAATTCGATGGTTCGCGTGAAGGAACCGTAGATGCGCTCACTCAGGAAGTAGTTGGCTTCCTTCTGTTCGGTCTCATGCTTCTTTTCACCCCGAATGGTGAGATAGTTGTCCTGCAGGGTCACGGTGACGTCGTCCTTGGTCAGTCCGGGTAGATCAGCGTTGACGATCACGTTGTCCTTTTCAACCGCCACGTCGATCGCGGGGCTGAACGCCACGTCGAAACCATTCTGCTGGCGCAACGACGCGCCAAACAACCGGTTCACCTCGTCGTGAAGTTCGGCAAGACCGGTGAACGGATCCCAAACTTCCCGTCTTGGATTCCAACGAATAAGTGCCATATTGAACACCTCCATTCTTGTTTGCTTTCTTTCCGCAGATTGCCTTTAGCAGTGCGTGTGCCGATGGCTTGCACGTGTTGACAACCAGCGCTGGTCCGACGGTTTCTGGATGGAGGAGAAAAGGCGATGACACTGATTTGTGTCAGGTTGACCAAGGGGCGGTGTGACAGCGGGCGGTTTTCCGCGACACACTGACACACAATAACTACGGTTGGCGAGCCTCGGGGCCGTGGGACGTGCAATCTTGACAGCAATCACGAGTTGTCAGACTGCCCAAGTCGTAGATTCGCGGCATGGATTTCTCGCCGTCGCACTCATGGTCATTTATTCGGGCCTGATTCCGACGAACAAAACACGAACCAGAACCTGGCGTAGAGATACGCAATCCCCTCACCAATGACAGTCCGCACGCCCTCGCTGGTTCGCCACCAATGCGCCGGGTCGTAGTCTTTGTCTTCCAGTGCGATGACCCCGACGGTGATTTTGTTCCCCAACGCCATTTGAAAGAGCAACCGGGTCCTGCGTGCGTGGGGACCGAGAGTCACCACGTCGATGGATTTCACCGCCGGGTCGTTGTCTTGCAGCCATTTTTTGACGGCCAACGCCGAATTGTAGGTCCGATCTCTGCGCGAGACCAAACAGGGGATGGGCTGGACCAGATCGCTCTTCATCCCGATCCGGTTCAACCTCGTAGCGGCCCAAGCCGCATAAGTATCCGCGGGGATCCATTCATCGGAAACCACGCCGCCACTCGTGAGCACCTTTCGATAACCACCGCCGTTGAACAAGACCACCGCCTCATTCAGCGCGTACGTGGGAACCCATCCCTCCACCACGAGGAATTCGCCCTGCACCCGGTTCGTAGTTGTCAGGAAGGGATGGATGAACCGAACCGTCACCAGCATCGCGACAGCGCAGGCTACGACCAGGAACAGTTTGGCGGGACGCGAAAGTGTCCAACACTCTTTTCGGACCAGAATCCCTCCCAAGGCCCGGCGTCGGTCGGTTTGTGTCATAGGACGTTAAAACTCATGACCGTTCTGGTCAACATAGTTGGTGATGTAAACCCCGGTCGCGTCACCTCACCAACCAGCCGGTGGCCGCTGCTTCAACCTACTGCGAAAGGATGCGAGAATAGCGTCCGAATTGCAATAGCATTGTGACCAATGATCCGGTGTCCGAGCCGTGGGCCAAGGGCAAGTCTCTTGGCCTGGGAGAAATAACTTGCGGGCGTGGGGCAGGTCGTTGTATTTCACAAGCTCAGACATGCGTGCGTCTTGTGCCTGAATTGGGCAAACGAAGTTGCCACGGTGTCTTGCGACTGTTTTTGACGGGCTGGCAGAGTTGCGAGAAGCGCTGCTGCCGGGGATTCAGGCGGCTAGGTAGCTCAGCTGGTAGAGCACTGCACTGAAAATGCAGGTGTCGGCGGTTCGATCCCGCCCCTAGCCACCAGATTCCCCTTGCCGTGCGGGCGTGCAGAGGAGGCAACGGGACTTGCTAAGCTATTTCAATTTCTTCGCCGGTATCGCGTTGATGCTTCTCGGCATCCGCAGTCTGCGGACGGGCTCAGACCGTGTCTTTGGCGCGAAGTTCCGTCAATTGCTTCGAACGGTCACGAAGGGAAGCACGCGCGCGATGGCTGCGGGATTCCTGGTATCGATCCTGGCGCCGAGCAGCACGGCGGTGGCGTTGCTGGCGGTGGAAGCCATCAACGCCGGTTACGTGGCGTTGCGGCAAATGCTGGCGTTGATGCTGGGAGCCAACATCGGTTTCACGATCACCGTCCAACTCCTGGCGTTCAAGTTCTACATCTACCACCCCGTGTTTATCGCGCTGGGCGTGCCGTTGTACCTGTTTGGCCGCCGACAGAGCATCCGCGGAACGGGGCAGGCGCTTCTCGGCATTGGGTTTTTGCTGCTGGCGATTGCCGTGTTGTCGGCGGCGGTGGCTCCGTGGAAGGACAGCGCCGAGATCCGTGAGGTGATCCGCGTGTTGGAGAATCACCCCCTCTGGCTCGTCGCCTTCGCCCTCGTGCTTCAAGTTGGGCTGCAGAGTTCAACCACCGTCATCGGCGTGGCCATCGCCTTGTGCACGCAACGAGTGCTCCCCCTGAACGCGGCGGTGGCCATGGTCCTCGGCGCCAACGTGGGGATTGGGGTGACCGCGCTGATCGCCGGTTATGCGCGAACGGAAACGCGCCGCATGGCCATCGGCAATTTGACGTTCAAACTGGCGGGGGCGGCGGTGTGCATGCCGTTCTTATCGCGGCTGATTGAGGCGTTGCGCCCGTTGAGCCCGTCGGGCGACGGGCAACTGATCGCCAACGCGCACACCCTGTTCAACATCGCGCTGGCGATTGTATTCTTGCCGGTGGTGCCCGCCGTCGCGCAGCTTTTGGAGAAGCTCGTGCCCGAGCGGGCTGAGGCGATGGGGAAGTTCGGTCCGCGATACCTTGACCGGTCGTCGTTGGAGAGTCCCGCGCTGGCCTTGGGGCAGGCGACCCGTGAGATTCTGCGCATGGCGGACGTGGTGTGCGGGATGTTGCGAAATGCGTACCGTTGTTTCAAGGAGGGGGATGAAGCGTTGTGCCGGACAGTCCAGCAGGAGGACGACAAGGTTGACCTGCTCAACAACGAGATCAAGGCCTACATCACCCGGCTTTCCGAGCAGTCGCTCAACACCGAGGAGTCACGCCGCGAAGTCGCGTTGCTGGCGTTCGCCAGCGAACTGGAAAGCATCGGCGACATTATCGACAAGAACCTGGTCGATTTGGCGCAGAAGAAGATCGCAATGCACGTGGACTTCTCGAAGGAGGGCGGGGTGGAACTGGACGACTATTTCCAGAAAGTGCTGGAGAATTTTGAGATTGCGATCTCCGCGTTCGCGAGCCAGGACAAGATTCTCGCGGAGAAATTGCTGCGGCACAAGCATCATATCAACGAACTCGAACGCGACCTGCGCAATCGCCATTTCCATCGCCTGCACGCGGGGCTTGCTGAATCCTTCGAGACCAGCGCCGTTCACCTCGACGTGTTGACCAACCTGAAGCGCATCAATTCACACCTCACCGGCGTCGCATATCCGATTCTTGAGAATGGTCGCGTGAACTGAGGGGGCTGTTTCCGGTGCCGACGCAAGCGACCGCTTGCCACGGGCGAATTCAGCCAATAAACTGGGCCAACCATGCAACCCACGGAATCGGCCTTCAGCGCGGGAGCGCCGGCATCCCCCATCACCGCCTCGGTCCTCTACAAGCCCGCCAACTGGTTCGAGCCGCTGGATTGGCGCGCGGTGTTTGCGCAGGACCGCCCCTTGGAGATCGATTTGGGGTGCGGTCGGGGGGCGTTTCTGCTGTGGGCGGCGCGCACGTATCCGCAACGGAATTTCCTGGGCGTGGAGCGATTGCTTCGTCGGTTGCGCCGGGTGGATCGAAAAGCGGTGCGAGCCGGTTTGGACAACGTGCGGTTGATCCGCGTCGAAGCGACCTACCTGATTGTGAAACTTATTCCCGACAACTCTGTGTCGACGTATCACATTTTGTTTCCCGATCCCTGGCCGAAGCGCAGGCACCACTCGCGACGACTCATTTCCGCGCCATTGCTGGGGGATGTGCACCGCACGTTGACGGCCGGGGGCGTGGTCAATTGCGCGACGGATCATGAAGAATACTTCGAGTGGATCCAGTGCGAGTTTCAGAAGACTGGTCAATTCGGGGAGCAGGATCCGGCCGTGTTGCCGCAGGAAGCGTGGACTGATTTCGAGCGGGAGTTTGTCGCGGCGGGCAAGAGGGTGTATCGGTGCCGCTGGCAGAAGCGGTAGCGGCAGCCTTCGTCACCGCTGAGAAACTTTCACTGAATTGAAGAAAATTTCGCTGACCTGCAAAGCCCGATTGTTCAGGCAGGTTTACATAATTTGGGCATATCTGTTCACGCCCTGAACAAGGGACAGGCGGGGCGGCTGTTTCGACTGAAAGGGACGCCGCCGGTGCCGAAAATAGTCGCCCACAATTCCCCCAAGTCAAATCTTGGTCTGCAAGGTGGTATGAGATGATTGGAATCGGTCGAATTACTTCGCCCGGAGAGGTATCGGCACGAAAAATGCGTAGATTTGTCGTGGACAACGGTAACAGGCGTGCTAAATTTGGAGGCAACTCAGTCGCAGCCTGGGCAACAGTAACAGGGGGAACGATATGAAACTGTCAACAGGGAAAGAGGCAAGTTTGGGCAAGGCATTCCGCGGACGCCGCGGCCAATCGATGGTGGAGTTTGCCGTGGTGGCGCCACTGTTCTTCCTGCTCGTCTTTGGGATCACCGATTTCGGGTTGCTGTTCTTCAAGCAGGAGACGCTGCAGTATGCCATCCGGGAAGGGGGACGGTACGGGGTAACAGGCCGCACCAACGGGACTGAGTCACGGGAAGACTCCATCAGGGACATTGTCATCCAGAAAGCCGCTGGAATCCCCATTGCACGTAGCGACATCATCATCACCAGCATGAGCGGCGGCATCCTCTCCAGCAATGCGGGGGGTCCCCGCCAGATGATGACGGTATCGCTGCAGGCGACGCACACGTTTATCACGCCGATGATTGGAAAGTTTTTCCCGGAGGGGAAATACACATTCACCGTGCAAACAACGTTCATGAACGAGCCATTTGGCGGGTAAATGTGATCCGGGTCAGACAAATCAGGAGACGGCGGGCCAGCATGTTGAACAACTGGATATCGAAAAGCCGGGACCAATCCGGCCAGGCGCTGATCGAATTCATGTTCGTGGCGATGATGCTTCTGGCGATGCTGTTTGGCATGATCGATTTCTGCCGCGCGATTTCCACGCGCCAGGTGATCATCAATCTGGCTCGGGAAGGGGCGAATATGGCGGCTCGCTCGGGCAGCGGAGACACCGCGGCAATCTCCAACGCGATTGCCGCCGTGATTGGCGCGGCCAGTCCCCTCAGCATCACCTCGAACGGACAGGTGATCGTCAGCGCCGTAGTCAATATCAATGGTGCATACGTAATCACGAATCAGATGTCGCAAGGCAAGCTTACATACGCCAGCAAGATCGGGTTGTTGAATGCCACCGGCTCCGGTCTAGCCGGCTCCGGAGTAACGATGCCGATCGTGGCGACTGCGGCGGGGGCGCTGCCGCAACCAAATCAAACGGCCTACGTGGCCGAGATTTATTACGCGTTCAAGCCGACAACTCCCATCGGCCGGCTGATCAACATTAGCATGACGAATGCGCCGTTGTACGACGTCGCGTATTTTTAAATCTTCATGAATCCGCAAGGCAGTTTTATGCGACAAAATCTCGTTCGCAACCTCCAGCAACGGCAGCACGGACAGACGCTATTGATGTTTGTGCTCTTCATGGTCGTGCTGTTTATTTTCGCCGGTTTGGGGATTGACCTCGGATTTGCGTATATCACTAGGGCCAGGCTTTCCAAAGCGGTGGATGCGGCCTGCCTGGCGGCCGTCCGCAACATCGGCGCCGGCACGATCTCAGCGGGCGCTATCGCAACCAACGCCTTTTTCGCCAATTACGGTGTCTCAGGTCGCGATGTCGCGCCGCCTGTGCCTGTCATTACGTACACGACCGACCTTGCCAACAACAACATTGCAGTTGAAGTGAAGGCTAGCGTTACCATCAACACTTTTTTCATCCGCGCGATGCCGGCAATTCTGCCGGGAGCGCCTGATTGGAAAACGCTCACCGTGGGTTCCGATGCCGTGGCGACGCGCAAAGAGTTGATCATGACGCTCGTGTTGGACGTGTCCGGATCGATGGATCCGAAGCGGGCGCCCAAATCGCTGGGCGGAGATGGTACCGGCAGCGGCGGCGGCATTTATCTTCCCAGCGCCGTCGAAGCGTTCATCGGCAATTTCAGCGATACGATCGATAAAGCGGCGATGGTCAAATTCTCCACAGTTCAGCAGAACGTCTTCTTCGCGGGGACTTTCCCCACAAACAGTCAGCCGACGCAGCCGTTCCGGGATGCCATCAGCAATGACGTCGCCGCTTTCACTTGGAATGGCGCGACTTTTTCACAAGGCGGCTTGACGAATGGGTTGGTCATGGAGAACAACGCACCGGCTGCGACCACCAATGCCATCAAGGCCGTTGTTTTCTTCACCGACGGTCTGGCGAATACCATCCAAGACACGTTAAGCTGTCCCCCGGCGACACTCGCAAATTTCGGAGGACAAGATGCAACTGACTACGTTTGTTTCTATGACCCAATAACCGGCGGTAATCTGGGTGGCGGAAACAACAGTTGTTGCACAATTGACGGCAGTCCTTCTTGTTGCAGCGGAGCGTCCCAATTCAAGTCCAGCATTGACGGATCGATGAAGTCCTTTGACCGAATTAACGTAAGCACCGAGGCCGAGTATCGAGCCGTTCAAGTCGCGAACGACATGCGGGCGAACAAGACCATCGTTTATTCAATTGGCGTCGGTAGTGGCGTCAATATGACGTTCCTCCAGCAAGTTGCCAACGACCCGTCGGCGGGGCTTCCCGGTTTTAAGGCGACCTCCTATGACGGTCAGGCCCTGGTTGCCAACAACCCGGCTGATCTTGGTCAAGTCTTCCAGTCAGTCGCGTCACAAATCCTGATGCGGCTGAGCCGGTAGGATAAGGCCGCACTCAGTTTCCCTCCCCAAGACGGTGTCGGGTCCTGGAATCTTCGCTATATCGAGAGTCTCCGACCCTGCACGCAGATCGACTGAAGGTTTCCACGGTGTCGCGAGCAAGGCAGACCAACCAG
>JBEKYJ010000013.1:0-35425 GCA_049511095.1 Verrucomicrobiia bacterium
ATACCGGGAAGAGCCGACTTCTGCGTGCATTGGTTCAGACAGGCACACGACTGCCTCAAACCGGGCTGCCGCGCTGGCCTTGTCGGCACGAACACGATCCGACAAAACTACTCTCGCGAAGGTGGTCTCGACTACATCGTGCTAAACGGCGGAACTATCACGGAAGCCGTCTCAACTCAGGTCTGGTCCGGTGAATCCGCCGTCCATGTGTCTATCGTCAACTGGATCAAGGGCAAGCAAACCGGCAAGAAGAAGCTTTTCACGCAACTTGGTGACAGCATCGACAGTCCTTGGAAATGTGAGGAACTCGACTTAATTAGCTCTGCGCTGTCCAGCAAGACTGATGTTACGACTGCGTTGCCGTTGCGGGCCAATCAAGATCCGAAACCTTGCTTTGAAGGTCAGCAGCCCGGTCATGATGGTTTCCGTCTTACGGCCAAAGAGCGTGAGAAGCTGTGTGCAAAGGACAAGAAATCGGGTGAAGTTATCTTTCCGCATATGGGCGGGGATGAGCTCATCGGCGGCGACTATCAACGATCACCGCGATTCATCATCGACTTTGGAAACCGCAGCCTCGATCAAGCGGCCCGTTACAAAGCTGCGTTTGAACACGTTCAGCAAAACGTATTGGCTGATTGGCAGAAGGATGCGGAAACCGAACGACAGCAGACTGGCAAGAAATCCGGCGAACACCAGAACCGTTTGAAAACTTGGTGGCTGCTGAAACGGCCGCGAGAAGCGATGCTCGCTGCAATGCATCCGCTGTCACGGTACATCGCATGCGTTCGCCATACCAAGCGTCCAATATTCGAGTTTCTCTCCACCGACATTCGTCCAGATTCGGCACTGACGGTTTTCACTTTTGCCGATGATTACTCCTTCGGCATTCTGCAGTCTGGCATTCATTGGGAGTGGTTCATAGCAAAGTGCTCCACGCTAACCGCTCGTTTCCGCTACACCTCGGACACCGTATTCGATACATTTCCGTGGCCGCAGAAACCGACACTGCCGCAAGTGCAAGCCGTCGTTAAGGCCGCGCGTGAACTCCGCCAACTGCGCCGGTTCATCATGGAGAAAAACGACTGGTCGCTCCGCGAACTCTACCGGACCCTCGACGCTCCCGGCGACAACCGCCTGCGTCACGCTCATGAGGTGTTGGATGCCGCCGTCCGTCGCGCCTACGGAATGACAGACAACGAGGATATCCTTGCCTTCCTACTGAAGCTCAATCTCGAACTCGCCGCCAAGGAATCCAAAAATAAACCGATCACCCCACCCGGCCTGCCCCCCTGCGTAAAATCACGGGCAGAGTTCGTCAGCGACGATTGCGTTACGGTTTCGCGGGCTCCCTGAGCTTGCGCGAAAACAGAAATCGCTAAGATTATCCCATGACTCTGACCGCTGTTCTCAACCCCGATTCGCAAGGTGGTTACGTGGCCTACAATCCCGAAACCGGCACGACCACACAAGGCGAGACTATTTCCGAGGCGCTCGCCAAGAACCGCAAACTCCTTGAACAGTTTGTCATGGAGTTTTTCGAGTTCAGCAAAAGTCTTCGGTTTCATGGAAGACGACTACGTCGAAAAGTGGCGGGACGCTATGGGGTATTGACCCCATTATCCGGTTGGGGGCGGGTTTCAATTGGGAACTGGCGGCGGATCAGGCGGGGGGATTCTTAGGGCTGCTGGCAGGAAAGATACTTCGCGATATACCTCGCTTATCCCAGAATGAGGCATACGCTCATTTTGGTCTCAGCGAGCTGCTTCACTCCGACCAAGACGCAGAGCGACACGGCACAGCAAGGCAGTCGGATCGCAACATCAAACGTCGCTACTGCGGGGGGATCATGGTCATTAAAGCTATCGGCAGGGCAGAGTTCATCCACCGTCTGTCGCTGGACAGCGATCTGGAACATTTTATCGGCAAGGAGGTTGAATGGTTTTCCAATAAGACTGGGAACATCATCGGCACCATTGCACTAGGAGACAGCAGCCGAGGCTGGAATTACGTCATCTTGAAACGGAATCAACTGGGCAAGTTCAATGCCTGCGATGTCGTATGCGACTTTTACAGTCACGGGGCGGCTAGGGTTGACTTCATGTTTGCGATGGTGGGGGCTGGGCGGAGCCGAGAGAAACAGTTTCCCCGAATGGTTTGCAGGTAAAGCGAGCGTAGGAGCATGAACAAGGACACAAAAACTGAGCCCGCTGAGTCACCAGATGCGAGAGTCTACGTTCGGCTGCAAACGTCCGACATTCACGGTATCGGCGTTTTTGCCATTAGGGACATCCCAAAGGGGACTGAGGTTTTTCCAGATGACAATAGTAAGGTTGTTTGGCACAAAGCCGAAGAGTTGAACCTGAGTGGACTGCCAGACGGCGTTCAACGGCTGTATGAGGATTTTTGTTGCATCATACAGAACAAGGGACGGCTCTACGGTTGCCCGAAGAATTTCAATCTGATGACCGTCGCTTGGTATTTGAACCACTCTAAGAAACCCAACGTGGGCTGCGACAAGGACTGCAAGTTTTTCGCCTTGGAGGATATTCTAGTGGGCAAAGAACTGACGGCTGACTACGAAACCTACAACGACTTTGGGAAGAAGCCTGATTACATCGCCTAGTCGCCGAGGGAACAAAGGATCGAGCGCCCCGCCCGTGCGTGGTGCATGAATTGGTATCGTCCGAAGCCTCCACTAATTTTTTTGGCGAGCGAGGCGCTCAGATAGTCGTTCGTCGAAATGCGGGCAGAGTCCTGCCTTCGATCATTGGCAGGCGGCGAAGGTCGAGAAGGAACAACCCCGGTAGGGAACCAGAGTCTCAGGGAGTTGAGTGGGAATATGCTTACTCTAGCATGACGCCCATTCCCGTTTTGGTTTGGAGGCATTGCATGAATGGATTGTGCCAGCGGAGCCAGTTCGGCGGCCCGGATGTTCTGGAAGCGTCTTTGAGCAGTTCAGCCTCACAGGCTGTCTAATTGTCTAGGCAAGAAGGCAAAAATGATTCCAATGCAAGAGACGGCAATATGAACAAAGACTGGCGACAGTTTTACCGCAAGGCGGGCGAACCGCCTATCCAACTTGGCGACATGATTCGTGGCATGAGCAGAGACAAGAAGGGGCAGTGGGTGGAAATCCTAGCCCAAGTAAAGGCCGTGGAGTTGTTGACTACTAAGAGCGACGGAGGCTGCATCTACGGAGTTCAACTAGCAGGGTGTTGAAAAACGCCCCCTTTTTCAACAGCCTGCTAGGCGAGGACGCTGCTCCAAGCGTCAATCGACCAGCGTAGCAACGGGTCAATCCCCCGCAGACTCGCCCGCAATCTGAAGGAGGCCACGGAGTTGTATATCGAGGAATTCCCGTTCTCGTCCGCTGGCCGGCCCCTGCTGACCACTTTCGAGGTCGCCGGTGCCTAAGACTGGTTGAGCATCTTCAGAAATTCCTGTTCGTTCAGCGTTTTCACGCCGAGTTTCTGCGCCTTGTCGAGCTTGGAGCCGGCGTCTGCGCCGACGACGAGGAAGTCGGTCTTCTTGCTGACGCTGTCGGTCACCGTCGCGCCCGCTTTACGTAGCGCGTCCTTCGCCTCGTCGCGTGAAAGCTTACTTAGCGTACCCGTCACGACGACAGTTTTACTGGCAAATGGCCCGCTCGCGACAGCTTTGGGGGCGGCCTTTTCCTTCATCTTCACGCCCGCCTTGCGCAACTTCTCGATGACGACCTGATTGCGCGGGTTGCGAAAGAAATCGTAAATGCTCTGCGCCATGACGGGGCCGACGTCTTCGGCTTGCTGCAACTCTTCCAAGGTGGCGCTGGCGAGGGCGTCAAGGTCGCGGAAATGGTCGGCGAGTTTGCGGGCCGCGCCTTCGCCGACGTGCAGGATGCCAAGGCCATGAATCAAGCGCCACAATTCGCGGCTCTTGCTCTCGGCGATGGCGGTGACGACGTTGGCGGCGGATTTCTCGCCCATGCGCTCCAAATCGGCGAGTTGCTGGGTGGCGAGCGAGTAGAGATCGGCGACGTCACGAACGAGTTTCTGGTCCACGAGTTGATTCACCAGCACCTCGCCCATGCCTTCGATGTCCATTGCGCTGCGTGACGCGAAATGGCCGATGGTGCGTTTCAATTGGGCGGGGCAGGCGATGTTTTCGCAGCGCCACGCGACGAATTCAGGGTCGCGCGCAATCGGGCCGCCGCAGGCGGGACATTTGCCGTGGATGTGCTTGTGGAAATCGAACGGTTTGGCGTCGCGCGGGCGTTTCTCCTTCACAAAGCCGATGACGGCAGGAATCACCTCGCCCGCTTTCTCGATGATGACCGTGTCGCCGATGCGGATATCTTTGCGTTTGATTTCCTCTTCGTTGTGGAGCGTGGCGCGGGAGATGGTCGAGCCGGCGAGGAAGACGGGCTCGAGTTCGGCGACGGGTGTGAGCGTGCCGGTGCGGCCGACCTGGATGGTGATGTCCTTGAGTTTTGTCTGGGCTTGTTCGTGCGAGTATTTGTAGGCGATGGCGTAGCGCGGCGCTTTCGCGGTCGCGCCGAGACGCTTCCACTGATCGAAGTCATTGACTTTCACCACCGCGCCGTCGATTTGGAACGGTAGTTTCGCCTCGAGCTTCTGCAATTCCCCGGCGCGCGCGATGACTTCCTCGATGTCACGGCATACCCACCAGTAGCGATGTGTCGGGAAGCCAAGTTTTTTCAGGGTTTCAAGCGCCTCGGATTGTTTTTTGAATCCCGCGCCCTCCGCGACCGCGTAAAAAATGGCCCGCAAGGGTCGCTGCGCCACGATGGCGGGGTCGAGTTGTTTGAGCGAGCCGGCCGCAGTGTTGCGCGGATTTTGGAAGAGTGGTTCGCCGGCTGTTTCGCGTTGGGCGTTGAGTTTCTTGAAATCCTCGACGGCAATGTACGCTTCCCCGCGAACTTCGAGGGCCCGCGGCGCGCTCGGCGAGCGCGCCCTACCATCTCCGAAGCGAAGGCTCAGGGGAATCGACTTGATGGTCTTGAGATTGGCGGTGATATCATCACCCGTGGTGCCGTCGCCGCGTGTCGCGCCCACCGCAAACTTTCCGTCTTCATAGCGAACGGTAATCGACACGCCGTCGATCTTTGGTTCCAAAACGTATTCGACTTTCTCGTCGGGCAGAAGTTTGCGAACCCGGGTGTCGAACTCACACAATTCCTCGATGCTGTACGTATTGTCGAGGGACATCATCGGCACGGTGTGACGGACGCTCTTGAATTCCTTCAGCGGTTGGCCGCTGGCGCGTTGCGTGGGCGAATCGGGCGCGATGAGGCTGGGGTATTCTCGCTCAAGCTCGTTCAACTCGGCATAGAGTTGGTCATACTCGCGGTCGGAGATCTCAGACGTGGCCTCGACATAGTACAGATGGTCGTGGCGACGAATCTGGTCGCGGAGTTCAGCGATTCGTTTTTGGGCTTCTGGATGTTTCATAGACCCAGTAAGCGGCGGCGGCGAGGAAGCCGCCGAAGGTGTCGGCGACCCAGTCGACGATGTCGCAGGTGCGGTTGGGCACGAAGCGCTGGTGGAATTCGTCCGAGGCGCCGTAGGCGGAGGTGATCAGGAAGGCCAACACGATAGCTGTGGCGAGGGGCAAGCGGTGACCGTATCGCAATGGCAGAATGAGGCAGAACCAGAAGATGGTGTAGAAGATGAGGTGTTCAACTTTGTCCTTGTCCGGGAACTGCGGGCCGATGTCCGGGAGGCGGGAGAGTGAGGACAGGAAGAAGATCAGACCGGCCCATAGCAGGGCTGGGAGCCAGAAGGCGATCTTCCGGGCGTGCGGCATGCGAGCATGTTGTCCGATGTTGGCGCGGCGGGCAAGCATTTCTGCGCGGGTTGCGCGGCGGGACGGGATCCGGGGATGCGGACGGGAGGGGGGACGGTTTCGCGAGCGGGCGCCGCCAACAATCACGAATCTCGGTGCTGGACAACGGTATAACGGCCAGAAGTGATGGGTGGTTGGGTACGGCGATGGTTCGCGTCGGAATTAAATTCTTTGACCGGGTGGAACCAGGGGATAGAATGCCGCGCGTGGGGAATTTCGGTTGGTTATTACTTGGTTTTCTGGCATTCGCCATTGTGGAACGCTTGTATGAGCGTCGTTTCAGCCAACAGGCGAAGCGTGGCGAGGTGAAGATGTTGTGGTCGTACGTGATGTTTTACATCCTGCACACGCTGATCTATGTGGGGACGGGTCTGGAGTATTTTCTCCTGCGACGGGTGGTGGTTTGGCCGGTGGTTGTGCTCGGGCTGATTTTGTTTGCGGTATCGCTGGGGCTGCGGCTCACGGCGATTCGAGCCTTGGGACGGTATTGGAGTTTGAATCTGGAGATTCGTGGGGATCATCAACTGGTGCGTGAAGGGATTTACCGGCATATGCGTCACCCGGCGTATTCGGCGATCATGCTGGAGGTGATTTCGATCCCCCTGGTGGGAAATGCGTGGTGGGTGCTGGCGATTTCTGTCGGTGCTTACATCCCGTTGTTGCTGGCTCGCTGGTGGCGGGAGGAGCGGGAGATGGTCGGCAAGTTTGGGGAAGCATACGAGCAGTATCGGCGGGAGGTGCCCGCGTTCCTGCCCTGGCGATTGCCCCGGGGAGAGGGATGCTGAGGAGAGCCGTTGGCTCCCCCGGTGGAGCAAGGGAGGAATCGCGGTGGACTTTACGCCGTGGTTGAGCGGTTGATGATCAGGCTTTACTTTTTCTTGGTTCTGCTGAGCGCCGTAATCACCGTCACGGCAGGGGCGGTTGCGGCGTGGAAGAACCGCCACAATGTCGACGGCCCCGCGATGGGTCTGGCATTGCTCGTCGTGGGTATTTGGCTGGGAGGCTACGCGCAGTACTTCCGCCCGATGCATGAGCACGCGGCCTTACGATGGGCCCAACTGACATTGTCGGCGGCCATCCTGATTCAGCCGACATTGTTCCTGGGTCTGTCGGCGGTGGCCGGCAGCCTGCGGCCGGTGCGGTGGTGGATTGTGGCTACGTTCACCTGTGCGGCATTTTTCCTGGTTTTGCTGTGGACCGGCCGAATCATTACGGCGTTGGATCAACCCCTGTACATGGACCACTACGTTCGTTACGACCGCAGATGGTATCCGCTTCTGGGAATTCACCTGCTGGCCTGGCAGGTTGGGGCAGCCGTGCGCCTGCTGTGCGTGGCGCGGCGCACGTCGGGGTACCGGCGCACACAACTGGCTTATTATTTCAGCGCGTGGTTGATTTTTTTCCTCACAGCCCACATTACGATTATCCTGGTGGAATACCGGCTGCGCATCCAGCCGATTGGCCTCCTCATCCTGCCGCTGAACCTGGGGATTCTGGCCTACGTGATGAGCAAGGCGCGGCTGGCAGATTACAACGTGGTTATCGCCCGGGTGCTGTTGTATGCCGTGACGATGGTGATGGTGGCGGGGGTCACGCTGGTTTTCCTAGGCGGCATCGCCGTGGTTGCGCCCGGATTCATGAATCAACCGCAACTGATGTTTGCGTTCGTGCTTTCGATGACGATTGGCGTGGGGTTGACGATCATCCTGCCCAAACTGTTGCCACGCGCGGAGCGGATGATGCAGGAACGGCTGTTTGGTAGACGCTACGGTTATCAGGACACGCTGTCGGGATTGGTGAGGGAATTGAGCACGCTGCCGACCATCGACCAGATGCTCAGCACGGTTGCCACCACCGTGCATTCCCAGATGCAGATCTCGCGGGCACTGATCCTGATGCAGGACTCCCTTTCCGGCGACTACGAGTTGCGGGCGGAAAGCGGGCTGGGACCGCAGGATGACGCAGAGACCCTGACGTTGAAGCAAGACGCGGCTATCGTGAAATGGCTGGAGGGGAACCGGGACGCACTGGTTCGCGAGGAAATGGCCCGGCGCGAGCCCATCGGGGTACGGCAACACCTGGACGCGGAGCTGAACCAACGCAAGGTCGTCCTCTGCGTGCCCATGATTCTCGATGGCCGCCTGGTGGGGCTGATCGGCCTCGGCGAGAAACTGAACCGTGAGATGTTCTTCATCAGCGATCTGCGCGTGTTGTTGACGCTCGCCACCGAGGTCGCGCTCGCCGCGAAGTATCGCCGGATTGAAGACGAGGTGTTTCGCAAAAACCGCCTCGTCGAGTTGGGCACGATCGCCGCCGGCGTGGCGCACGAGATCCGCAATCCGCTCGCGTCCATCAAGACGTTTGCGCAACTGATGCCCGAGCGCATGGATGACCCGGAGTTCAAGAATGAATTCAGCAAACTCGTGTTGAAGGACGTGGATCGGATCACGAAGGTCATCGAAAGCATGCTGGCGTTCGCGCGGCCGGCGCAGGTGAGCATCAAGGAACAGCCCTCGAATGATCTGGTCGAGGAAGCGGTATTGCTCGTTCAGTCACGGTTGAAAGCCAAGCGGATCGAGCTGACCCGTGCGTTTCATGGGAACCCGGTCATCAAGGTGGACAAGCACCAAATCCTGCAAGTGCTGGTCAACCTGCTGAGCAATGCCGCTGACGCGCTGCCGGAACAGGGAAAGCTTCGCATTGCCACGGGTATCAGCCAGCGCGACATCGGCGGCAGCGGCGGTAATGGTAACCAAAGCTTCGCCGTCATCGAGGTATCCGACAATGGCCCCGGCATTCCGGCTTCCGTCCGCAACCGCCTCTTCGACCCGTTCTTCACCACGAAGAAGGAAGGCACGGGCCTCGGCCTGTCGATTTCACAAAAAATTGTCCGCGACCATGGCGGAAGCATTACCGTTTCCAGCATCGAGGGCAAGGGTGCCACTTTTCAAGTGAGTCTCCCGCTGCTATAACATCTCTCGGACAAAATTGTCCGTCGTGCCAATAAGTTCTTTACTCCTGTGGCGGAATCTGTATACAGTGGCGTTGGGGAACCTTATCTGGAGGAGGCACGTGGGCGCACGCCAACGGTGCGCGCTGGTGCATGGACGTTTTTGTCCCCTGTTCATGTAGACAGGAATGTTGTGAATGAAGACGCGTAGAGTGGTTATCACAGGCATGGGTCTATTGACCCCTGTCGGGATTGGAACCGAGACTTTTTGGTCGAATATCTTGGCGGGGAAATCCGGCGTGGATCGCGCCCCCGTCCTGATGAAATCCGACTGCCCCTGGAAAATTGCGGGTGAGGTACGCGACTTTCGTCCCGAAGACTGGATCAGCCGCAAGGATGTCAGACGCATGGATCGGTTTGCGCAGTTGGGGCTGGCGGCGTCTTACATGGCACTGCAAGACTCGGGATTGGCACTGGAGAAAGAGGATCGGCAGCGCATTGGGGTGGCGATGGGCACCGCCTACGCCGGCTGGGAGTTCGCGGCGCGCGAGTACGAGGTCTACCAGAAAAGCGGGGTCGAGGCGATGAGTTCGTACATGGGCATCGCGATTTTTACCGGGGCGTGTGGTGGCCAGATCTCGATGCACCTGGGATTGCAGGGACAGAGTACGACCACGGCGACAGGCTGTGATTGCTCCAGCGCAACGATTGCCCAATCCGCGGACCTGATTGTCAAGGGTGATGCGGATGTGATGTTTGCCGGCGGTGCGGACGCCCCCGTTCACCCGGTCATCGTCGCGGCCCTGGGTGCCAGCCGGGCGCTGACAGATCGGAATGACGAACCCACGCGGGCTTCCCGTCCGTTCGACCAGAAGCGAGACGGATTTGTCATGTCCGAAGGCGCCGGCGTATTGGTGGTGGAGGAATTGGAGCATGCGTTGCACCGCCGGGCCCGCATCTATGCGGAATTGATCGGCTGGGCGTCCACCTGCGATGCCTACCATATGTGTCAGCCCGATCCCGTCGGCACGCAGGCGGTACGGTGCCTCCAAACAGCTTTCGCCCGCGCGGGCGTACGACCCGAACAGTTGGACTATCTCAATGGGCACGGTACGTCCACGCCCCTCGGTGATCGCGCGGAAACGGTCGTGATGAAGAAGGTCTTCGGCGACCACGTGTATAATGTGCCCGTCAGCTCGATCAAGTCGTCGCTGGGACATATGCAGGGCGCGTGCGGCGCGGTCGAGATGGGGGCGTGCTGCCTCGCCATTCGCGACAACATTATCCCGCCGACCATCAACTACGAATTTCCCGATCCCGACTGTGATTTGGATTACGTCCCGAATATCGCCCGTCACCGTCGCGTCGATATCGCGGCGAGCAACTCACTCGGGTTTGGTGGCCGCAATACCGCCCTGATCATCGAGCGCTATCGGAACGGCCACCCGAGCGAACCGAACGGTGGAAACGGAAGACCTGTGACCCATGAAAACAGCGTTGCTGCTGACTAATTCCGCTGAGACACAGCGATTGCTCACGGACATTCTTGGCGACAAGACGAACATCGTCCTGCTTCCGCCGCCCCCCGAACCATCCCGGGAGCGGTTCGATGCCCTGTTCTCCACGTGGCTGCGTCTGGTGGACGCGGTGATTTTGGACGCCGTCTCGCTGGGGGAAACGACGCGCTGGGCGGTCGAGTCTCTCGCAGCGTCGCGCCTGCAGGAACATCAGGCTGTCGTCGTGCGGGCCACGGTCGCCTAACAGTCGATGTATCGGATCGCGTCGCATTGGCTGGTCGTTTCCGATTCGGATTCCGGCGACCACTTGAAACAGGCGTTGGGCACGTTCTTCGAGTTGCGGGATGCCCAGTCCAGGCTGAAGCGGGCCGATGCGGTGATTGCCCGGCACCGGCAGACGGTGGCGCCGATGGCAACGGTCGTCCCGCCGCCGCCATCGACACTGGCCCCGCCGGCGCACGCACCAGCCGTGGTCCCGTCCTTTGATGTCTATCGGTACCGCGACGCGCTCAAGGATCTTTCACGAATCCTGAGCCAGCATGCGGGTGAAGATGAACTGGTGTCGGAGTTTCTGCGCCTTGTGCGGGAGTTGCTGAGCACCGGCAAGGCCGCGATTTTCACGCGGCCATTAACCGGGGAACTCTTTGCGGGGCAATCGACCGTGCCGGGCAAACAATTTGTCGCCGCCCGCAGCGCCGGCCTCGCGAAGCATCTCGTGGAACACTTCCGATTGAGCGCCGACTCCGGCATCGCCGGTTATCTGGCGCGGGAGACCAGAATCCTGCTGCGCTCCCAGGCGATGGACTCGCTGGCCTTTGATTACGACCTCGAGGTGGCCCGTGAATTCGAAGCCCTCGGCACCGACGTGGCCGTGCCGGTTTTCGATGACGATCAGATGTTGGGCGTGCTGACGTTTAGCGGGAAGGTTACGGGCGAACCGCTGACCAGCCAGGAATTGGAGTTGGTGTACTATCTGATGGGGCAACTTGGACGGGCGATTCGCAACCTCCATCTGCGCGACCGGATTGCCAGCCAGCAGCGGTTTGTGAACGAGGTGTTGGCGCACGTCCAGACCGGCGTGATCGTGGTGGGACAGAACAATCACGTTCTCACGGTGAATCATCGCGCGTGCGAGTTGCTGGGGCTGAACGACAAGGAGGTTGTCGGGCAGGACATCAGCCGTCTGCCAAGCCGGGTGGCGGACGTCGTGTTCGAGGCGCTGCAAACAGGCCAGGAGATCCACCAGCGAGAGGTGACGTTGCCGCGGGAACACCGTCCGCTGGGCATCAGCGCCACACGCTTTGCGATGACGTCCGGCGGGGCGGTGGCCGGAGAGGGAGGCTTGGTTGCGGTCGCGCTGATTGAGGATCTCACGCAAGTCCGGGTGCAGCAGGCGCGGGCGCGGGAGTTGGCGGACAAGGAGTTTTTCACGCGGCTGGCGGCGCGGATGTCGCATGAATTGAAGAATTCGCTGGTGTCGATCAAGATTTTCGCGCAACTGTTGCCCGAGCGGCATGATGAGAAGGAGTTTCGCGAGCAATTCAGCGTCACGGTCGCCAATGAAGTGAACCGGGTTGACGTCCTGGTCAACAACCTGACATTCTTCGCGCATCCGCTGCTGCTGGTGTACGAGGAGGTTGTGCTCAACGACGTGATCGACACGTGCCTGAAGAACATCACGCAGGAATTCAGCCGCAAGCAGGTGGCGCACGTCATGGCGGTGGGCGAAAAAGCGCCCGATCCGCCGCTGGCGCCGGTGGTGACGGTGAAGAAGAATTTTGCGCACAAATTCGCGCGGCTGGAAGGCGACCGCATCCGCCTGATGCAGGCGTTCGAGCACGTGCTGCGCAACGCGGTGCAATCGATGCCGCAGGGGGGCCGTCTCAGCATCAGCACGACCGATGCGCAGGCGACGGATTTTCCCGATGGCAAACTGCCGGCGGGAGGCGCCGTGTGCGTGGATTGGCAGGACACGGGCGAGGGGATCGCCCTGGAGGATTTGAAGCGCGTGACCGAGCCGTTCGTGACCACGCGCAATGTCGGGGTGGGGCTGGGGTTGACGATTGTGAAGAAGATTGTCGAACGCCACGGCGGGCGGCTGAAGATTGACAGCTTGCTGGGCCGGGGGACGACGATTGCGATGGTGCTGCCGCTTCAGGCGCAGCCACATCCCGACGATGAGCTGTTACGCCAGAGCTTGAAGGCTGGGGCTGCTGCGAGTCCGCCGGGCTCGGGGGAGGCCGACGGCGGACGCAACCGCGTGGCCGAACATTTGGATGCAGACTCTGGCCGGCGAGAACAGCAGTCTTGAAACGGCGGTAGGGGGCGCGGTCACGGGGGGCGACAGCGAGTGGTGGTACATGATTAATCGAAGGAGGCCAAGGAACGATGTCAAAACCAAGGATTCTGGTCATTGACGATGAGGAAAGTCCGCGTGAGTCATTGCGGTTCATTTTGAAGGACCGCTACGACGTGACGTTGGTGGACAGCGGGCCGAACGGCTTGGAGGCACTTGCCAAGAGCGAGCCGTTTGACGTGGTGCTGCTGGACATGAAGATGCCGCAGATGGACGGTCTGGAAGTCCTGACCAAGATTCTGCAGCACACACCGACCATGCCTGTGGTAATGGTCACGGCGATCACCGAAGCCAAGCCCGCGGTGCAGGCAATGAAACTGGGCGCAGCCGATTACCTGCAAAAGCCGTTCGATGTGGATGAAATCCGATTGGTGGTGGATCGTATCCTCAAGGAGAAGGCGCTCGAACGCGAAGTCGGCCGACTGCGCACGGAACTTCAGGCGGTCAGCAAGTTCGAGAACATCATCGGTTCCGGCCCGGCGATGCAAAAGGTCTATGCGCTCATCCAGCGGGTCATGGACACCGACACGACGATCCTGGTGTTGGGTGAAACGGGCACGGGGAAGGAACTGGTGGCCCGGGCCTTGCATTACAACAGCGTGCGCCGTGAAGGGCCGTTCATTCCCCTGCATTGCGCGGCGATCCCCAGTGAATTGTTGGAGAGCGAATTGTTCGGGCACGAGAAGGGGGCGTTCACGGGGGCATTCCAGCGGCGTAAGGGAATGTTCGAGGCAGCGGGCGGCGGCACACTGTTCCTCGATGAAATTGCCGAGATGCCCCTGGGCACGCAAAGCAAGTTGCTGCGCGCGATCCAGGAGCGCGAAATCCGTCGCGTGGGCGGACAGGAAACAATCAGCATTAATGTGCGGCTGGTGTGTGCGACCAACCGGGACTTGGAACAGGAAGTGAAACGAGGCACGTTTCGGGAAGACCTGTTCTACCGCGTCAACGTCGTGCCGATCCTGGTCCCCGCGTTGCGCGACCGCAAGGAGGACATCCCGACGTTGGCGTTGCATTTTGCGCAGCGCTTTGCCAAGGAACTCAACCGTGAAGTGCCGCAGTTCACGCCGACGGGGATGGATCTGCTGCTTAACTATCCGTGGCCCGGCAATGTGCGCGAACTGGAGCACGCCATCGAGCGGCTGCTGGTCACGTGCGATTCCGACAAGATCTGCGCCGAGGACCTGCCGTTCGTAATCTCACAAGCCGACGTGGCGACGGCCCAGGTCGCGTCGCGATTGGCGGCGACCACGCCCGACAACCATTTGGGCGAGAAGATGGGATTTGACGAAGGCGGTCTTGATCTGCCGAAGATCACCGAGGACATTGAGCGGCGCGCCATCGAGGAGGCATTGCGGCGCACGGGCGGAGTGATTACCGAAGCGGCGCGCGCGCTCCACATCACCCGCCGGATGCTCCGTTACAAGATGGACAAGCTGGGCATCGCAACGGGGCGCGCCGAAGAGCCGGAACTGGAACCCGCGGATTCAGACGAAAGTGCTCCAGCGTCGATGTGACGCACCCAATGTTGTCCGCGACAGGTTGACAAGTTGGCCAATTTTGCGCTCGTGTAACCAAGGGATGTTGGGGTCGCTTCTTTCCGGCCCATCTGGATGGGCTGCACGCGCATCCAGAGGCGGTCTCCCTGTCTTACCACCCCGTGGCATACGCATTGCTGAACTATCGGGTCGCAGCCTCGCACTGGGGGGGGCGGAACGGCACGGCAGGCAGGAGGAATAGAAAGATGAAGAAACTCACGCACCTGATGATTTGTACAACGGCGCTGGCGATGGTTGCCGCCATCGGCATTCCGGACGTATTAGCGCTCGGCTTCAGGAATCCCGATCAAGATGCGCGCGCCACGGGGCAAGGGGAGGCCTTTGTCGCGCAAGCGGATGACGCGTCGGCCGTCTATTACAACCCCGCCGGCCTGACCCAGATTAGGGGCACGGAGATCACTTCAGGAGGCATGATAACTTTCCCGGACTCCAAATTGAAAGGGGCTGGCGCCGGCGCGGAGATGAACACGATGGCGTTTCTCCCGCATTTCTACGCGGCGACGGACTTGAACGCCGCGAAGTCACCCTGGCGTTTCGGTCTGGGCTTCAATGTTCCCTTTGGCAATGCCGCCGAGTTCGCTGACAACGGCCCGTTCCGTTATATTGTCACGCGGGCCAGCCTGGCCGTATTCAATATCCAACCGACAGTCGCCTATCAGGTAAACGAACATTTGTCCCTCGGCGCGGGCGTGAACATCTACGATGCCACTACCGCGTTGAGTGAACACATTAACACCTCGCCGTTTCCGGACGGCCACTTCCATTTTTCCGGAGACGGACAAGCCGTTGGGGGGACGGCGGGTTTGATGTGGAAGATTACCCCGCAACACACGGTCGGCGTCGTCTATCGCAGTCCGTTCTCGGTCAACTTCAAGGGCAACACAGACTTGAATACCGTGCTGGGCCAGCAATCAGTCCACAGCGATGCATCGCTCCAGTTCCCCCAATCCATCGCGGGCGGTTATGCGTTTCGACCCATCAAGCGATTGAAGTTGGAGACGGACATTGAATGGACCAACTGGGATACGCTCAACAGTCTGGCCTTGCATGCCCCCGGATCAGCGGCGAGCGGCACGGTGATTCCCTTCAACTGGAAAGACAGCATGTACTATGAGTTTGGCGCGCAGTATGACGTGGACGATCATTGGACGGTGCGCGGCGGCTACATCTATTCGGTGAACACGGTGCCCGACGCCACCTTCTCGCCGACCGTGCCGGACTCGAACCGCCACGTGTTCAGCGTGGGTTTGGGCTATACCGAGACTCGCTTCAGCGTTGACGTCGTGTACCAGTACAGTCTGTCGGAAGACAACACCGTGAATAACGGCACGGCCGCGAGCGGCACGTGGACGAGCGATGGCCACGCGGTGATGATCACAAGCAGCATGAGATTCTAAAGAAACCGGAGAAAGCAGCCATGGCATCAGATACATTGACGGCAGAAGCCCCGCGGCCCAGGACGATCGGGAAGCCGACCTTGCTCATCGTGGATGATGAGCCCGGTCCGCGCGAATCGCTGCGGATTGTGTTCAAGGATCGCTACCATTGTGTGATCGCGACGAGCGGTCGTGAGGGCATCGAATACGCGCGCGAGCACACCGTGGACGCGGCTGTTCTCGACATCAAGATGCCCGATCTCAGCGGCGTCGACGTGTTGCGGGAGTTGAAGGAAATCGACCCCGATATTGAGTGTGTGATGCTCACGGGTTACGAGACCATCGAGACCGCGCGGGCGGCCGTGCGCTACGGCGCGGCCGATTATCTCAACAAACCGTTCGACGTGTTCACCGTGCGCGAGGTGCTGGACCGGTGTATCAAGCGCCGTCAGGGAAAGCTCGCGACCGAGAAGAATCTTCGAACTCTGGAACAGACGAACGAGCAACTCGCGGCCGAACTGGCGCAGCTGAACCGCGCGGTTGAGGCCGGCGTGCTCTCCGCCGGGGTCGTGCACGAAATGAACAACCCGCTGGCGATTATCGCCGGCTACGCCGATTTGCTGGGTCGCGATCTGGCCGCCCTGAACGGGGCTGACCCGGAAACCGCGCAACATGTGAAACACCGACTCGCGTCGATTCAACGCGAGATCGGTCGCTGCAAGGACATCGCCCACCGCTTCCTGAGTTTCTCGCGGGGCAACCAGGACGCGCCGGAGATCGTGGGCGCGCTCAAACTGTTGGAGGACGCCGCGGCATTGATCAAGGCGCATCCATCCAACCACGGCGCAGAAATCAAATTCACGTCCAGCGACCCGGAGCCGATCCTGAAAGTCAACCCGGCGGAGATTCTGCAGATTCTGATCAACCTCGGCGTGAACGGGCTGCACGCCATGAACGGAAGCGGCACGTTGCAGTTTTCCGCCGTGCGGGCCATTTCGGTGCCGGCCGAGTTTGGGTTCCGCTCGGATTCTTTTGATCCGCAGAAGCCACTCGCCGTGATTGCCGTGGCCGACAGCGGTTCCGGCATCGCGCCGGAGAGCCTCAGCAAGATCTTCCAGCCGTACTTCACCAGCAAGAAGGAAGGCACGGGACTCGGTCTGGCCATCGTGTGTGAACTCGTCGCCGGATACGGCGGCGCCATTGAAGTGCACAGCACAGTCGGGCAAGGCTCCACGTTCAGCGTCTACTTGCCGCTGGCGGCCTGAATCTGCTAGCATCCCCGCCGTGATGGGTGGGGAACCCGCAGCACAAGCATGTTTCCTCGGTATCGAGGGTGGCGGCACGCGCACGGTCGCATTGCTGGCGGACGAACATGGCCGGATTCTCCGGCGGGTGGAATGCGGTCCTCTCAACCTTAAACTCTTGTCGGATCACGAGATTCTCGAGCGGCTCCGCAATATCAAGCGTCACCTCGTGTTGCGTCCTTCGTGCTTGGCGCTCTGCCTCGCCGGTTGCCGGACCACGGCCGACCGTTCCCGCGCCCGCGCGCTTGCCGAGCGCGTCTGGCCGCACCTGCCGGCGTATGTCGGTAGCGATATCGAGTCCGGCTTGGCGGCGGCATTCGGCCTGAACGGCTCCGGCATCGTCATCGTCAGCGGCACCGGCTCGTGCGTCTATGGCCGCCATGGGCCCCGGACGGCCCGCGCGGGCGGCTGGGGCCACCTGCTGGGGGACCACGGCAGCGGGTACTGGATCGCCTTAACTGGGTTGAGGGCAGCGATCCGCGAGTATGACCGTCACGGCCGCGTAGACAAACGTCTGACGCGCACCTTGCGACGTCTCTGTCTGAATTCGCCCGACCAGCTTGTCGATTGGATCCAGAACGCGGGCAAAGACGCGGTGGCGGCGCTGGCGGTGGATGTGCTGGATGAAGATGCCGGCTTGATGCTTCAAGCGGCCTCGTTTCTTGCACAGGATTGCCACGCGGTCGCGCTCCAGTTGGGATTGCACAAGCCATCTGTCATCCTGAGCGGCGGCATGTTGCAGCACCACCGCAAGCTGGCGGTTCTCGTCGGCAATCGCGTCCGGACCATGTTGCCGGGGGCCAAGGTCACACGCGCCTCAGTAGAGTCCGCTGTGGGCGCCCTCAAACTGGCCGGCCTCGCATCGCCTGTTTCGACTTCACCGCTTATTCTGGAGACCTCATCCTTGCCGTTGACCGAGAAGCGTAACCCGCGCACGATGGATTTGCACAAACGCTCCGTTGCGCAACTGGTCGACACGATGCTGGATGAGGAGGCCCGGGTGATTCCCGCGTTGCGGAAGAACCAGGTCGCAATCGAGCGGGCCATCCACAGTATCGTCCGCGCATTCAAACGTGGTGGCCGTTTGTTCTACATCGGCGCGGGCACGAGCGGTCGACTGGGCGTGTTGGACGCCAGCGAGTGTCCGCCAACTTTCTCGACTGACCCCGAAAGGGTGCAGGCGATCATCGCCGGTGGCGCGGCGGCGCTGCGCGAGGCGGTCGAGGGCGCGGAGGACGATCCGTCGGCGGGTGCGGAGGCGACGGGGGCGCGGGGCGTTGGCAGGCGCGACATAGTGGTTGGAATCGCCGCCAGCAGTTCGACGCCTTTCGTCGTCGGCGCGCTCGATGAAGCAAAACGCCGTGGTGCGAAAACCTTCCTGCTGTGTTTTTCCGCTCCCGGCCCGACGCTCCACACGCCATTGTGTTTCAACACGGGACCCGAAATGATCACGGGATCGACGCGGCTCAAAGCCGGCACCGCCACGAAGCTCGTGTTGAACATGCTGACGACGATCTCGATGATTCGTCTGGGGAAGGTCGTCAGCAACTTGATGGTGGATGTGAAACCCACGAATGAAAAACTGCGAAGGCGCGCCTGCCGCATTGTCGCGACACTCAAAGACTGCCGCGAGGAGGATGCCCGCAAGCGGTTGGTTCGATGCGGTTGGAATGTGAAGAAGGCCTTGCGATGAGGCACGCGATCGTGGCGATGCTGTTGTTCGCCGGGTGCGCCCGGCCGGTGGACAACCGCGTTGAAGTCACCTACCAAACCATTGAAACCCTGCCGGAACAGCAGGGGCTCCATCAACAAATTGTCGGCGAATTCGAGAAGGTGCATCCGCAAGTCCGCGTTCGGGTCGTTTACGACACGTCCAAGTTTCAAAAGTTGAACGTGCAACTGGCAGGCAATGCAGCTCCCGATGTGTTTTACTACGTGGTCGACCGGCTGCCTGCCCTGGCGCAACGCGGCCAGGTCAGCGACTTGACGGAACGATTCGCGCCCCTGGCCGATCAATTCCACCCGGAAGTCGTCGAGTCCTGCCGCGTCAACGGGAAGCTTTCCATGGCGCCATTCCATTTCAGCACGGACATCCTGTTTTACAACCGCGACTGGTTTGCGCAGGCCGGGGAGCCGGCACCCGACGAGTCATGGGATTGGCAGAAGTTTGCCGACGTCGCCGCGCGGGTGGCGGCGCGGCGGCAGGCGCGGATACCGACCGTCCTGCCGCGTCCGCTGCTGCTGGTGCAATCATTCGGCGGGGTGCTGTTTGCTGGCGGAAAGTGCACGGTGAACTCTTCTGAAACAATCAGAGCGCTCCAGTTCTACCGCGATTTGGTCGCGCGCGGGATCGCACCGACGACGGCGGCGATGGGTGAAGTGGAGGCATTCGACGGCGTGAATCTGTTTCGTGACGGAAAGATCCCGTTGCTCGTGGGCCGCACGTATATGCTGACGGAGTTTGATCATATCCCGGCATTTCGCTGGGACGTGGCGCCGGTCCCGAAAGGGAAGGTGCGCTGGTCGCGGCTGTCGGTTGGCGGCAACTGCGTGTGGAGCGGCACGAAGCATCCGCAGGAGGCGTGGGAGTTCACGCGATTCTATTCCACCGAAGGGGCGATGATTGCCGCGAAGAGCCGCGATGCGATCCCCGCGCTGAAGGCCGCGTCGGCAGTGGCGCAGTTCCCGCCGGCAATGATGGAGGCGTTGAAGTATTCACACCTCGACAATCCGTGGGGTTATGCGTTTTGGGACGAGTTCAACCAGAAGGCATTCTTCGAGACCACGGATGCCGTGGCGCTGGGGCGGCTTGCGCCGACCGATGCCGCGCGGGCGATGGAATCCCTCGGAAACAGCCTGCTCCACCCGCACTAAAAACGCTTGACCGTTTCACGGCTCTGGGGCATTGTCTGCACCCCAGTTTGTGAGAATGCAATCCGAAAGGGTTTTTACGGAGATAACACATATGCAGACCAGAATTCTGGCGGTTGGGCTTTCCGCGTTGCTGGTTGTGGCTTCGGGCGCGGCTCGGGCGGACGATGCCAAGCCGGATGAGAAGAGCCTGAAGGAAAAAGAGGCATGGCACGGTGACGTGGCGTTCGGCCTGTCGCTGGCGAAGGGCAACAGCGATACGCTGTTGGTGAATGGGGAGGCCAAAGCCGTCAAGCTATGGTCGGAGAACGAACTCGCGCTGGGCGCCGATGGCCAGTACGGCTTGAACGATTGGGGTAAATCCAACGAAACAAAGACCGCTGACAACATTCACGGGTTTACCGAGTACAAACGGCTCTTCACGGATCGGTTCTATGGCAGTGCGCGGATCGACGGCTACCACGATGACATCGCGGACCTTCACTATCGCGTGATTGTCGGTCCCGCAGCGGGCTATTTTTTTATCAAGAGCGATCGCACAAGGCTCAACGGTGAAGTGGGTCCATCGTTCATCGAGCAACGGCAAGGCAATGCGAACGATAATGGGTACGTGACGTTACGGGTGAGCGAGCGCTGGGAATATGCGTTAAGCAAGACCGCGAAGGTGTGGGAGCAGGTAGATTACCTGCCTGAGGTTGATGCCTGGGGCACCTATCTGGTGAACGCGGAAGCTGGTGCGGAAGCGGCGATCAATACGCGCATGAGCTTGCGCATCGTCGCCACGGACAAGTTTAACAGCGAACCCGCCGCCGACCGCTTGCGCAACGACATCATGTTGGTCAGTTCAATCGTTTACAAGTATTGAGCACCGGCAAGTCGCGCTGATTTTTTCCTCGCAAGGCCCGCCGTGCATCTCGTATCTTGCACGGGCTATGCGAATTCTATCGGGAATCCAGCCAAGTGGTAAGTTACACATTGGCAACTACTTCGGGATGATGCGTCCGGCGCTGACGTTGGCGTCGCGCCCTGACATTGACGCGTTCTACTTCATCGCTGACTACCACTCATTAACTTCGGTCACAAATCCGGACGAGTTGCGCGCGAATGTACTGGATGTGGCACTGGATTTTCTCGCATGCGGCCTGGACCCGGCGAAGACAGTATTCTACCGTCAGTCTGACGTACCGCAGGTCGCGGAGTTGACCTGGATTCTTTCCAACGTCACGCCTGTTCCAATGCTCGAGAACGCCCACAGCTACAAGGACAAGATTGCGCAGGGTTTGAAACCAAACGCCGGTCTGTTCACATATCCTGTCTTGATGGCCGCTGACATCTTGATCGTGCAAGGGGAGCACGTACCGGTTGGCAAGGACCAGAAGCAGCACGTCGAAATGGCGCGAGACATTGCCGGTGCGTTTAACCGTCAATATGGTGAAGTGTTTGTCATGCCCGAGCCGGATATCCGGCCCGATGTGGCGACGCTACCGGGTCTCGACGGCCGCAAGATGTCCAAGAGCTACAACAACACGCTCGAGATTTTTGGCGACGAGAAGGCGGCGCGCAAGAAGGTGATGAGTATCGTCACCGACTCGCAGCCCGTGGAAGCGCCGAAGGTCGATTTGGACAAGAACATTCCCTTGCAGCTTTACAAGCTCGTCGCGACGTCGGACAAAGCGCGGGAGTTGCAGGCGAAGCTGGCGGCGGGCGGTTATGGCTACGGCGAAGCCAAGAAGAAACTATTCGCCGCGTTGATGAACTACTTTGCACCGTTCCGCAAGAAACGCGAGGAACTGGCGAAGAACCTCGATTATGTGAATGACGTGCTACGTAAGGGCGCCGAACGCGCCAACGCGGTTGCGGACGAGACGATGACGAAAGTGCGAAAGGCCGTGGGTTTGAGATAACGTGGAGTCTGACTACAAGGTCAAGTTGGAGGTGTTTGAGGGTCCTCTCGACCTGTTGCTCTACCTCATCAAGAAAGAGGAGGTGGACATCTACGATATTCCGATTGAGCGCATCACGAATCAATACATGGAGTACCTGACGTTGATGCAGATGCTGAACCTGGAAGTCGCGGGTGAATTCCTCGTGATGGCCGCCACGCTGATGTACATCAAGAGCCGGATGTTGCTGCCGGCCGACCAGCAGGTGACGGACACCGAGGCGGAAGAGGGGGAAGATCCGCGCTGGGAACTGATCCGCCAACTGGTGGAGTACAAGAAGTTCAAGGACGCGGCGTTGCAGCTCGGCCAGCGCGAGGAACAGCAGGCCAACATTTTTTCGCGGCGCAGCCCGGACCTGGGCATCGAGATTGATAAGAACGTGCCGCTGGCGGAAGTCGGTATTTTCGATCTCATCAACGCGTTCAACGACGTGTTGAAGAAAGCCAGTGCCCGGGACGACTTTCATGAGATTTTGGAGGAACGATTCACCGTCAGCGACAAAATCGAGGAAATCCTCTATACTCTGCGCGACCGATCGGAGATGATTTTCAGTGAGTTGTTTGCGAACGCCAGCTCGCGGACGGAAATCGTCGTGACGTTTTTGGCGTTGCTGGAATTGATTCGGTTGAAGCGGTTGAAGGTGCAACAGGCAGAAGCGTTTGGTGAGATACACGTGATCAAGGTCATATGACGCTCGAACTGAAACAAATCATTGAGGCGCTGGTGTTCTCGGCGGAGCGACCGTTGTCGCCCAAGGAGATTCGCGCGATTTTCGCCGAGGCGACGGACGAAGACCATCCGGGCGTGACGGAACCGTTCCGCAACGTGCGCGAAGCGCAGATTGTGGCGGCGCTGGACGAACTGAAGATTGAGTACGACCAGCAACAGCGCAGTTTCCATCTTGTGGAAATCGCGGGAGGCTGGCGAATCGTGACCCGGCCCGAGTCGGCGCCGTGGTTGAAGAAGTTGATAGATGAAGCGCGACCGCATCGGCTGTCGCCGCCGTCGTTGGAAACGCTGTCGATCATCGCGTTGCGCCAGCCGATTTCCCGCGCTGACATTGCGGCGATCCGCGGCGTGGAAGTCGACGGCGTGATCAAAACGCTGTTGGAGCGCGATCTGATTACCATTGTCGGCAAGAGCGACGCGCCCGGTCGGCCGATGCTGTACGGCACGACGCAGAAGTTCCTCGAACATTTCGGGCTGCGGGACATTGACGACATGCCCAAGGCGGCTGAGTTACGGCTGCAGGCGACCGCGTTGAAGACGGCAGAGCAGAGGGCGGAAGAGGCGAAAGCCAAGGAAGCAGCCAGCGGAACGAATGAGGCATTGGCATCGAATGAAGGACAAACTTCAACAACTCCGCAACAAGATTGACGAGATCGACACGAAGCTGGTTCGTCTGCTGAACGAGCGGACGAAGCTCGTGCTCGATATTGGCAAACACAAGCACGCTTCGGGCGGGGAAATCTACGCGCCCGACCGCGAAGACGCGGTCTTGCGGCGCATTGTCGAGAAGGGGAGCGGGCCGCTGCCCGCGGATTCGCTGCGCGCGATCTACCGCGAGGTCATGTCCGCGTCGCTGGCGCTGGAGAAACCGCTGGTGATTGCGTATCTCGGCCCCGAGGCGACCTACTCGCATATGGCGGTGATCAGGAAATTCGGCTCGAGCCTGCGGTACGAGCCGTTGCCGAGCATAACCGACGTGTTCGCGGAGGTGTCGAAAGGCCGCGCGGATTACGGTGTCGTGCCGATTGAGAATTCGACCGAAGGGGCGGTGACGCACACGTACGACATGTTCGTGGACAGCGAGCTGAAGGTGTGCGCGCAGATTGTCCTGCAGATCCGTCATAATCTGATGGCGACATGCCCGCGCGACCAGATCAAGAAGGTTTACTCGGTTCCACAGGTGCTGGCGCAGTGCCGGCAGTGGTTGCAGACGAACCTGGCCGGCGTGGAATTGATCGAAACGTCGAGCAGCACGCGGGCGGCGCAGATTGCGAAGACCGAACCGAACACGGGCGCGGTGGCGAGCGCGTTGGCCGCCGAGATCTACGGCCTGACGATTCTGGAGGAGAACATCCAGGATTCGAGCGAGAACGTGACGCGGTTCCTCGTCATTGGCCGCAAGTATCCGGGGCGGACGGGCAACGACAAGACCTCGCTCATGTACTCGGTACAGGACAGAGTCGGCGCGCTTCACGACACGATTGCGTCCTTCAAGAAGTTCAAGATCAACATGACCAAGATCGAGTCGCGTCCGAGCCGGAAGAAAGCGTGGGAGTACTACTTCTTCGTGGACGTGCTGGGTCACTGCGACGACGCGCCCGTGAAAAAGGCGCTGGCCGAACTCGCCAAGCACACCATGTTCGTGAAGATTTTGGGCAGCTATCCGAATGTGAATGGGTAGGTGGTCAGCGTTTCCCGTACTTCTTGCCGGGCTTCTCGCGCACGATTGCGGGGGCGGGCGCGATGCCTTCCTGGATGACCTGTTGGAGCGTAGCTTTGTCGCCGAACCGCTTGATGGCATCGAGCACCTCGATGCCGGCCAATCGTCCATCCTCGTCGTAGTCCGCGGCGATGCCTTCAGCGAGATGCTTGGTGGTCACGGACGTCTCGCGAAACGTGATGCTCAGGGCGTCGACTTCAGGGTCGTAGCTAATCTTCATGGTCGTGCTCCACTCAAGAATAACACCGGCGCGCATCATAGCTTGCGTGCAAATGTCTTGTCGAGGATGGGCCGGCGACCATAATCGTTATCGTGATCTCCGACTGCGAAGACGCGCCCGTGAAAAAGGCACTGGCCGAACTCGCCAAGCACAGGATGTTCGTGAAGATTCTGGGAAGTTATCTGCGACACACATCCCGCGGAGTGCTCAGAACATCGAGTTAATTCGACGTTTTTATTGGCTGGTGACGCAAACACTTACGTGGGTGGCTGTACTTTCTGCGGGGGTTTTGAGGGCAAATGAGCGGCACTGGCTGACTGCTGGCTACCGGGCAAATTTCTCATCCTGAGTATTTGATGCCTGCTGAACAACACAGGTAATCAATAGACCGACCTTGGGTCATAAAGAGGGCCGAGTCGAGCCTTTGTGTCCATGCGTCGATACAAGTCGGTTCTGTTGATTTTAGGCTGAAGTCTGGTTTTGGCAGTCTGCCGAAGGAGCGCCCGAACCTTATATGAGTCTTGGTGAGAAAATATATATCTCTCAGCCATGAACGCCGTCCTGTAGTTGAAATCATCGACTCGTTTGGAGTCACATCGAAATCTTTTTTGCCCCTTAACTTTTCGGAGCCATAGGCAAACGGTGGGACAGAGTGGGAATATGACCTCAAATCCCGGTGAGACAAGATTTACTCCATATTGCACTACACCGGGTTCAATGAAGGCAACCGAGACGGCAGGTGCGTCGCAAGTGATAAAAAAGTTCCCATGTGGGGCGTCGACAATACTCCACTCCATTTTGCTGAATGCGTTATAATATTGTGGCACGGCTACTGAGATGGTCATGCCCAGTGCGAAATCGTCCTTTAGTTCGAATGTGAAATGCTTCTCAAGATTCTCAAACCATTCTTGGTATTGTTCCCGGCTGATTGGACACACCCCGTTTGTTGAGACTTTCATGCGTTCGTAGTCCTCGTCCATCTGCTTCTTGTTGGCTGCCGCATCCTTGAGGATTTTTACCGCCATGGCAGTGCCGAGTTCTTTGAACATCTCAATATTTCGGGGTACTCGTGCGTGTTGAAATGCAAGGTAGTATGCCATCGTAGGAATGTCTTCATTGGTAATGCGATACCCGGGTTGAATCCATCGATTTATGTAATCAACAATCGTCCCGTCGAGGGGGTCGAAGACCTTTCGCTCAAGAATATCGCTTTTCTGACCATCATCCGTTTCGACAGTATATAGATGGGTCATCACCGCCGTCCTTTTAGGTGGCTGCGGCTTAACCCTGAGCGTCTCCTTGTCGTACACCCAAATCAGACCTTTGCTATCGCAGAACCTCGTCTGATACGACTGAGCGACATAATGGTTTGCCTTTCTCATCAGAGTCTAGCTTCACACATCTAGCGGTTTTTGCAAACAGAACGCTGTTTTGACAACGGGGTGCGCGGTAATGGCAGCGGCTTGACCCCGCTACCCGAGCTTAGTGTTTACCCAAGATCGCGGCTGAGAATGAACCGGCGGTTGGGCAATTGAGACGCGCCAAGCAGGTGAGTGTAGGCACGTCTCGCGAGTGTTGGATCCTGTGCGGCGACGATGAAGCAGGCGTGCGATCTGTAGGCGAAGGCGGCAACCTTGTTTTCGGACAAGTGATCTAACTTCCGGTTCAAAGATTCATCGGGGGAACCTCGGGGCTGGCTCTGGTCAAAGACAGCGGTAAGGAACCCGGGCCGCTCCTTAATCAACCTAATAAGCTCGTGCGCGAAGAGGTACTTTGCAGCACGCGCGCCTCCGAGGGATTCAAGCCGCAATCCGGTGTCCGGATCAAGCAAGAGGTTGCCACACGTTGACGTGCAACCAAAGTAAGACGGTCGATTCGTATTGACTGTGAGCACGGCGTCTGACAGCAGCCGTGCGCCGAGAAAGGTCGCGAAAGCAGCGGCGTCCGCTGGCTTCGTCGTCTCTGTAAACATAGGATGCACCGACCACTCCCCGAATGGCGTGAGCCATCGAATGAGCGACTGTTTGACAACGTCGTAGGAATCGCCGAAGTACTTGATGTGCATGACTCGCTGGAGTGTCTCGCACCCTTGGTAACGAAGGCAAGCAGCTTCAATCTGCTCGTCTTTTTCTGGCGGCGCGGGCTTGATTTGCTGCTCGCATCATGACCCTTCTGTCACTTGCCAATTGATTTGTGTGCGACGTGGGGTGGATGACCCGCCTTCGCCAAGGGTTGCCGCAGGAGTACGGCGTGCGGCGTTTGCCCTATCGGGCGTTCGCCCGATAGGGCGTCTCGTGCAGCCAATGCTGCACTCGGCTCCGTCCGACTCGGCTTGGCGCGACACACCGTCCACGCGGATGCGCTAGTGACAGCGCACGCTACACGGCGGATGGCGGACAGGGGGCGGCGAGTTGCGGAATGCAGCGATGTTGAGAAGGTTGACGGTATTGACGCTAACGGCGTCTCCGCCAAGCGCAAACACCGAAACCCACCGTCCCGACAAGCAGCAGCGCGAAGGCGGAAGGCTCCGGCACGGAGATGGCAAACGCCGTGCTGATCCAACTGCTGGAGTAGTCGGTCTGGACGGGCCCGTTCAGACTCGCTTGCCAGATATGGGTATTCGCCTCCGCACCTGTCCACGGATTCATGAAGTAGAGCAGGGCGTTCTCGCCGTCGTCGATGATGTTGTTGCCATTTGAATCGTCCCAAGACAAACCGTTCGCCGTAACGTAGTGGCCTCCGCCAGAGTTATAGGTCAGCAGAATATCGACCGCATCGCTAATGGTCAGGGCTTGGTAAATGAACTGCCAAGTGGGAGTAACCGACTGGGCCCAAGCGGGCCGCGTTTGATGGCTCCAACTCCAATAATCCTGGGCACTGTAGGAAGTCTGCCCGGGCACCTCGCTCTCGATGTAATTCTTTGTGGCCATGATAAGATTGTCGTGCCAAGTGCCGTTGCTGGAATCCGTATTCATGTAACCCGGGCCGGCTAATGTATCCGCCAGTGAAATCAATCCGCCATAGCCAGCCGATGGCGTGAGTTTCGAGTCATAGATGCTGGGCGCCGCGTTTTGAAGATAGAGCAGGGCGTTGGCAGTGGATGCTGGTCCGCAGCTCATGGTAGGAAACACAAGCATATTGTGCTGATTCAGATTGCCGTATTCATTCGATGGGATCTGAACGCTGTAGTCTGTGGCAAAGGCCTGCGAAGTGACTGCCAACGCAAGCACGCCAAAGGCACCCGCCCGGAACAGGACAGGCAAACTGCGACCAAAATGCTTGAGGGTTCTCAAATCATGCATCGCAACTCCTTCATGTTGTCGATCTCCCTTTTGACGGAAGCGACACGGATTCAGCCATGCTCGGCTGGGGCTGAAGGGCAACGGAACGACCGATCAAGTTCGTCATCCCAGTCGTGACTACACGGACCCCGCGCCTCACCACGGCTAAAACTACTCCTGTCCGCTCGTTTGAATACGCCGCCGAAAAATATCCTCGTTGTTCGAAAGCGCCGTGATTGTACGAATTCAACGGTGCGAGTTCAAGACCAAAGCCAACCTCCGGTGGGCGAGCGGTTCGCCGCCCCAGATCCCTCGGCCTCTCCTGCGTCGAGTTAGACCTCCGTTACAGGAGAAAACGGCCTTCGGCGGCTCTTAAACCTCACAATAGAAGAAACTTCCAAACCCAGAAGAAAAGCTTCCAAACCTTCCAAACCTTCCAAAGTACACTAACAGGTTTTCTGGGATTGTGAGAGAATCGAGGTGTGAAGATAGATGCAACAGGGCGACTAGAGGAAGGCGACCGAAAGCGGTTGACAGGGGGGATTGCACTCGCTCGCGCCCGCTCGGCTCGCCCTTCGGGCCACCTTCGGTGTTGCGTCTCCTCCGACAATTCGCGGAATTGTCGGAGTTGGCTCTATAGAGAAGAGTGTTTTTACCAAACGAACCCAACTGAAAACTTCGCAACGATTTCTCCATGAATATGTTAGGAAAAAAGCAAGTTGGGTTCGTTATGCAAAAAGAGGCAAAAAAACGGAAAAAAAGCGCCGGAAATGACGCCGGGAAGGGTATTTTTGCGCAGTATGAAGCCGAATTGCGGGAGTTGGGAGGGCAAGAATGGCGCGGTGGGGCCACCGCGCCCTACCGACGGAGATACAAACGGCTGGCATTGACCCCTCGTCCCGGCTTTGACAGACTGACACTATGAGCTTCAAATCGATAGCAAACCAATTTGTGTGCGATGTGCCGGTGTACGAGCCAGGGCGGCCGATTGAGGAAGTGGCGCGCGAGTTGGGGCTGAATCCGAAGACGATCATCAAGCTGGCGTCGAACGAGAACCCGCTGGGGCCGTCGCCGAAGGCGGTGGCGGCAATGCGGAAGGCGTTGGCGACGGCGCATCTGTATCCTGACGGGGGAGGGTTTTACCTGCGGCAGGCGTTGGCGGAGAAATTCTCCTGCAGGATCGACAACATCATTCTCGGGACGGGGTCGAACGAGATCATCGAGTTTTTGTACCATGCGTTTGTGGGGCCGGGTGACGAGGTGGTGGCGGGAGACCGGGCGTTTGTGATTTACAGCATCATGGCGAAGATGTTCCAGGCGCGATGCGTCGAGGTGCCGTTTCGCGGGCACACGCATGACTTGAAGGCGATGTTTCAGGCTATCACGCCGAAGACCAAGTTGGTATTCATCGCGAACCCGAACAATCCAACGGGAACCCGCGTGGGCAACGCGGAACTTGACGAATTCATCCGGCAACTGCCGTCGCATGTGATTGCCGTGCTCGATGAAGCGTACATCGAATTTTTGGATGATCCGCCACCATCG
Source organism: Verrucomicrobiia bacterium (assembly GCA_049511095.1). Lineage (GTDB taxonomy): Bacteria > Verrucomicrobiota > Verrucomicrobiia > Palsa-1439 > Palsa-1439 > Palsa-1439. The sequence continues at coordinate 29,216 of JBEKYJ010000013.1, forward strand.
ATCGAGTACGCGATGAAACGAAACGTCGTCGTGTTGCGGACGTTCTCGAAGATCGTCGGCTTGGCGGGTTTGCGCATCGGTTACGGCGTGGCGCAGACGGAATGCATCGCGTTGCTGCAACGGGTGCGACAGCCGTTCAACACGAACGCGGTCGGCCAGGCTGGGGCGCTGGCGGGTTTGGGGGACGCCGCGCACATTCGCAAGACGAAGGCGCTGACGCGACGCGGGCTGGCGTATCTTTACCGGGAATTCAAGAGGCTCAAGCTGGAATATGTGCCGAGCTACGCGAATTTTGTGCTGGTCAACGTGGGCGATGGGGATGAAGTATTCCGCGGGTTGCAACGACGGGGCGTGATCGTGCGGCCCATGCGCGGGTACAAGATGCCCGGGTGGGTGCGCGTGACGGTGGGACTGCCGCCTGAGAATCGCCGGTTCATCGCGGCGTTGGAGAAGGAGTTGGCCAAACCATGATCATCATCTGCAAACCCGAAGCGACGGACGAGCAAATCGCCCACATCGAGGACGCGATTCGCAAGTGGGGACTGAAACCGCACACCAGCCGCGGTATCGAGCGGACGGTGATTGGCGTCATCGGGCCTGAAGACCTCATTCGCGAGAAGCCGTTGGGGGCGTTCCCGGGCGTGGCGGATGTGACACCTGTGTTGAAGCCGTACAAGCTGGCCAGCTACGATTTCACGCACAAGCGGACGGTGATCGAGGTGGGCAAGGGCGTCCGGATTGGCGATCAGAAGAAGGTTGTGCTGATAAGCGGGCCGTGTTCGGTCGAGAGCCGCGAGCAGATCCTGGCGATTGCGAAGATTGTGAAGAAGGCGGGCGCGTCGGTGTTGCGGGGCGGGGCATTCAAGCCGCGCACGTCGCCGTACACGTTCCAGGGATTGGGCAAGGAGGGGCTGAAGCTGCTGGCGGAAGCGCGCGAAGCCACGGGGCTGCCCGTCATTACGGAGTTGATGGACACGAAGGACACGGAGTTGGTCGTGGAATACGCGGACATCATCCAGATCGGGGCGCGCAACATGCAGAATTTTTCGTTGTTGAAGGAAGTCGGACGATGCAAGAAGCCCGCGATGCTCAAGCGCGGCATGGCGGCGACGATCAAGGACGTGTTGCTCAGCGCCGAGTACATCCTCAACGAGGGGAACATGAACGTCATGCTCTGCGAGCGCGGCATCCGCACGTTCGAGACCTATACGCGCAACACGCTCGATCTCTCGGCTGTTCCCGCGCTCAAGAAGGAGTCGCACCTGCCTGTCATCGTCGATCCGACGCACGGCGCGGGTCATCGCGATCTCATCCCGACGATGGCGCTGGCCGCAGTTGCCGCCGGCGCGGACGGCGTCATGATGGAAGTTCACAATAATCCCGAAGCGGCGCTTTCCGACGGCGACCAAGCCATGCTTCCGGACAAGTTCGAAGCGCTGGTCGCCCAGATGCGGGCGGTGGCGGTGGCGATTGGGAAGGAGATTTAGAACACAAGTGTTTCACTACGACCGCGTCTACGATCTCTATGTGATTCTTGGAAATCCGGCCCGGCCGGCTATCTGGAGATGGGATGGATGGAAGGAAGTCGCGCCACTCTTGGATGGTTGCATTGGTTCCGCACGCGGACGAGCGATCGTAAGAAGCACGCAATTCGAAGCCACGGGGAAGAAGTCCATTTCTTTCGGCAAGATTGGATGGAATGATGAAGGGCATCAGAAATGGACACACGGGTCTCCAATGACTGCGGGAGCCCCGGAGACTTGGCGGTTTCTAGACATGGAAGTGTGGGCACCGGGACGGCGGGAGTCTGAAAGGGACGGGCAACCACCTGATCTCCTATTCACATTTCGCAATGAAGCATTTTGGCATCGGGCCGAGGGTCCGAAGTTCAATCCAACAATCCTCCTCGCATCGGGGTCCGACTGCGGCTTGGGACTTCGCGAGCAGGCGAAGCAGGCGGTAGTGGCTCTAGCGGCCCGTCTTAACGCGGTGCTTGCGGCACATCAACAACGACCATGGGCAAAGAGATTTGGAGAGCACCTTTTTACAGATTCCATAGGAGACATGCTAACTACAGGTCTTTTCAAGGTCGGTGACCCTCACAAGAGAGCGGTCGATCTGGGTACGCTTACGGAGGAGTGGAGTGACTTGAGCAGATAGTCTGGCCTCTCCAAGCTCTCCGTGCGTTTATGAAAGATTCTCGGATGGCATCGACGAAACGGGGGCAGTCGGCGGTCGCGGGTTATCTTTTTCTGACGCCGAACCTGCTCGGCGTTCTGGCGTTCACGCTCATTCCCGTCCTCGCTTCGCTCGGCTTGAGTTTTTTCGAGTGGGACTTGTTCACGCCGCCGAAGTTCGTGGGATTTCACAATTTCGCCGTGCTGATGAAAGACCGGGAATTCTGGTACTACGCGTTCAACACTGTGTTCCTGATGCTGGCGATTCCGGTGAACATCCTGGGGTCGCTGATCCTGGCGATGGTGATGAACCAGAAACTGCGCGGGATTGTGGTGTTTCGCACGATCTACTTCATGCCGAGCATCGTGGCCGGTGTGGGCACGTATCTGCTCTGGCGCTGGATTTACAATCCCGACTACGGCTTGATCAACACGATCATCACGAGTTGGTCCCCCGGATGGTTGAACGATTGGATACGCGGTCTCGGCGTGGAATGGCCGCCGCAATGGCTGTCCTCCGTCACGTGGGCCAAACCCGCGCTGATGTTCATGAGCTTTTGGACGGTAGTGGGCGGCTACAACATGATCCTGTACCTTGCCGCGCTGCAGGGTGTGTCGCTTGAGTTGTACGAAGCGGCCGACATCGATGGGGCAAACAAGTGGCAGAAATTCTGGGCGATCACCTGGCCGATGGTCAGCCCGACGACCTTTTTCGTTTTCACGATGAGCCTGATCGGCGGGTTGCAGGGTGGGTTCGAGCAGGCGCTGGTCATGACGCGGGGCGGGCCCGCGGGAGCGACCACGACGATCAGCTACTACATTTACAACCACGCGTTTGCGTGGAACCACATGGGGTACGCGGCGGCGGTGGCGTGGGTGCTATTCGCCGCCGTGTTCGCGATCACGCTGCTGAACTGGCGGTTTGGAGGACGAATCGTCCATTACTGAGATGCGCGGCGCACTACGCAAAACGATCACGTACATGGCGCTCGGCTTGGTTGGGCTGTTCATGCTCCTCCCGTTTCTCTGGATGTTGTCCACGTCCGTAAAGCCGGCAGGCGACGTGTTTGCGTCTTTCGACAGTCCCATCAAAGCGTTGATCCCGCGCGAGGCACAATGGCAAAACTACGGGAAAGTGTACGATGTGACCGGCGGCATGGGCGGCGGATTCGCGCGCTGGTATCTGAACAGCCTGGTCGTGGCGGTGGTGGTCACGCTGGGACAGGTGGCAACCAGCGCGGGCGCGGCGTACGCATTCGCGCGGCTGCGGTTCCCCGGTCGTGACAAACTATTTTTCAGTTATCTCGCCACGATGATGATTCCCGGTGCGGTGACGATGATCCCGAACTTCATCCTGATGCGCAAGGTCACCGAATGGCTGACGGTGGCCGTGCCGTTCGTGAACTGGGACGCGCCACGGGTGATTTCGCTTTTCGGGCGCACCTATGAGGTGGGCCGGCTCGTGGGGCTCGATTCGTATTTCGCGCTGATCGTGCCCGCGATGTTCTCGGCGTACGGCACGTTCATGCTGCGGCAGTTTTTCATGAGCCTCCCGCGCGATTTGGAAGAGGCGGCGACGATCGACGGGTGCGGGTTGTTTCGCATTTTCACGACGATCATCCTGCCGCTGAGCAAACCCGCGCTGGCGACGCTGACGATTTTCACGTTCATGGGGAACTGGCAGAGTTTCTACTGGCCGTTGATCATGCTGACGCAGGACTCGATGAAAACACTGCCGCTCGGGCTGCTCTCGTTCATGGGGCTGTACAGCACGCAGTGGACGTTGCTGATGGCGGGATCGATGATGATGATCCTGCCGATGATTCTTATCTTCATTCTTGGCCAGAAATGGTTCATCAGCGGCATTCAGTTGGGGGCGCTAAAAGGTTGATCGAAAATAGTGACAGGCTTGACCGGTTTGCCATTTTCCGACGGTTGAATAGATTTGCATCAGGTACGTCAAAACTGGCGAATGGAGGTATGACATGAAATCAATTCGTAAAATTGTCGGCGGGGTAGTGGCTGTAACCGCCTTGGTTTGCGTACTGACGACACCGGTGCAGGCACGAACGTCGTTCTCGTTCAACTTCGGGTTTGGCGGCTACTACCCTGTGTATGGGCGTGCTTACTACCCGGCGTACTATTACTCCTGCCCGCCGCCCGCGTACTATTATTGCCAGCGGCCCGTGTATCGATATTACTACTCGCCACCCGTGCACTATTACAGTGGCAGGTATTATTACTGTCGCTAAGCGTTGAGAACGCCGCTGATCACAACGTCAGCGTCGCTGTTGGTTTGTCCTGGCTGGAGACCGTGACCGCGATGTGACGCGCGCCGATTTTCTGCAGTTTCTCACCAACCGTTTGCCGCGCCAACTCCGGGCGATTGCAGTCGCGGCTGAGGTGCGTGAGAAACACGTGCCGTAACCTGTCGCAGGCCACGTCGCTGGTCAGCGTCGCGGCCGCGTCGTTGCTCAGATGGCCGTGACGGCTCATGATGCGCTGTTTTATGGCCCACGGACGGGCGGTGTCTTCCTGCAGCAGCTTCAAGTCATGGTTCGCTTCGACGACGAGCGCGTCCATCGCGCGGACGCGTTCCGTGACCAGTTTGGTAACGTGACCGAGATCGGTGAGTACCCCCACAGCCACACCGGAACCGGGATGACGGATGACGAAGCCGACGGGATCGTAGGCGTCGTGAGGAACGCTGAACGATTCGACGAGCAGGTCGCCGACCGCGAACGAACCGCCCGTGGCGAACAGCCGCCACGAGATGCGCACGGGATCCTCCCATTCGGGATCGGCCATAACGGCTTCGGCGGTAAGACGGTTGGCATACACGGGAAGCGCGCGGGCGCGGCACAGGACACCAAGGCCGCGGGTGTGGTCGGAGTGTTCGTGCGTGAGGATGATGCCGCTGATTTGGTCGAGATGGCGGCCGATGAGAGAGAGCCGTTGGGTGATCTGGCGACCGCTGAGACCCGCGTCGACGAGGAGCCTCGTCGTGTCGGTTTCGATCAACGTACAATTGCCGGCGCTGCCGCTGCCCAAAATCGTGATGTGCATCCCCACAGCCGCGATTCTACACCGGGCGCGAATTGACTCAAGCTTTCTGCAAGTGGGGCAGAGCGATTTCCGGCGGGCGATGAAAGCGCCCGGGCGCCGCGAATGTTTGGCACACGGATTGCGTAATCTTTGGACTTTACTTGCTGGATGTCGCGAATATAGTGAACCGGGTCTGGCGAGACGCACGACTACAGAACGAAGATGGCAGGTCCCGGATTACATCAGGTTCAGAGGCTGTCGCTGCAGCAGATTTTGGCTCCGCAGTTGCAGCAGAGCCTTCATTTGCTTCAGGTGCCGACGCTTGAGTTGCGTTCGCTTGTGCAGGAGGAATTGCAGCAAAACCCTCTGCTCGAAGAGATTCCAAAGGACGAAACCCGCGTCGAGACCGAATCACCCGATGTCGCATCGCCCGAGGCCGAGACGGATGGGGACAAGGCCTCGACCGACGAGGAACGGGCGGAGTTCAAGGAGGAGTTCGAGATTCTGTCGAAACTCGACGACGAGTGGCGCGAGTATTTTTCGCAGACGAACACCATCCGATCGCGTTCACCCGAACAGGAAGAGCAGCGGCAACACTTTTTCGACTCAATCGTCCAGCAGGAATCGCTGCAACAACACCTGCTTCAGCAACTTGGTTTCATGAACGTCTCCGAGGAGCGGCGCAAGGTCGCGGAGTTGATCATCGGCAGCATCAACGATGATGGGTATCTGCTGACGCCAATCGAGGAGTTGTCCGTCAGTTCTGGAATTCCACTGGAACACTTGCAGGAGGCGCTCGAGATTGTGCAGACGTTTCATCCCGTCGGAGTCGGCGCGCGGAACCTGAAGGAATGCCTGCTGATCCAGTTGGATCGGCTCGGGAAGTCGGAGTCGATCGAGGCGGTGTTGGTCAACCAGCACTTGGATGATCTGGGGCGCAAGCGTTTCCCGGAGATTGCGCGGGCGATGAACCTCAGCGTCGAGCAGG
>JBEKYJ010000014.1:0-34002 GCA_049511095.1 Verrucomicrobiia bacterium
CGGCGACGGATGTGCTCGCGCTCTTGCAACGGCTCAACCAGGAAGCGGGCAAAACGGTCATCATCGTCACGCACGACCCAAAAGCGGCAGCATACGCGCGGCGAACCGCCCATCTGGAGAAGGGCGAAATGCTCAACGGCGACGGCTCGAAGCGGTTATGACGATCCCCGGGTTTATCGTTCGTAATGCGCTGCGCAACAAGCGGCGATTGATCCTGACCGTGCTCAGTGTCGCGCTCAGTCTGTTTCTGTTTACGACCTTGCAGACCGCGTTGCACTTGATGACACATCCGCCGACGACGGAGGAGGCGGCGCTGCGAATCGCTACGCGACACCGAGTGTCGCTGGCAAACGTATTGCCGGCGAAGTATCAATTCCGGATCGAGCGAATGCCCGGGGTGAGGTATTGCTCAAAGTTCACGTACTTCGGCGGGATATACAAAGACCAAAGCCAGAGCAATTTTGCCCAATTCGCCGTGGACGCCGATCGCATCTTCCGGATCTTCTCGGAGATGGTCGTGTCACCGCGGGAAGAGGAGGAGTTCCGCAAGGAGAAGACCGCGTGCATCGTGGGGGCCAAACTGCTGGAGCGGTTTGGCTGGAAGGTTGGCGACAAGATCACCTTTCAGGGAACGATTTGGGGATGCGATCCTGAGTTGACCATCCGGGGCACCTATCGCGGACAGGGAATCGACGAGACGCTTGTGTTCTTCCATCACGATTACTTTGACGAGTTGATGGGTGACCGCGGTCTGGTCGGAGCGTTTTGGATCAAAGCCGGCAGCGCCGAGGTGGTCCCAGGTCTTATCGAGCGGATCGACGCAGCGTTTCGCAATACGGACGCGGAAACCAAGACGGAAACCGAGCGCGCGTTTCAGCTGGAATTCGTTTCCATGTTGGGCAACGTGAAGTTGTTTATCGGTTCCATCTCGACCGTGATTGTGTTCACGATGTTGCTCGTCACCGCCAGCACCATGAGCATGGCGATCCGCGAGCGGTCGCGAGAGATGGCGATCCTCAAGGCTATCGGGTTCAATGCCTCGGAGATCGCCGGCTTGATCCTCGCGGAATCGTTCGGCCAGGCGATGACCGGCGGGCTTCTCGGGTGCCTCGGGGCCAAGCTGCTGTTTGCGCACTTGGATATTTACAAACTCTCGGGCGGCAATATCCCGATGTTTCCCGTCACCGCCGATGTGGTGGCGTTGGGACTGCTGGTGGCGCTGGGACTGGGTGTAGCCAGCAGTATCGTGCCCGCGCGTTCGACCATCAAGGCAACGGTCGTGGAAGGTTTGATGGAGCTGGACTAGATGGGAATCCCGCTGGACTACAACCTGCGCAACCTCCGCGTGCGATGGCGCTCCACGTTGGCCACGGTGGTCGGAATCGCGCTGGTCGTGGCGGTATTCATCTTCGTGCGCGCCTTGGCGCACGGCATGGAGTCCACGTACGTGAACACGGGTGACGAACGCAATCTGATCGTACTACGCAAAGGATCGACGGCGGAATCGAGCAGTCAACTCAGTCGCGAGGAGGCACGCCGCATCAAGTATCTTGACGGGATTGTCCGCGACGAACACGGCGAACCTCTGGCGTCAGCGGAGATCATTGTGCTGATTCTGCTGGAGCGGACCGGTGAACGAGGGACCGCGAACGTGTTGGTGCGTGGCATCGGTCCCGCCACGCTGGCCTTGCGCCCGCAGATTCGGATCACCGAAGGCCGCATGTTGCGCCCGGGGTTGCACGAATGCATTGTCAGCCGCCGCATTGCGGAGCGGTTCGCGCATTGTCGGGTGGGCCAGAGTTTCCAGTCGGGCAAAACGACGTGGCACGTTGTCGGCATTTTCGACGCACGGCAAACGGCGTACGAATCGGAGATTTGGGTGGATGCGGACGAGGTGCGGTCTGTGTTCCGCCGCGATTTTTACGGCTCCGTGCTCCTCCGCCCCGTGAACGCGATTGCTGCGGAGTCACTCAAGCAGCGGATGCTCGCCGACCGGTTGCTCAATATCAAGGTACAGTCCGAGACGGAATACTACCGCGAGCAGACGCAGTCGGCCGGGTTCTTTCAGTTTCTGGCGTGGTTTTTGGCGATCATCATGACCATTGGCGCGGCGTTCGCCGCGATGAACACGATGTATGCCGCGGTCGGTGGACGGACGCGCGAGATCGGCACGTTGCGTGTGCTGGGATTTCGGCGAAGGCAAATCTACGCGTCGTTTCTGTTGGAATCGGTCATGTTATCGCTGCTGGGGGGCGCGTTGGGATGTATGCTATCGCTGCTGTGCAATTTCGTGTCAACCGGCACCCTCAGCCAGACAACGTTCGCCGAGGTCGCGTTCCAGTTTCAGGTGACTCCCCGCATGATGGGTGCGGGAATGTTGTTCGCCCTGGTGATGGGCGTGCTGGGTGGGTTGCTGCCCGCCCGTCTGGCGGCCCGAAAACCCGTGCTTGACGCATTGCGCGCCGTCTGACGATTATGACGAATTGAGAAACGGAGTCATGAACGAAGCGACCAACGAGACCTTGTCGAGGCTGCATATTGCGCCGGAAAAGAAAGGCCGCCGCCGTGGCGGGCCGAAGGTGATGCTAGCCATTGTGGTGGTTCTTTTGCTGGGTGTCGTGGTGATTTTTCTGTCCACGCGCAAAAGCGATCGCGAGCCCATCGCGACGAAACGGTCAGCCAGCTCTGCCGCCGCAGTGGGGGTCGCGGAATCTGTGGCGGCCGCGGTGGAATCCGGGTCTGCCGTGAAGCCAAAGCCCGGCGAACCGGTCCTCACCGTGAGCGGGTACGTCATCCCGCGCGAGCGGATCGAGATCAGCCCGAAGTTTCAAGGGACGGTGAAGTGGATCGGCGTGAAAAAGGGCGATGAAGTGAAGAAGGGCGACGTGATGGTGTTGCTCGAGGACGACGAGTATCGGGCCCGCGTGATGGAAAGCGAAGGTCGCCTCGCGTTAGCCGATGCGAATCTGACCAATGCCGAGGTCAACCTCAAACGCCAAATCGAACTTTCCCGTCATGATGTCGACAGCGCCCGCGCTCTCGATGATGCGACGCGTGCGCGGGATGCCGCAGTGGCCGAAGTAAAGACCGCGCAAGGCCAACTGGCGCTGGCACAAACGTATCTGGATTGGTGCACGATTCACGCCCCGATCAACGGCACGATTTTGGAAAAACTCGTCAACCCGAACGAATTGGTGACGCCGCAAAGTTTTGGGGGCGCGCGCGGCCCGAGCACGGCGTTCCTGGCGATGGCCGATTTGACGGACTTGCAGGTGGAGATCGACTTGAACGAGGCCGACACGCCGAAGGTGCGCATGAAGCAGCGCTGCCACATCAGCCCCGAGGCCTATCCCGACAAGAAGTACAACGGATACGTCGCGGAGATTGCACCCGAGGCAAACCGTTCGAAGGGCACATTGCAGGTCAAGGTGCAACTGGAGAACCCCGACAAATTCCTCACGCCCGAGTTGACGGCAAAAGTGGACTTCCTGTCGGACTGATCGCCATGGCCGAAATACAACGACAACCCGTCAATTCCAGCGACATCGCCTCCATCGGTTACGATGAGGCGAGCGAAACGCTGGAGATCGAGTTCAAAGCGACGGGCATCTATCGATACTTTTCCGTTCCCAAGAACGTGTGGGAAGAACTCGCGCGCACGCCGTCACCCGGCAAACTTTTTCTCCAACACATCAAGGGCAAGTACGCGTGGGAAAAAATCGGCCGTGATTGAAATCGCGAAGGCGACGGAGCGGGTCACCTCTGCGATTCCAGACGTGCAGCCTGATGCCTACTTCGCCTTGTCGAATCTCGCGGCGACTTCGTCCCAGTTGACAATGTTCCACCACGCTTCGAGGTAATTCTTGCGAAGGTTCTGGTACTTCAAGTAGTAGGCGTGTTCCCACACATCCACGCCGAGGATCGGCACATCGCCTTCCATCAGCGGGCTGTTCTGGTTCCCCGTCGAATGCGCCTTGAGCTTCTTGTCCTTGGTGACGACCAGCCATGACCAGCCGCTGCCGAACTGCGTCATGCCGTTGTTCGTGACCGTCTCCTTGAACTTCGCGAATCCGCCGAACGCTCCCTTGATCGCGTCGGCCAGCGCGCCTGTGGGCTCGCCGCCGCCGCCTTTCTTCATGATTGTCCAGAACAGGCTGTGATTGTGGTGGCCGCCGCCGTTGTTGCGCACGGCTGTGCGGATATCATCGGGTACGCTGCCGATGCCGCGGAGCAGGTCTTCGAGACCTCTCTTGTGCAACTCGGGGTGCTTGTCGAGTGCGGCGTTCAGGTTCGTGACGTAAGCGTTATGATGTTTCGTGTAGTGGATTTCCATCGTGCGCGCGTCGATGTGCGGCTCCAGCGCGTCGTATGAATAGGGCAGTTTCGGTAGTTCGTGCGCCATGATAAGACTCCTTTCGATAAGTTTGATTTCGATCCCTCTGACAAAGATTCTCGCCAGCCGAGGCCATGATAGCGCGAGCCGGCGGTTGTGTCAAATTGCCAGCATGAATAACGGATCGGCGTCACAATATAGTTTTTGTCAAAGCCGACCGCAGCGTTTAAGGTGATGGTGTGAGTGGTCGCAGAATCTTGTTGGCGCGCGTCGAAGAACTCCCGCCGGGCGCGACGAAGAAGTTCACCTTCGAGACGAACGGTGAGCCGACCGAGGCCTTTCTCGCGAATGTTCAGGGTGAGATGGTGGCGTTCGTGAATCGCTGCGTGCACCTGCCCATCACGCTCGATCTGGATGACAACGATTTTTTCACCGGCGACGGAAATCTGTTCGTGTGCAAGACCCATGGCTCGGTGTACGAACCGCGCGACGGCAAATGCGTCGGCGGTCCGGGGCAGGGCAAATCCCTGGAGCGGTTGCCGCTGGTCATTGAACAGGGAGCGATCTATCTGAACCTCACAACGTGAAGTGGTTTCTCCATCATACGAAGCGGGTGTTGCGGATCACCGGCGGAGTCCTCCTGCTGCTCGTGGGGGTATTCTTCATGATTCCCGGCATGCCGGGACCGGGGTTTGTGCTCGTTCTTGCCGGGTTGAGCATTTTGGCTGTCGACTTCGTCTGGGCGCACCGGTTGAAAACGCATCTGAAGGATCGGTCGGATAACATGGTGGCGAAAATGAAGAGGCGATTCAAAAAGGACACGCCGCCCGGGAAGCACTAGCGCGCCGCCTTTCCATACCAATGTTCGCAGTACTCCTTGTTGCGGATTTTCTTCTGCAAGCCGAAGGTAAAGCCGATCAGCTTCGCAATCATCGTAACCAACGGCGTCTGGTCGATCTTGCGCGTCGAAGTGATAATCCAGCCTTTCTTGATCAATTCGAATTTCTGGCCCCGCGGTTTGCCGATCTTCTTGAGATCGTAGGCGAGTTGCACGTCCTCGCCGGCATAGATTGTCTCGTCGAACCCGCCAAACGTCTCGAAGTCGGCCTTGCGGCAATGCATCATCCCGACGCCGACTCCACTGCCGCGAACGTAAATGCCCCACAGAAAATAGAAAAAGCTGATCTTGAAGTTCCGACGGTCCGGCTCGATCCACGTCCCACCCCCCGCAATCGTTGGGTCTTCGAGATGATCGTGAATCAGCACCAGCAGGTTTTCGGTGACCTGGTTATCGGCGTCGCAGAACGCGATGTACTTCCCGCGCGCGGCCTTCGCGCCCGTGTTGCGCGCCTTGCCAATATTGTTGACGGGCTCGAAGACCACCCGCGCTCCGTGCTCGCGCGCCACGTCGCCGGTGCGGTCCTGGCTGTTGTTGTCGACAACGATGACTTCCGCCCCGCCGCCGCGCTCGCGCGCGTACACGTCCGCGGCGTGCCGGAGGGAGTCGATAACCCGGCCAATATATTTCTCCTCGTTCCATGCAGGAACGATGACCGAAAGGGTCGGCTCGCTCATTGGCCCTGGGGTTTCTCAGCTTCGTCAATCAGCATCACCGGGATGCCGTCGCGGATCGGGTAGCGCAAGCCGCACTGCGGATTCGTGCAGAGTATCCTCTCACCTTCGAGTTTGACCGCCGTCTTGCATTTCGGACAGGCCAGAATCTCCAGCAATTCCTTGTCGATCATGATATTTCCCCCGCCGCGCGCGCCGCTTCGCCCTGCACTTCCTTCACACTGACGTTGAATTTGGCCGCCGCCTGCTTGCACGACTCGAATTCCGGCGCGCGCGCCACGATCTTGCCGCCGAGCCGACCCACTTTCACCTCGATCTCGCCGAATCTCGTTTTCACTTTCACGATTTCCCGCGCCAGTTTGCGTCGTTGCGCCTCGTGCACGCGCAGGCCAAAACTGGTTGTATGGGTGAGCAGCAATTCCGACAGCGCATCCACGTGATTGCGCTCGCAGAGAACGGTGAGTAACGTGCCGGGCCGGTTCTTTTTCATTTGCACGGGCGTCAGGAAAACATCCAGCGCCCCTGCGGCCAGCAACCGTTCCATCACGTCGCCGAACAACTGCGGGTTCATATCGTCGATGTTCGTTTCGATCACCGCCACCGTATCCGTTTCGGTGTAGTGTCGGCTGTCCTCAGCCGATTCTCCGAGCACGGCGCGCAACACGTTGGGCGCCTTGTCCAGATCGCGCGACCCCGCGCCGTAGCCGATTTTCTCGATGCTTATCGCGGGCATCGCTTGGGAAAACTTCGTGCAGAACTCTGCCAGCAACGCCGCGCCCGTCGGCGTCACCAGTTCGACAGGTTCATCGGATGACCGCACCGGAATACCCTTCAACAACTCCAGCGTCGCCGGTGCCGGCACGGGAAACCGTCCGTGCGCGGTTTCCACGAACCCCGAGCCGAGCCGCGGTGGCGATGATTGAATCTCATCCACGCCCAACGCCTCGACTGCGATGCACGCGCCCACGATGTCCACAATGGAATCCACCGCGCCGACTTCGTGAAAATGGATCTGCTCCAGCGGGACGCCATGAATCTTCGCCTCCGCCTCGCCAAGTCGTTTGAACACGCTCAACGCCCGCCGCTTCACGTTCTCCGACAGCCCGCTGCCGGTAATCATCCCGGCAATCTCCGAGTAGCCGCGATGCTCGCCTGTCCGCCGAAGCCTTGGCGCAGGCGGATGAAGCGCGGGGGTCTTCTCAATGCAATCAAACTTCGTCGCGGAAATGTTCTGCTTCACGACGCGCCGCGTCGAGATCGTATAGCCGGGTAGCTTGAGCTTCGCCAACTCGGTGCGTAGCGCCTCCTCCGACACGCCGAGATCCAGCAGCGCGCCGAGAAACATGTCGCCGCTGATTCCCGCAAAACAATCGAGGTAGAGAACTTTCATGTCACGCCTGCGCCTTGGTCATTTGGATGCTAGCAAAGTCGAATGTTGGGCAGCAACACCGTTTCCATTTGGGTATCGCGCCGTTTCGAGGCCATCCGGTGCGATAATTCGGGTTCGTTTTGGGTCCGTTTGTGCATAAAACCACCCTCCCGGAGCGGCATTTTGGTGCTTTTCCCCCCGTTTTTGCCTCTTTTTTGCAAAACGAACCCAACTCTGTTTTTTGCATAACTATTTCATGTGGAAACATTTGTGAGTTTTTCAGTTGGGTTCGTTTGGTAAAAAAGTACTTTTATAGAGATTCCCCCTCCCAAACCGACCCCAAAGCCGTTGTAGCTGCGCCTCTGTGAAGCGTGCCAGGTTCGGTGTAGCGACGGCTCTGCGAGCGGTGCTGTGTTCACCGGCGACTCGGTGTAGCGTGTGTGCCTGCTCGTGTGCCGTTTACCGAGCTGTCTCTAGCGCATCCGGGTGGTCGTTGTAGCGTCCGCGCCTCCCTCCCAACTCCTTTTTCAAACAACTGTCGCCATTATATCACCCCCGGCTCACCCCGTCCAGCAATGATATCGATTTCCGATAGAAAAGTCTGACGACACGCCGCACCCCGCGGCAATCACCGAAATCCCCCCCTTCGAGGAAACAAGGGGTCGGTAGCCTACCTTCGTAGCCGTTTCCGCACTTTGGGAGCCGAGCCGCTGGGAGCGGCGGAGCCGAGTTCGACGGAGCCGAGTGCAGCACTGGCTGCACGAGACGCCATATCGGGCGAACGCCCGATAGAGCAAACGCCGTCCCGGCAAACGCAACACCGAAGGTGGCCCGAAGGGCGAGCCGAGCGAGTGCAACGTTTGGAAGGTTTGGAAGCTTTTCTTTCGCATTCCTAATCCGTTCTTGTTGCGTACTTTGGGAGCCGAGTCCGACGAGACGCGCCGAATGTTTGCCGTCGCGGCAACGTTTGGGAGCCGAAAGCGGCACTAGCCGCTGAGACGCCGCTGTCGTCCGCGGCAACGTTTGGAAGCTTTTCTTTGCGCAGTTGTAGGCCGCGTGCCCTCACGCGGCGGTGGACCGATCTCTGCGATTTCCCGTCCTCGGAGGCTTGCCCGCCCCAGGCGGGTTAGGGGTGGGTTTCCCCAATCCGCGAATGCCTTGGGGCGCGCCCTTCCGGCGACGGCCTGAGAAACATATCGCCGCTGATCCCCGCAAAACAATCGAGGCAGAGACGTTTCATTGCACAGTTGATGGCTCAGTTCAGCGGGTTTGCCGGCGTTGAGCTTTTTTGACCGACGCCCGAGTCTGCTTGGGCGGTTGAACCACCTCAACCTCAACACCAAATCGCTTGGCAGCGCGCGCAAGCCATGAATCTCCACTCAGTTGCTGAGCGGCAGCTTTATCGGCAAAGCAGTATACCTTGTGCCACCCATCTCCTCCTTGGTCCCTTTCGACCAGCAGCATCTTCAGGATGTCGCTGGCGACTTTGTGGACTTGCCCTGGCTTCAACGGTCCGATATGAGCATAGACCTCGCAAACGATACGCTCCTTCTCGTCAAACCCATCGAGTTCGACTCGGGCGCCGCAGTTCAGTAGCAGTTGTTTTCGATGAAGAGACAGACCGCGTTTGCTGTTCAGAATCTTCAACATTCGAGGTTCAGCACTGCGCTGCTCTAACGAGTCCGACTTATGTCTAGCCTTCATGCGTTCCCTCAACCTGATGCCAATTGATTCATCAAACTCGCGGCGTAGCCAGCCCCGAAGCCGTTGTTGATGTTGACGACCGTCAAGCCGCTGGCACATGAGTTCAGCATCGCCAGCAGCGCGGCGATGCCGCCGAACGACGCGCCGTAGCCGACTGACGTGGGAACGGCGATAACGGGTTTATCGACGAGACCGCCGACGACGCTGGGCAGCGCGCCTTCCATCCCGGCGACAACGATAAGCACGTTGGCGTCGAGCAGTTCGTCGTTCAGCGCCAGCAACCGATGGATGCCCGCCACGCCCACGTCGTAGTACGTCTTCACGCGATTGCCCATGATGTCCGCCGTTACGACTGCTTCCTCGGCGACGGGAATATCGGTCGTGCCCGCACACAGCACGGCGATCGTGCCACCGCGTCGGGGCAGGGGTTTGCGCAGGACCGTTACCGCGCGCGCTGCTTCATGGTATTTCGCTTTCGGAAAAACACGTTTCAGGGCGCGATAGGTCTCTTTCGAGCATCGTGTCGCCAACAGGTTGTCGTTGTGGCCGAGAATCGATCTCGCGATTCTCACGACCTGCGTCGGCGTCTTGCCCTCGCAATAGATCACCTCGGGAAAACCTTTTCGCAGGGAGCGATGTCGGTCCACGCGCGCGAAACTGAGATCGTGAATCGACAACGATTTCAGTCGTCGAAGCGCGGCGTCCGCCGTCAGGCGACCCGCTCGCACGTTCTTGAGCAGTTCTTTGACCCTGGCTTCGTTCATGTGAACATTGCTTTCACGGACGGGCGCTGGAGTACGATGATCGTGAACACTCCCAGCACAGTTCCAAAAGGCATGAACAAGCAGGCAATACCGGCCATGACGAGGCAGAACAGGTAGTGTTTGCGCTTTGCCAGAAAGCGACCCGCCACAGCAACGCAGCCCGCAAATGTCCAGCCGAACAAGATCCCCAAGCTGCCAACTATGGTGAACAGCCAGCCGAGAAACAGGGGCGGCCCGTGGGAATTCTGTTTGTCTGCAAATTTTTCTGGTGCCAATAACATTGCCAGACCGATCCCCAAGTGAATGAGAAGCATAGAAGAGAACAAACCGGACAAACCAGCAACGACATAGTGAAATATGGAGAGCAGCCTGAGATGCTCCAAATCCTGATTCGTGGCCGGGGTCTCAACCATGGTCGTGATGCTATCAGACCAGGGCGAAGCGGGGCAACAGCGTTTAGCTCAGTTCTTCGCGCGGATCTGCTTCGCCCGGGCTTCGATGGGTTCCGCCTCGCCGCCTCGGTCGAGCGCGCGAAGAGCGATGGCGTAGTTGTCCAGAATCTGGAGTAACTGCGGGTCGTCGGGATTGAGCGCCGCTTCCTTGATGGCGAGCGCGCGTTTCAACACCGGCTCGGCATCGGCGTGGCGGCCTTCCGAGAAGTACAAAGCGCCGAGATTGTTCAAATCGTTGGCGACGTCAGGGTGGTCGGGACCCAGAACCGTTTCGTCGATTAACAACGCGCGTCGATACAGCGGCTCGGCGGTCGCGTATTTCCCAAGGGCGCGGTAGACCTCGGCGAGATTGTTGAGGGCGGAGGCGACGGTGACGTGTTCCTTGCCATAGGCCGCCTCGTCCAACGCGACGGCGCGTTTGAGAGGCGCTTCGGCGGCCGAGTATTTCTGTTCCAGAAAGAGCACGAGTCCGAGATTGCTCAGGTCCTTGGCCAGTTGTTTGTTGTTCTTGTCGCGGGCCTTTTCGTCAATGGCGAGCGCTTGGTTGAAGGAGGCTTCCGCCTTCGGGTACTCGCGCAACGATACCTGCTCGGTGCCGAGTTGGCGCAACGTCGCCACCAAACTTGGATGGTCGGGACGCACGATCTTACGCCAGATCTCCAGCGCCCGCGTTAGCAACTTCTCTGCCTCGGCGTGCTGGCCCTGGGTTGCGGTCAACGCGCCAAGATTGCTGAGCGCCGTGGCAATGGAACGGGCATACGGTCCGGGCGATTTGTCCCAGATCCCGAGCGCGCGCCGATACAACGGCGCCGCCTGCGTGAGTTTGCCCTGGGCGCGGTAGGCTTCGGCGAGATTGTTCAGGTCCGTCGCGACGTCGGGATGATTGGGGCCGAGCGCCTTCTGGTCGATTTCGAGCGCCTGCTTATAGACCGGTACCGCGTCCGAGTGGCGACCGGAGCTGTCGTAGAGCAGGGCGAGATTGTTCAGATCGATGGCGACGTCGGGGTGGTTGGTGCCCAGCAGTTTTTGATCGATGGCCAGTGCCCGCTTCAACAAGCTTTCCGCCTCCGCATAATTGCCCTGGGCGCGCTGGTACTCCGCGAGGTTGCTCAACGCCGTGGCGACTTCGCGGTGGGACGGACCAAACGTTTTTTCGGCGATCTTCAACGCGTCCTGTGCGACCCGGACGGCCTCCACGTATTTCGCCTGCCGGTAAAGATCGACGGCTTGCGCATTGAGTTTCTTGAGCGTGGCTTCCTGGGCGTGTACGGGAAGAACCGCGAGAAACAAGCCGAGCGCGGCGGCGAGCCGAATCTTCAGGGTCGTACTGGACATGATGGTCATGCTAACAGCCAGGCCGAAACACCGCAACTTCGTTCACTTCGCCAGTAACGACAACGCCTTTGCCAGCGGCAGGTCCGTAGCCAGCACCTTGGCCTTGTCGTTCCTCCAATCAAATGTCCCGAAACCCGCGCGGGCCAGCGTGCGTTCCGCCTCGCGGGGCAACTCGACCATCACATCGGGCGTCAGCCCCTTGCCCTGCAGGATCTGCTTCGAGGGGCGCAGGTAATAGGCCGTGGGTACCACCAACACGGAGCCGTCGGACAGGCGGGTCGAGGTGGCGAGCAATCCACGGCCAAAACTCCGGCTGCCGACAACCCGGGCGCGTTTGTTGTCCTGCAGTGCGGCGGCAAAAACTTCCGCCTCGGCGGCGGTGCCGTTGTTGACAAGCAGGACAAGCGGCGCCGTTACGTTCAGGCTTTCGGCGCTGACGAAGGCGGCGCGCAACGCCGGGTTCGCGTACTCCAGCGAGACGACCTCCGTACCTTGGGGCAGGAAGAACGACGCGGCAATCTGCGCGGCCTCGAACGCCCCGCCGGGATTGTTGCGCAAGTCGAGAATGATGCCCGGGGGCCGTTCGCCTTTCGCGAGGATCATCGCGGCTCGAAAGTCTTCGACCGTGGCCTGTGTGAATTGCGAGACGCGATAGTAGGCAACGCCGTTGTCGAGAAATCTCAGCGCCGTGCTGCGGGGGAACCCCTGCGTGACCCGGGGCAGGTGCAGGTCCCGAATGGCCCCGGTGTGTGGATCGGCCACGCGCAGCTTGACCGGGAAATTTGCCGGTCCGCGCAGAAGCCGTTCCACTTCAAGGCGCCGGGCGTGAGGCGTGGGAACGTCGCTGATGGCGATGATCTGTTCGCCGGCGAGCAGCCCTGCGCTTTCTGCCGGACTGCCGTCGCGGGGAGAAATGACCGTGGGGAAATCATCGCGGATGACGAAGCTGAGGCCGATGTCGGCAGCCGTGTTGGCGGACTCGTTGGTCGACGCGGCTTCCTCCGGTGTCAGCAAATCCGCTTCGGGGTCGATGGAGCGGACGAACCCTCGCAACGCCGCCGTGGTGTACCAATCCGTGTTGATGCGCGCGGGTTGGATGTAATGGTTCTGGAGCGCCTCCAGCAACGCGGTGAAACGGGACAACGTTTCGAAGGAGGACGGAGCAGGTGTAAGGATGCGCGGCTCGTCGGCGGCGTGTCCAGCGACGGCGAGACAGGCGATCCAACAGAACGCAACGAATACACGTGAACGACCGATGATCGTCGTTGCCGTGCATCGCATTCGTTGTTTCATCTTCCTCAATACCGCGCTAACCAATTACTGAACGGCTCGCAGTCGCGCTAGCTTATTCTGCGCTTCAACGTAATCGGGCTTGAGCCGCAGCGCCTGCTGATAATGTCCGATGGCCTCGTCGATTTTACCTGCCTGCTCGAAGACGGCCCCCAGATTGTAATGTGCCGCGGCCATATCGGGCTTGAGCCGTAGCGCCTGTTCCCAATGCTGTATCGCCTCCGGCACCCGGCCCAGCCGCACCAAAACAACTCCCAGGTTGTAGTGCACCTCGGCCAGATCGGGCCTGATCTTCAGTGCCTGCTCATAATGTCCGATGGCATCTTCGAGCTTGCCTGATTGTTCCAAGGCGACCCCCAGATTACAATGCGCCTCGGCATAATCGGGTTTGAGCCGTAGCGCCTGCTCCCAATGCTCGATGGCTTCCGGCACCCGGCCCAGTCGCACCAAAGTAACTCCCAGGTTGTAGTGCGCCTCGGCGTAATCGGGTTTGACTTTCAGCGCCTGCTCAAAATGTCCAGTGGCATCCTCGATCTTGCCCGATTGCTCCAAGGCGACCCCCAGATTGCAGTGCGCCTCGGCGTAATCGGGTTTGAGCCGCAACGCCTGCTCCCAATGCCCGATGGCTTCCGGCACCCGGCCCAGTCGGAGCAGCGCGAGCGCAAGATTGTGGTGCGCATCGGCGAGGTCGGGCTTGAGCTGTAGCGCCAAATCAAATTCCCCGATAGCCTCCTGGATTCTGCCCGCTTGAGTCAGGGCAATCCCCAGGTTCCTGTGCGTTTCGGCGGACGGCGCAACCCTGACCGCGCGTTGCGCGTATTCCAGCGCCTCGGGGATCCGCTCCTGATTCAACAACGTCTGCGCGAGCATCTCGTTGGCCAGATCCGAATTCGGAAACTGCGCCAGTACGCCGCGCCACAGCGTCTCGTCGTTGCGCCAGACAAATATCTGGGCACATGTGCGTAACCCGAAGAAGGAGAATTCGCACACAAGCAAACAGGCCAGCGCGATCCGGGCGACCGAGGCACAACGCCGCCACAGCCAAACCGCCGCTCCGCCAGCCAACAACAACAGGGGCAGCATCGCCATATAGGCGTACCGGTCTGCCACCGCCTGCCAACCCCTCTGCGCCAGTCCCGAGACAGGCAGAATGAACATCACGTACGCCCCCCATCCCGCCACCAGCGCCGATATACGTCGCCTGAGCCAGACGCTCACTACGGTGACGATCCCCACGCACAGCGCCGACGCAAAGACCAACGGTGGGCGCAATGAAAAGCCCAAGCCCAGCGGATAGTAGGGTGACTGCCACGACGGCCATACGAGTTTCGACGGGTAAAACGTCAGGCTTTGCGCCGCTAGGAACAGGCGTTGCGACGGCCGGAGCGCCTCCAGTGGCGCCATCAGACCACCGGCTCGCGACTCGGTGAACATCGTCGCCACCGCCGCCGCCACCCCCAACGCGATTGGTACTGCCTTCTCGCGAAGCAGCCGTCCCCAGCCAAGCCGGTCGTATCGCTGCAACGGAAAGTAATCCATCGCCAGCATCGCAAATAGCAACGACACCGCCGTCGGTTTGCTCAGCAGCGCTGCGGCGAACAGCGCCCACACCACCCACCGACGCGCGCCAGCGACGTACGCCCATACACTGCCGATCCCGAAGGCCGTGCACAGCAACTGCGATCGTGCCGATATCCACGCGACCGACTCAACCTGCAACGGATGAATCGCAAACAACACGGCGACACCCAGGGCCACCGTCAACCGCTCGCTGGTTGTCAACAATGCCGTCGCACCAAGCAGAGTCCAGAGGAAGCCGAACACGAGCACGGCGTTGAGCGCGTGCAATACCACGCTGGTTGCGTGGTGCCCCCTCGCGTTGGTTCCCCAAATCTGATAGTCCAGCAGATGCGAGAGGCGCGGCAACGGGTGATAGTACGGCTCGGTGGTCGTAAACGCCCATTGTACTGCGTTCCAAGTCAAGCCATTCAGGCGAACCGCCTGTCGCAGGTACTCATCGTCGTCCATTCCCTTGAGGAACCCGCCGTTGAGACCCGGCCAATGCAGCCAGAGTGCGCCAGCGAAAATCGCAAGCGCCAATCCAATCAGTGTTGTGCGGGCGACGTTCACCTTGACGCAAGGCTTCGGCCGCGATCAGCCACCGGAGTTTTTCCTCTTCTTACGCGAGTTCCTGGCCGCTGATACTGTCGGCAATCTTGAACTGTTCGAAGTGAAGGGCTGGATCCGCCCGGAAGCTGAGCTTGCCGCTGAGCTTCTTCTCCAACTCGATCAGCACGGCTTCGTCCTCGGTGCGCAGACGGTTGAGCACCTCGGGATGAACGTAGATCCGGAGTTGCGGTTGCTCGTGCCGGCCCTGCTCGCGCAGCTTGCGGAGAAGTTCGGCGATCTTGCGTTGGATTTCGACGGACATCGACAACGCGCTCTTGACCATGCCCTTGCCCTTGCAGTACGGGCAGTCCTCGTACACGGCGCTGGCCATGCTTTCGCTGTGGCGCTGGCGCGTCATTTCCATGAGACCGAGCTGCGAGATGTTCAAGATGCGGGTCTTGGCCTTGTCGCGCCGGA
This sequence comes from Verrucomicrobiia bacterium, assembly GCA_049511095.1. GTDB lineage: Bacteria > Verrucomicrobiota > Verrucomicrobiia > Palsa-1439 > Palsa-1439 > Palsa-1439. The sequence continues at coordinate 15,406 of JBEKYJ010000014.1, forward strand.
CGCCCTCCCGCACTTTTTGCGTGACCTTCTGTTGGTCGTTGCGGTGGCGCATGTCGATGAAATCAATGACGATGAGCCCGCCGATGTTGCGCAGGCGAAGTTGGCGGCAGATTTCCTCGGCGGCCTCCAGGTTCGTCTGCAGGATCGTTGTGTCGAGGTCCTTCTGCGACTTGTGACGGCCCGTGTTGACATCGATGGCCACGAGCGCCTCGGTCTCGTCGATGCAGATGTAGCCGCCCGATTTCAACCAGACCTGACGGCGGAAAGCATTCTCGATCTGTTTCTCGACATTGAACTTGCTGAAGATGGGCGTGGGTTCGTTGTAGAGCCGCACCTTGCCGCGGGAGCGACGGCTGATCTGGCCGATCATGTCGCGAATGCGTTCATACGCATTCTCACTATCCACGTCAATGCGGTCCACTTCTTCCGTCAGGAAGTCGCGCACGGTGCGCTCGACGAGGTCGGGTTCCTGGAACACGCAACACGGCGCCGGTTGACCCTTGATCTTGTCCTCAACCTGCTTCCACGTTTGCAGCAACAATTCAAGGTCACGAATGAAGTAACGCTTCTTTTGGTTTTCACCGACGGTGCGGATGATGACGCCCATCCCCTCGGGAATGCGCAGTCGCTGCAGGACTTTCTTCAAGCGCTGTCGTTCCCGGTCATCCTCGATCTTGCGTGAGATGCCCCGCTGTGGATTGAACGGCATGAGCACCAGGTAGCGGCCGGGGATGCTGATGTTGGTGGTGATGCGCGGGCCTTTCGTGCCAATGGGGCCCTTGACGACCTGCACGATGACTTCCGAGCCGGGGGGGTAAAGCTGCGGGATGTCCTTTTGGGAAATCTTGGGTTTCTGCTTGGCGTGTTCGGTCTCCGGCGTTTCGAGCAAATCGACGCGCTGGTCGAGTTGCTCGGGGATAATGTCCCAGTAGTGCAGGAATGCGTTTTTCTCGAACCCGATGTCGACAAACGCCGCCTTCAGTCCGGGTTCGAGGTTTTTGATGCGGCCTTTGAACACACTGGCAACAATCCGTTTCTCGGTCGTGCGCTCGATGCTGAATTCTTCGAGTTGGCCGTCTTCCAGCACGGCGACGCGGTTTTCCAGCGGCTCGGCGTTGACGACGATGTTCTTGAAGATTCGTTTCCTGCGACGGCCCGTGAACAGTTCCTCGCCCTTCTTCAGTATTTGTTTGATCGCGTCCACAGTCAGTAGATCCTCCTATGAATCCAAACGTTTTGCAGCAGTCCGAGGGCGGTCATGCTGGCCAGCACGAACGATCCTCCGTAGCTGAGTAATGGCAGGGGCAGACCCGTGACCGGCATCAGGCCGATCGTCATGCCCACGTTAATAAAAATATGGAAAAACAGCATGACCACGACTCCCGTGGCCAGGAGCATTCCCAAACGGTCGCGCGCATTTGCGGCGATCCGTAGCCCGGAAAATAACAGCACGGCATACAATCCAATCACGCCCAGACTGCCGACGAAGCCTTCTTCTTCGGCAATCACGCTGAACAAGAAATCGTTGGGGGTCACCGAGCGCGGCAGGTAACCCAGCAGATTTTGAGTGCCTTGCAGATAACCCTTGCCCGTCATCCCGCCCGATCCGACGGCGATGAGGGATTGGTGGAGGTTCCAACCGGCGCCGAGCGGGTCGTAGTCGTGGTGCACATAGACCGTCAGCCGCTCCTTTTGGTAGTTTTTTCGGCCCGTTTTGGTTTCCTTCATTTTCCACATCACAGGCAGCCCAATGGCCGCGAGAATACATCCCAATACCGTGGCGAGCACCAGATGCTTTACTCGTACGCCCGCCGCAAACATCAACCCAAAGCAAATTGGCAGCAACACCAACGCCGAACCCAGGTCCGGCTCCAACATGATCAATACGAGCGGCGCACCCGTCATTGCCAGCACCACCCAGACGGTGCTGAGTTCCCGCCGCGACTCCAGCGTGTGATGGAACAGATAGTACGAGATCGCCACCAACGTCGCGAGTTTCGCAATTTCGGCGGGCTGGATGCCGAAACTGCCCAACCCCAGCCACCGCCGCGCTCCATATACCTTCACGCCTGACACCAGGACCAGAACGAGCAATCCCGCCGCAATCACATACCACACGGTTGCCCACTGGCAGATGAGACGGTAGTCCACCAGTGCCGCCGCCAAATATACCAGTAACCCGACGCCGAACCACACCATCTGCATTTTGTACAAGGATCGCATCGGCAGGCCCGGCCCAGAGTACGATGCGCTATAAATGAAGAACACACTGGCAACCGCGAGCGCCATCATCGCGCCAAACAGCAGCCAATCCATGCGCTTGATCAGCTTGAAATATCGCTTAATCGGCATACGCCGCACTTTCTGCTCCGGGCGTTTCCACCGCACTCTTCCCAAACATCTTCGAGAAGACTTTCTGCGCAACCGGCCCCGCCGTGTGGCCGCCGCTGCTTGCGTCCTCGATCAACACCGCCAGGGCGACCTGTGGTTGGTCGTACGGCGCAAACCCCATGAACCACGCGCGCTTGAGCCGTTGCGGTTTGCCGTCCACGGTCACGTCATACTCGGCTGTGCCCGTCTTGCCCGCCACATTCAATCCTGACACGGCCGCCGGGTGCGCAGTGCCGCCGATTTCCTGCACCGCGCCCAGCATCGCGCGCCGCACGAAATCGATTTGCTGGGGCTTGGCGCTCAGGTGGGCGCGTATCTCGGGCTGGCCCTCGTGTACAACCTGGCCCTCGGCGGCCTCGATTCGCTTCACGACATAGGGATGCAAGCCCGTGCCGCCATTGGCAAATGTTGCCGCGATGCACGCCATCTGCAGTGGCGTGACCAACAGGTAACTCTGGCCGATGGCCAACTGTGCGGTGTCGCCCTCCCACCACTTTTCGCCGTAGGTTGTCCGTTTCCATGCGGGACTCGGCACGAAACCTTTGTTCTCCTTGCCGACATCGAATCCGGTAGCTTGCCCGAGCCCAAACTCAGCAGCAACCTTGGTGATCGCATCGACGCCCGTCTTCATGCCTTCTTCGTAAAACCACACGTCGCACGACTCGGTAATGGCCTTGTAGGCGTCGACGCTCCCGTGCCCGTGCTCGTTCCAACACTTGAACGGGCGTTTCCAGTTGCCGATCTGAACGAAGCCCGAGCACGCCACCGTGTCTTGCGGCAAAATCGCGCCGGACTCCAGCCCGGCCAGCAACGTGATCGTCTTGAAAGTCGAGCCGGGCGGGTAGCGCGCGCCGATGGCGCGGTTGAGCATCGGGCTCGCGGGATCGTTGAAGACGGCTTGGATGGTCGGCACCGGCGTGCCGGGATTGAAAATGTTCGGATCAAAGCTCGGCACGGATGCCATTGCCAACACTTCGCCGGTACGCACGTCGAGGAGCACGGCCGCGCCGCGCAGCACTTTGCCGGCGGGAAGCTTCACGCCGGCGAGCGCCTCTTCCACGATTCGCTGCAGGCGCACATCAATGGTCAGGGTTACCCGACCGCCGCGCTCGGCTTGTTTCTCGCCGAGATCGTTGGCGAGCGTGCCGGCCGGGGTTACGCGGATCGTGCGCCCGCCGGGCGAGCCGCGCAAATACTCGTCGCAGGCCTTCTCGACACCCTGCCGTCCGACGCTGTCCGGCTGGTAATAGTAAAACTTCTCGATTTCTTCTTCGTCGTTCTCGTTGGCCTTGGCGACGTAGCCGAGCAAATGCGCCGCGAGCGAGCCCAGCGGGTATTGACGCACGGGCATGACGATCAAATCCGCGCCGGGAAGATTGCTGGCGCGTTCGGCGAAGGCCGCCACCAATTCCGGGGAAAGATCCTGCAACACACGCAGGGGAAGGGGCCGCCGTTTTTCGTACTGGGTTCGAACCACGCCATCCGCCAACTCGATCTTCCTGCCGAGCGCCGCGCCTAATGCTCCCACATTGGCTTGCGCGACACGTACGACATCAGTTCTCTTTGAAATGCGACCGAGCTGATCGAGGTAGATGGCGACGTCGTAACTCGGGCGGTTGTTGGCGAGCACGACCCCATTCCGGTCCACGATTTCGCCGCGCGCCGCGGGAATGCGAATCCGTCGCAACGACTGCGCTTCCTGTTTGCTGTCGTAATGCTCGCCGTGCATCACCTGCACGCGCCAGAGGGCGGCCAGCAGGATGAGAAACCCCGCGGCGATGATCGTTCCAATAGCGCGCAGACGCGGGTTGTGCTCTCGAAATGGCGCGCTGATGATCATGCGTTCCCCCAAGCCAACCGCGTGTAATCGAGCACGAAGAACAACATCACCGCGATGATTCCGCTGATGGATGCAACCACGACCATCTTGAAAACAGCGCCGAACGAGATACCGATGACCAAGAAGGCGACGACGGCCGCGGCCGCCGACGCGAGCGCGCCCGCGCCCAGTTGCACCCACGGCATATCACGGTCCAAGGCGTCGCGCAGGCCCGTCATCAGCAGCGCCGAAATGCCGTACGCCAGCGCTGACACACCGAATGGCGCCGCGGACAACGCGTCCTGCATCATGCCCGCCACGAGGGCGAGGGCCACGGCGCGGCGGCGAGGCATCGTGAGCGATGCATACGCCACGAGCGCTGGCAGAAACTCCAGGCGCACGCCACCCAACCACCAAAGCGTCGGCATCCGCGCTTGCAGCGCTGCGGCAATCAGAATCCCGGCGATGGCGATGAGGGTATTCATTCCTGTCCCAGGATCACAATCACTTCCTCAAGGCGGCGGAAATCGACAGCCGGTTTGATCTCGATGTCCTGATACATGCCGGTTTGCCTGTTGAGTTGCGTGCGGGTGACCGCGCCGATGAGAATCCCTTTCGGGAAAACGCCACCCAGGCCCGAGGTAATCACGTTTTCGCCTGGCTTGACCTTCGCGCCAAGATTCACGTAGGTCATCAGGCATCGGGGGGAGAACGTGAAAGCGGCTTCGACACCCGACGCCACGCCGGGCTCGCGCGTGTCTTGCAGGAGGGTGCTGACTTTGCAGTTCGGGTCGGTGAGCAGGAGAACGCGCGCTTCGCCTTTGGTGACGGAGATGGTTTTGCCAATGAGACCTTCGGCATTCAGCACGGCCATGTCTTGGCGAAGGCCGTCGTTGCTGCCCCGGTCGATTTGGATGCTCTTCCACCAGTTGGACGCGTCGCGACCGATGACGCGGGCGGTGATGGTGTGGAAGCCCGGGTGTTCTTTCAGCTCGAGAAGCCGGTGGAGACGCAGGTTTTCGTCGCCCGTTTCGCTGAGGGCGCGGACTTGCTGGCGCAACTGATCGTTGTCCTGACGCAACTGCTCGTTCTGTTTCGCGAGCAGGCGGCGCGACTGGACGAAGGGGAAATGATCGCCCAGGTTCACGAACGGCGTGCAAAGTTGTACGAAAATCATGCGCAGTCTAGTCGAAAACGCGGTCGGTTGGCCCAGAAAAACAATCCAGCCCACGACCAGCAACCCGATAATGACCCAATTTCTTCGGTTCAAACAAAACCTGTTTTCAGTTGCAGTTGCAGAGTTCAATCTGCACGCAGGCCAACACCTGCGGCTACAACAAGCTCATTGTTCGGCGGGCGGAGCGGGGAGGCTGGCCCTGAATTCTTCGGGGCAGGCTTACGATGAATTCTTGGCGAGCTTCTCGAGATAGCCGAGTTCCTGGAGCACGACGCCCGTACCCATCGCTACCGCGCTGAGCGGATCGTCGGCGATGTGAACGGGCAGCCCCGTTTCCTCGGCGAGAAGCTTGTCGATGCCCCGAATCAGCGCTCCGCCGCCCGCAAGCACGATGCCGCGGTCGACGAGGTCGGCTGCAAGTTCGGGAGGGCAGCGCTCGAGCGTGACGCGGACGTTCTCGACAATCGTCGAGATCGGCTCCTGCACCGCTTCGCGCACTTCCTCGGAGGTGATCGTCAAGGTCTTCGGCAGGCCGGCCACGAGGTCGCGTCCTTTGACTTCGATGGTGAGCTCCTGTTCGAGCGGGTAGGCCGAGCCGATCTTGATCTTGATATCCTCCGCCATGCGTTCGCCAATCATTAAATTGTAAGCACGTTTCATGTACTGGATGATGGCTTCATCCAGTTCATCTCCTGCTACACGCACGCTGCGGCTGAGCACGATTCCCGCCAGGCTGATCAGGGCCACCTCCGTCGTGCCGCCGCCAATGTCCACAATCATGTTTCCCGCCGGTTCCTGCACGGGCAACCCGACGCCGATGGCGGCCGCCATCGGTTCTTCAATGAGATAAACGTCCCGCGCCCCCGCATGGGTGGCGCTGTCTTTGACGGCGCGCTTTTCAACCTCGGTGATGCCGCTCGGGACCGCGACGATGACCCGCGGTTTGATGCCGTAACGGCGGTTGTGCACCTTGCTGATGAAATAGCGCAACATCGCCTCGGTCACTTCGAAATCCGCGATGACGCCGTCCTTCATGGGGCGAATGGCCTGGATGTTACCTGGTGTGCGACCCAACATCCGTTTCGCCTCTTCACCGACCGCCAAGACATGGCTCGTTCCCGTCTGGATCGCCACCACGCTGGGCTCTCGCAAAACAATGCCGCGATCACGCACATACACCAGCGTGTTCGCGGTTCCCAAATCGATACCAATATCGGTCGAGAAATAGTTTAGAAATTTACCAAACATCCAAATCGCTTATCTCCCCCCGCGTCCTCCCTACGCCCTCCACAACAAAAACACCTTGTCCGATTCAACCTGACCGCAACCGACTCAAAAAATTGTACCCCTCCGCCTCCAAGTCATTCTGTTCGCGCCACTTTTACAGCCCATTGCCCAAAGCGTCAACACCGAAGTGTCACGCCCTTTCTCCGTCAGGAGTGGACAAACCCAGGATTCTGCGCCACTATATACGCCATCGGATCGGCACAGACCCGGCTCAGGGCAATTATGGCTTGGTCACTGTGTATCTGCAGATGCTGGCGATCTGCATGTGAGAAAACGTGCGAAGGGCGAGTGTGGATTCATTCAGGAGTACAGGAGAGACGCGTCGGGGCGGAGCGGTTCTCGTCTCGTCGCACAATTTCCTCAGTGCCGTCCAGATTCTATCCATAGTTCTTCTGTCGGCGGCACCCGCGTCGGCGCCGGCCATGAATGTCCTCACCCAGCACAACGACAACTTTCGCACGGGCGCGAACCTCAGCGAATACGTCCTCACCGTGTCCAACGTCAACGCCGGCCAGTTCGGCAAGCTCTTTTCCCGCGCGGTGGATGGCCAGATCTACGCCCAGCCCCTCTACGTCAACGGCCTCATCATCTCCAATAAACTCCGCAACGTCGTCTACATCGCCACCGAACACGACAGCGTCTACGCCTTCGACGCCGACGATCCGGCGACTTCCAACGCGTTGTGGCACGTCAACCTCGGCCAATCCATTTCCATCAACGACATCGAGGGTTGCGACGATGTCCAACCGGAAATCGGCATCACCAGCACTCCCGTCATCGACTTGACCAGCAATACGATGTACATCGACGCCAAGACGAAGGAAATCGCCGGCCCCGTCACGAATGTTTTCCACCGCCTCCACGCCCTCGACCTCCTGACCGGGCAGGAACATTTCGGCGGCCCGGTCATCATTCAAGGTTCCGTGCCGGGAAATGCCATGGGGAGTGTCGGCGGGACACTCACCTTCGATCCGCGGTTCAGCCACAATCGGCCCGGCCTGCTCTTGCTGAGCAACACGGTCTATATGGCCTTCGGGTCGCACTGTGATCTTGAAGACTACCACGGCCGGATGTTCGGTTATAACGCCACCAACCTTCAACAGACTGCCGTGTTTTGTGTCACCCCCAACGGCGGGGCCGATTCCGTCGGGGGCGGCATTTGGGGCAGCGGTATGGGACCGTCCGCCGATGCCGACGGGTACATCTACGTAACCACCGGCAATGGTAACTTCAGCAAGAACACCGGCGGCACCGAACTCAGCGATTGCTTCATCAAGTTGAGCGCGTCCAACGGCACACTCGCCGTCGCGGACTGGTTCGCCCCGCATGACCAGGGCTTTTTGGGCTCCAACGATCTCGACCTCGGCGCGGGCGGGCCGGTCGTGATTCCCAGCACGAACCTCGTGGTCGGGATCGGCAAGGCCGGAGAGGTCTACCTGCTCAATCGCCACCATCTCGGCGGCTTCGTCAATTTCTCCAGCGACACCAACATCGTGCAGGAGTTCCTGGCGGCGGACCAGCCCTACTACGTCGGCCAGTCTCCCGTGTACTGGAAGGGGCCCACGAACGAATTTCTCTACTTTTGGCCTCACGGCATGCCGTTGACCGCGTACTCGTTCAACGGCTCACTCATCGCCACCAACCCGATCGCCACGGGCAGCACGGTGGAGACCTTGGGCCGAGTTGGCGGGATCTCACTCTCGGCCAACACGAATGCGCCTGGCTCGGGTATCCTCTGGGGCACCGAGGGCAGCAGCGGCGGCACCCTTCACGCCTATGAGGCCAACAATGTCGCCCATGAACTGTGGAACAGCCAGCAGATCCCGGCCCGTGATGCCCTCGGTACGTTCGCCAAGTTCTGCGCCCCGACCGTTGCCAATGGCAAGGTCTATGCCGCAACGTTTTCCTCCAATCTCGTGGTCTACGGTTTGCTGGCCACGCCCTACCAGGTCTGGCAACAACAGAATTTCACCAGCGCCCAGTTGGCCAATTCCGCCATCAGCGGCGACACCGCCGCTCCCGCCGGCGACGGCATCCCGAACCTTATGAAATACGCGCTCGACCTCAACCCGTTTGTCTGCGGCGTCGGCGGCCTTCCCGTCGCCACGATCCAGAGCGTCAGCGGCTCGAATTATCTGGCCATCAGCTATACCCGTGTCCTCTTCGACACGGACATTTCCTACACCGTGCAGGTCTCCAACGATCTGGCCACGTGGAACTCCGGCCCGTCGTTCACGGCCCAACTCGGTCCGCCCCTCGACAACGGTGACGGCACCCAGACCATCACCGTCCAGGATTTGGTCCCCGTCGATTCCGCAACCAAACGATTCATCCGGCTCCAAATCAGTCACCCCTAACAAATTGTCCAATCAACAGCGCACCAACATCCGCACGCAAGTGAAAGATCAAGCGGGCATCCCGCGTTCGTCATCCAGGCGCCGCACCACCTTCAACACGCTCGGCGTCCTCGTCTTCCTGTTGGGCACCGGCAGTGCCGGCCTCATCCATTGGAACGTTCACCATCGTTCCGCCCAGCCGTCAAATGTTCAGGGAGCCTCCGCGGTCGACGGCAGTTGGCAGGATGGCACGCTCGCGACCCAGGATTCAAAGAAATCGTCCCACGACCTCGAACTGTACTACGGAAAAGCTGGATTGCTGGCAGTCCGGTTGCGCGACTGGTTCGAGCAACCCGAATCCCTGGCCATCATTCTCGCCACCATTTCCACGCTCGCGGCGCTTGCCTGTTTCCTCCTTGCCGACTGGTGAGCGGCGTCAAGCGGAATGGGTCGCAACCAGTTCGCGAATCGCACAGCCTGCGAATCGATCTCCTTGGCCTATTTTTGAGTTGACGTTTGACCGGCTCGTAGTGGTTATTCCCCAAGGGAAGCAAGGATTATGACGAAACGATTAATGCAGGGTTTTCGGGCCGGCACTGCACAGTTAACTTCGGGATCGTTGTGAATCAGGCGCCCACAGGCTGGGGATTACAATTCTGCACACGAGTGCTGCGGTTGTGCCCCTCTGGAGTTCGGGGCAAGACAAGGCTTGCCCGCGTAATGCTGCGTCCTTGGCGGCGGCGTCAAGACCTCGTCATCCGCGACCGGGAAGGCTCGGTATTCCTTGTGCCCTCGTTGGCTGAGCCCATTGCCCTCCACTTGTTTGCGGATGGCGTGTATGAATCAGAGGTCGCCGCTTTTCTGCAGGATCACCTGCGGCCAGGCGGGGTGTTTGTGGATGTCGGCGCGAATATCGGCGTGTTCACGTTGTTGGCGGCCAGAAGGGTGGGGCCTGCGGGAAAGGTGATTGCGGTTGAAGCCTCCCCCCGCGTCTTTTCATACCTTGAACATAATGTGCGGGCCAACGGCTTGACCAACGTCAGCCTCAAGCACACTGCGGCCTCTCATCAGGAAAGTCCCGGTGTGCCATTCTATGATGCTCCCCTCGATCACTTTGGAATGGGTGCGCTGAGCCCGCAGTTCAATGCCCAGCCTACGCCCGTACGTGCCCGCAAACTCGATGCGATCCTCGCGGAGGAGAAACTCGGGCGGGTTGACCTGATGAAATTGGACGTGGAAGGATTTGAGGCGGATGTGTTTCGTGGCGCGTCTCAGTTGTTGGCCGCCGAAACGCCGCCGCTGATCGTTTTCGAATTCCTCGATTGGGCCGAGGCGCGCATGCCGAACGGGAAGGTTGGCGATGCCCAGCGGATCCTGCGCGATTGCGGCTATACGCTCTGGAGGCTGGACGATTTCATGAAAAATCGTCCGCCTTTGACACAGGTGCTTACCGAAGGGTCCGCCATGCTCGTCGCTGCCCGGACGAATAGACCGCTGGCATAATGAAGAACGCGTGGAGATTACTGGCCCCAGTGTGCGTGCTGGTCGTTGGGGTGTACGGCTACATGGCCCAGTCGGGCTTGTTGGAACTGCTGAGTCCGAGCGCGGCCGAGACTCACTACAATTTATTGGTGCGGGGTTTTCGCGCCGGCCAGCTCAGTCTGAAAAAAGAGGTTCCACCCGGGCTTGCGCAACTCCGCGACCCCTACGACGCGACCGCCAATGCGCCCTATCGGCTCATGCCTTACCGGCTGCACGACCTGAGCTACTACCGGGGCAGGTTATACCTCTACTTCGGGGTCACGCCTGCCTTGTTATTATTCTGGCCGTTCGTCGCGCTGACCGGCCACTACTTGTTTCACCGGCAAGCTGCGGTGATTTTTTGCGCCATCGGCTTCCTGGTCAGTGTGGGCTTGCTGCACGCGTTGTGGCGACGCTACTTTGCCGACGTGAGCGCCGGGGTGGTCGCGGCCTGTGCGCTGGCGCTCGGGTTGGCGACAGGCGTGCCGGTGCTGTTGTCGCAAGCCGATGTTTACCAGATCCCAATCTGTTGCGGATATATGCTGACGATGCTGGCGCTGGGAGCGATTTGGCGCGCGTTGCACGAGCCGGAGCCCCGAAAGCGTTCGGGGTGGCTGGCGGCAGCCAGCGTGGCGTACGGGCTGGCAGTCGGCGCACGGCCCTCGTTGTTGTTCGGCGCGGTAATCCTGCTGGTGCCAGTGGCCCAGGCGTGGCGTGAACCGCGGCCCGAAGGTTTACCACGTTCCACGTGGCTTTCGGGGCTGCTGGCAGCGACGGGCCCAATCGTGCTCATCGGGTTGGGGCTGATGCTCTACAACGCCCGGCGATTTGATAGTCCGTTCGAATTCGGGCAGCACTACCAATTGGCCGGGGGGGAGCAGCAGGTAACGCTGCAGAATTTCAACCTGCGCTTTCTCTGGTTCAATTTCCGCGTCTATTTTCTGGAGCCGGCGCGCTGGGGCACGCATTTCCCCTTCGTGCAGAGGACTGTGGCGCCGCCTTTGCCGCTGGGCTACACCAATGTGGAAGGGACTTACGGCATTCTGACGAACTTTCCTCTGGTCTGGCTGGCATTGGCCGCACCGCTGGCATGGCGGAATCGTCCAGACCAGACAGGGTCGATCTTGCGCTGGTTTGTGATTGCCGCCGCCCTGCTGTTTGGGATTTATGCGTTGACCCTTGGACTCTTCTGCGGCGCGTGCTTCCGCTATGAGGTGGACTTCCTGCCTGCATCCATGCTTCTGGCCGTGGTTGGCATCCTCGGTTTGGACCGTGCGCTGGCGGACCGACCAGCTTGGAGGCGAACGGTGCGTTGGGTCTGGGGCCTGCTGCTGAGTTTCTCGGTGGTGTTTAATCTGCTGGCGAGCGTTGAGCATCACGCCGAAGCCCACCGCGTGTTGGGCGTCAAGCTGTTCGTGGCAGGCGAAACTCCAGAGGCGATTAAACACTACGAACAAGCGCTGCGCATTTATCCCGATTACGCCAATGTGCGCCTCGATCTGGGGATCGCCCTGGCACAAATAGGCCGGACACAAGAGGCGATCGAACAGTACGAGCTGGCGCTACGTCTCGACCCCGATTACGCAAACGCACATTACAATTTGGCAATTGCCTTGGAACACTCGGGCAGAGTTCCGGAAGCCATCCAACACTACGAGCAGGCATTACGTACCAAGCCGGGTCTCACCGAAGCGCGGGACGCGCTCGCGCGACTGCAAGCGCGCCCGTAAGTCGAAGCGCGAGGGTGGCGCCGAGACGAGGCCGTGTCGTTGCGGCACCCGAAGGGCGACGCGAACGGGCGTGAGCGTCGTCAACCGAGTCCGACGGCGCAACGGCAACCCTCGGAAGCTCAAACCGCCAGGTTCGCAAACCGTCCAAAGTGGGGAGGCAAGCTCCATGACCCATTTTTGAGTTGACGTTTGACGGGCTGGTAGAGGTTATTCACCAAAGGAAACAAGGATTGTGACGAAAAGATGACCGGCGCAATGAAGAACACGTGGATGTTACTGGCCCCAGTGTGCGCGTTGGTCATCGGGGTATACGCGTACACGGCCTACTCAGGCTTCGTTGTATCGAGGAGTTTGAATGCGGCTGACAGTTACTACAATTTACTGGTGCAGGGTTTTCGCGCCGGCCAATTGAACCTGAAGACCGACGTGCCTCCCGGGCTCGCGCTGCTCGTCGACCCCTACGATCCGGCTGCAAATTCTGCATATCCGGTACACGATATGAGTTATTATAGGGGAAAGTTATACCTCTATTTCGGGGTTACGCCCGCCTTGGTGCTTTTCTGGCCGTATGTGGCGCTGACCGGCCGCTATCTGCTTCACAAAGATGCCGGAGTGATCTTTTGCGTTGTAGGTTTCCTGGTCAGTGTGGGCCTGCTGTGCGCCCTCTGGCGGCGTTACTTTGCCGAAGTCAGCATCGCAGTGGTGGCCACCGGCATGCTCGCACTTGGCTTGGCCACCGGCACGCCTTCGATCTTGGCACGGTGTGATATATGGGAGGTGGCGGTCAGTTGCGGGTATATGCTGACGATGCTGGCACTGGCGGCGATCTGGTGCGCGTTGCACAAGCCGGAACGGAGATGCCTCTGGCTGACGATGGCGAGTGTGGCGTACGGACTGGCGGTGGGGGCCCGGCCGTCCTTGCTGTTCGGCGCGGTCATCCTGCTGGTGCCGGTGGTCCAAGCGTGGCGTGAACCGCAGCCCCGCAGGCTTTCGGGGTTGCTGGCGGCGACGTGCCCGATCCTGCTCATCGGGTTAGGACTGATGCTCTACAACGCGCTACGATTCGATGATCCCTTCGAATTCGGCGTGCACTACCAGTTGGCCGGGAAGCGACAGGTTGCGCAGCAATTGTTCAGTCTGCATTATCTCTGGTTCAATTTCCGGGTGTATTTTCTGCAGCCGGCGCGGTGGAGCGGCCGCTTTCCCTTCGTGCATGGAATCGCCGTGCCACCCCTGCCAGCGGGCTTTGCGTTGGTGGAGACTCCGTTCGGTGTCCTGACCAACATTCCGCTGGTATGGCTGGCGCTGGCCGTGCCGCTGGCGCGGCGGAATCGCTCGGCTGAGGCGGCCTCGATCTTGCGCTGGTTTGTGACGGCGGTGGCCCTGCTTTTTGGGATGTGCGCATTGACCCTTGGACTTTTCTGGGCCGCGATGTTTCGCTATGAGGTGGAATTCCTGCCGGCACTGGTGCTGCTGGCGGTGGTCGGCATTCTCGGATGCGAGCGCGTGCTGGCCCCGACCTCGGAGTCGGGGCAGGCTGACCGGGCGGTCTGGCGGCGTGGCGCGCGTTTGGGTTGGGGCCTGCTGCTGGGCTTCTCGGTGGCGTTCAACCTGCTCGTGCCCCTTGAGCATTATCCCTACACACAGAACGAACTGGGCATGGAACTATTGGAAGCTGGCAAACCGACCGAGGCGGCCGCGCATTTCGAGCGCGCGCTGCGTCTCAAGCCCGATTATGCCGAGGCGCACTACAACCTCGGGAATGCCTTGATGGACTCGGGCAGGATGCTGGATGCCATTGGGCACTATGAACAGGCGCTACGGATCACGCCGGACTATGCCGAGGCTCACGACAATCTCGGGAATGCCTTGAGGGAATTGGGCAGGATGCCGGATGCCATTGGGCACTATGAACAGGCGTTACGGATCAAGCCGGATTACGCCAAGTCGCACAACAATCTCGCGACGGTCTTGATGGAATCGGGCAGGATGCCGGAAGCGATAGAGCATTGGGAGCATGCGCTACGGATCAAGCCCGATTTTGCCGAGGCGCACTACAATCTGGGGACCGCCTTGTGGCTGGCGGGCAGGATAACGGAAGCGATGGAGCATTTGCAGCAGGCCCTGCGGATCAAGCCCGATTACGCCGAGGCGCACGACAGATTGGGGATTGCCTTGGGGCAGGCGGGCAGGATACCGGAAGCGATGGAGCATTTGCAGCAGGCCCTGCGGATCAAGCCGGATTACGCCGAGGCGCACTACAATCTAGGGATCGCCTTGGGGCTGGCGGGTAGGATACCGGAAGCGATAGAGCATTTCGAACACGCGCTACGGATCAAGCCCGATTACGCCGAGGCGGAGACTAATCTAGCGTGGCTACTCGCGACGCTTGCGCCGGCGGACGGCGGCGACCCGGTTCGGGCGGTGACTCTGGCGGAGTGGGCTTGCGAACTCACAAACAATCGAGTGGCAGCGTATCTCGACACCTTGGCCGCTGCCTACGCCGCCGCCGGCCGATTCAACGATGCCGTCGCCACTGCCGGGAAAGCCATTGAGCTGGCTCGCTCTGCCGGGCAACTGCAGGTAGTCAGCGAGATCGAAACTCGGCTGGAACTCTACCGGGCAGGACGCGCTTACCGTGCGCCTGCAAGTGTGACGAGTCCGCACGATCCGTGACCCGGGCCACTGTCTGAGAACCTGGAGCCTCAGGGTTCGCAAATCGTTTAACGGGCGGAGCCAATCTGAATCTCTTTGCGATGGGAGCGGCGTGAAGCGCAGTTGGTCGGCATGGGCGAAATGCGACGGGCGGAGCGATAGGGTGGAGGGAGTACCTGCTCGCACTCGCCGCCGGCGCGTATTCGTGGCGAGATGAACGGTGCGCGCTGTGTCACGAGGCATTCGAGCGCAAACGTTCTCCTCTTTGGTTGTTGCCGACAGGAGCATTAGGGCGTATAGTGTGGTGGTCGCAGATACCCCTCGTTCCGGCTTGGGCAGGTGATTTGCGCCAGGAGGAAAGGCGGAGCCAATGATCGAGCAACCAGTATTTGCGGACAGCGTGCGTCAAGCGGAGACGACACCTTGGAAGGACGTCGTGGCGAAGTACCAAGTGCCGACGGTGTGGCGCAGCACGTGGCAGATCGTCAACTCCATCGTTCCGTACGCGGTGCTGTGGTATCTGATGTACCGCAGCCTGGCGATTTCGTATTGGCTGACGGTGCCGCTGATGATCCTGGCGGCCGGCTTCCTGGTGCGCATCTTCATCATTTTTCATGATTGCGGGCACGGTTCGTTTTTCAAATCGCGCAAAGCCAATGACGTGTGGGGGATGATCACGAGTGTCTTGACGCTCACGCCGTATTACCTGTGGCGGTGGGAACACGCGGTGCATCATGCGAGCTCGGGGGATTTGGACCGACGCGGCAAGGGCGATGTCTGGACGTTGACGGTGCAGGAATACCTGGAATCGTCGCGGTGGAAGCGGTTCGCGTATCGGTTGGCGCGCAACCCGGTCATCCTGTTCGTGATTGCGCCCTTGGTCTTGTTCACGGTCAAGCATCGGTTTGCCTACGTGAAGGCGAGCAAGCGGGAGCGGCATTCGGTGTATTGGACGAACCTGGCGCTGTTGGGGGTGGCCGTGGCCATGAGCATGGCTTTCGGGTGGAAAGCGTATCTGGTGATTCAGGTGTCGGTGGTGGCGATCGCCGGTTCCGTGGGCGTATGGCTGTTTTACGTGCAGCATCAATTCGAGGGCGTGTACTGGGAACGGCGCGAAGACTGGGATTACACCCTGGCGGCGCTGCAGGGCAGTTCGTTCTACAAGCTGCCGAAGATGCTGCAATGGTTCTCGGGCAACATCGGGTTTCACCACATTCATCACTTGAGCCCGCGGATTCCCAATTACAATCTGGAGAAATGCCACAAGGCGGAGCCGCTGTTTCAGACCGTGCCACCCGTCACGCTGATCTCCAGCTTCAAATCGTTCACCTTCCGCCTATGGGACGAACAGCGCCGCAAACTCGTCGGCTACGGTCATCTCCGGGCCCTCCGCCGGCAGCAACGACAAGCGGCCCGATAGCGTTTGCAGAACGGTGTATCCGTTTCGGGCGCGGCGACGTGGCGGTGTTTTGCATCGCGCGCGCCCGCTGCTTTCAGTTTTGCCTTTTGCCGGCACCCGGGACGTGTTTCAATTCCCGCCGGCGAGATCGACTCCATGAAGGCGAATCCCGAAGCCGTTCATCTTTCGATGTCGAGTCGATCTGAAGCCCGAATGACATGGTCATTGTTCGTATCCCGTTGAAGGTCCAACCACAGCGCATGCGGCGCATGCCGCCCCGTTCGTGTAAACCGTAAATGTGACGGTGTTCGTGCCTGAGAATGAGTTGGCAAAGGCATAACGGCCGGCGGCGTTCGTTGGGAAAAAGTTCGCATTGAGGATCGCCTTACCGGCGGGATACACGCCGGTTACGACGCCACCGGAATCAGATGTTGCGTTGATGGCGATGGTGTAAGGACCGATGCCGTGCAGCAGAGGTCCGACAACGTGTTGGTGGTCGTAATCACATCCGTACTCGGTGACGATACAGTTGGCATCATTCGAGATCGCGACAGAATTCACGTTGTTGGAAATTAGGAGCGTGCAGCGGTAGAGATTGATCGTGTTGGTGACGCCCAAACTGTTCGTCAATGCTCCGCCATCCGCTGTATAGACAGCGGCGTTGTACTGATTGCCGCCTGCGTCGAAGAGGCAGTTCTTTAGGACCGCAGGCCCGTTGATGCGAACGCCATTGCCGCGTGCGCCCGCGCCGCCCGCATAGCCATCTTGAGGCCCAATGCTGTGAAATTCGCTGTCCGAAATGCTCAGCACTCCAAATCCTGAAGGGCTCGCCCCAAAGCAATCTCCCTTGCTGGTAAAAATACAGTGATCAACGGTGATGTTTCCGCCGCCTCCAATTGGCCCGTCCTCCGGAGAATACCCTCTGACCCATTTCAAGATGCAATCATAGCCGACAGTTATTGCCTGCCCTCCTGCGGCTGGCTCGGTAATGGCCAAATCAGAGAGCACATTTGAGGCGGTCATGGTGAGACCGGGGTTCGTTCCGGCGTTTGTAATAATAGTCGAGTTTATCCCTGCGCCGATGAGGTTGACTTGGGGCGGGAGAGTCAGGGCGGGTTCGAGGAAGGTGCCGGGGCCGACGAAGATTTGGGCGGGGCCGAGGTTGGAGACGGTGACGGCGGTGTTGGAGGAGGAGGTCATGTAGCTGGTCATGTCATTACTCACGGCGTATGTGACGCCGGTGTTGGCAACGATGATGAATGAAGGCGTGGTGGAAACGGCCAGGGTGGCACCGGGCAAGGAGATGTTGTTGCTCACGGAGATCATGAGGTTGGTGAGGTTGGAGCGGATTTTTTGTTGGGTGGTGCCCGTGGAGGTGATGAGGATTTGGTTGGCGGCGTTGGTGGTGCCGAGCCAGGTGAGGGTGGTGCCGTTGAACGTGAAAGTTTTGTTGGTCAGATTGGCGGTGCTGAGGCTGCCGAAGGAATAGGTGGTGATCGGGTTGACGTTGGACGTGGTGCGGCTGACGGCATTGGAGAGGGTCAGGAGCGGGTCGTTTTCTTTGGCGCCGGTATTGGTGTCCTTGCCTTCCTTGCGGACATAGAACGTCAGTCCGACGAAATTGGTGGCGTAGCTGGAGGCGGGGAGGCCGTTGAGGCTGCCCGAATTGGAGGCGAACGTGGCGGTGCCGGCGTTGGTGGCGTAGTTGCTGGTGGTGGAGAAGTTGGCGGCGCCACCGCTGCCGGCGGTGGTGGAAAGTCCGGTGGCGACGAGCATGGAGCCGCCGCCGGGGAGATTACTTACCGCGAGGCCGGTCGGCAGGATGATGGTGTCGACGTAGCCGGTGACGCCGCCAGAAATCACGGTGATCGGATATTTGATGCTGGCGGCGAAAGATGAAGTAAGAAGGAGGAAGGAGGAAAGGGCAGCGAGAGTTTTCAGTGTCAAGTGTGAAGTGTTCAGAAGTTTTTTCATGAGGATTCCTTTCATGGGGTTGCGGAAATGATGGTGACGGTGGCGTCGGAGGTGGCGGACGCGGTGATGACTTTGGCTTGGAGTGTGGTGTTGGCGGGGACGGCGAGGCCGTTGCCGGATCCGCCATTGCCGTTGCCGGTGACGGGAGCGAAGGCGTGGGTGCCGCCTGGAGTGATGGAGTATTGCTGGGACATCAGGACGCTGCCGACCAGCAACTGCACGATGAATGAGCCGCCCGAGGGGGCGTTGCCGTCGATGCAGATTTCGACGGCGGTGATGAGGCGGTAGTAGCTGCGTTGGTGGAGCGC